>DATKGA010000102.1:0-2391 GCA_035510935.1 Acidobacteriaceae bacterium
GGGGGGAGGACCGGCAACACCGAGGTCAGGCCGGCCGATTGCACACCGGGCAAACTCGATGTGCGGCGAATAACCTCGCGGTAGAGAGCCACCTTTTGCTCGTCTTTGCCATAGATGTTGCCAGGCACAATCAAATTAACAGCTGCAAGGCGACCAGGATCGAAGCCGATCGGTACGTGCAGCAGGCGATAGAAGCTCTGTCCCAGCAGCCCGGCGCCCACCAGCAGCACCACAGCCACGGCCAGCTCGGTCACAACAAGGCTCGCTCCCATGCGCCGCCAGAACCTTCCCGCTGATGTGCGCCCTCCCTCTTCAAGTCCGCTTCGAATGTCCTGGAACGAGAGCCGCAACGCCGGTGTTGTCGCCGTCATCAACCCAGCCAGGAGGGCAATTCCGCCGGCAAACATGGCCGTGTGCGCATTCAGGCCCACCAGCCCCAGAAACGGAACTGCATCCGCGATGGGTTTTGGAATCAGCCCTTTCATCAGGACCATCAGCCATTCGGAAACCAGCACCCCACCCAGACAGCCCACCACCGCCAGCAGCAGACCCTCCGTTACAAACTGCCGCACCAACCGCATCGGCGTTGCACCCAGCGCACCGCGCACCGCCATCTCGCGCCGCCGCGCCTCCGACCGAACCAGCAGCAGGCTCGCAACATTCACGCACGCAATCAGCAGCAGCAGAGCTGCGCCGCTGAGCAGCAGCAGGAGGACGGGCCGGACGTCGCCGACGATCAGCTGCGCCAGCGTCGTCGCACTCGCGCCCTGGCCGAGGTTGGATTTGGGATATTGGCTTTCCAATTGCGCTGCTATGCCCTTTAGATCGGCCAGCGCAGCCTCCACAGTCACACCATCGCGCAGCCTGCCAATGCCGTCCAGGTCGTGGCAGCTTCGCCGTTGCTCGCACTCTGGCAGGTCCAACAGTGGCGTCCAGAACTCCGCGCTGCCGCGAGGTGCAAAGGCAAACTCGCGCGGTAACACGCCCACAATTGTGTAGGCGTCTCCGCTCAGGTTCACCGTCTCGCCCACCGCTTCGCGCCGGCTTCCGAAACGCTTGAGCCACGTACCGTAACTCAGAATCACAATCTTCGCGCGTCCCGGCCTGTCCTCCCCGGGAAGAAAGCCGCGCCCCAGCATCGGCCGGACACCAAGGGTGCTGAAAAAGCCGTCGCTCACACGCGCCGCCGGAACCGGCTCGGTGCCCGAGGCCGTTCGCAGTCGAAAGCCCATTCCCGTGTACACATCCAGCGAGCTGAGCGATTTGTTGAGCCGCTTCCAGTCCACGTAGTCCTGATAGGAAAGATTGTTGCGCGGAAACAGAGTCGTGCTCTCGTCGATCGCCACCAGTCGAGTCGGCTCCGCATACGGCAACGGCTGCAAGAGCGCCGCATCCACAAACCCAAAGATGGCTACGCTCGCGCCCATGCCCAGTCCGAGAATCAGAATCGCGGTTACGGCAAATCCAGGATTCTTGCGCAACTGCCGCAGCGCAAACCGCAAATCCTGCAATACCGTCTCAATGCTGAAACCCACCACCTCGTGGCTGCGCTCTCTCAGTCTCGTCGCATTGCCGAATTGCCGCATCGCCGCATATTTCGCGGCCTCGGAATCCATTCCGCTGGATACGAGGTCTTGCTCAACCTGAGCCCGGTGAAAGGTCATCTCCTCGTCCAATTCATTCTGGAACCGCTTGCGTCTCAAAAGAATCGAAAGCTTCTTCGCAAACTTGCTCATGAAGTTCATCTAGGCCTCCGCGTCCTTGAGCACTAAACCGATTGCGGTAATCATCTGCTCATACTGCGTCAATTCAATACCCAGCTGCTTACGACCTGCCCCGGTCAACGTATAGAAGCGCGCCCGCCGATTGGTCTCCGTCATCCTCCACTCCGCTTTCACCCAGCCCTGCAACAACAACCGCTGCAATGCGGGATACAGCGAGCCCTCTTCCACGGTCAGCACATCATCGGAGAGGCGTTTGATTGACAGCGCGATTCCATAGCCGTGCAGAGGTGCACGGGTGAGCGTCTTAAGAATGAGCATGTCGAGGGTTCCAGGCAAAAGATCGGGTTTCTTGGCCATGGAGAGATATATAGTTTATCTATGGGTAGAGCGTCAATGGAAATATGGCGGACGTCGTGCGACGGATGACGAGAAGGCTTGCGGGATGGCCGGCTAGCCCTCCCACCACCGCATGATTTAACCTCAAACTCGTTATGAAACTTGCATACGCTCTCCCCATTTCCGCTTTGGCCGTCGCGTTTGCCGCGTCGACTCTGGCCCAGCAGTCCACCAAACCTGCCGACGAGTTGCCCGATGCTCCTCAGGCAACCGCCGCCGCGCTCATCCACCCGAACGGCCCGACAGTTGTCATGGATACCTCCATGGGCCG
>DATKGA010000103.1:0-6287 GCA_035510935.1 Acidobacteriaceae bacterium
GAGGGGACAAATATGATTACCTCCAGGCAACAATAAAGAGGAGCCTACCTATCGCGGCGCTGCGGAATGACGAACAAATGGGCGCTGCGGAATGCCAGCCAACGCGGATTCCCTTCTGGAGTGGCAAACAAAAAGGACAAATACAGGGGTCCTTCACTTCGTTCAGGATGACGGCGAGTGCAGAAGCAGATTCCTCCACTTTCGACTATCGTCGAAAGCTACGGAATGACAAGATTGATTGACGTGGTCTCAGTTTTTTTGTCATTCCGCAGAGCAGCGAAGGAATCTGCTTTTCCTTCAAACGGACTGAAATTCAAACATGGCTAAACGCGATTACGAGTTCTTTGTCTACATGCTTGCCAGCCGTTCGCGCACACTATATATCGGCGTAACGGGAGACCTGCGCGTTCGCGTGCTTCAGCATCGCGTAAAGAGGCCAGGGACATTCACCGCCCGCTACAACATTGCCCGGTTGGTTTACTTTGAACGGTTTCAGTACATTCATAATGCGATTGCTCGCGAGAAGGAGCTGAAGGACTGGAACCGCGCTCGAAAAGTAGTGCTGATTGAGAGCGTCAATCCGACCTGGGTGGACTTGGCAAAGGACTTGTAGATGAAGACAGCAAAAGCAGATTCCTCCGCTGCGCTGCGGAATGACAAATTAAAGGCCGAGGATGGGGCGGAGGTGGGTGCCGGTGTGGGACGCGGGATTGGCGGCGATTGCTTCGGGGGTTCCGGTGGCGACGACCTGGCCTCCGGCGTCGCCGCCTTCGGGGCCGAGGTCGATGACCCAGTCGGCGGACTTGATGACGTCGAGGTTGTGCTCGATGACGAGCAAAGACCCGCCGCCGTCGATGAGCTTGCGGAAGGCGGCGAGGAGCTTCTGCACGTCGTCGAAGTGGAGGCCGGTGGTGGGCTCGTCGAGGATGTATAGGGTGCGGCTGCGGGAACGGGCGGCGATTTGCGCTGGGGTGGGTTCGCCGGACTGGTTGTAGAGGTCAAGGGAGCTGCTGCCGCTGCGGATGGAGTTGGAGCGCGCTGTAGCCAGGTGCGCGGCGAGCTTGACGCGCTGGGCTTCGCCGCCGGAGAGCGTCGTTGCAGATTGCCCGAGGCGGACGTAGCCCAGGCCGACCTCGTCGAGCACGGCGAGCTTATCGGCGATGCGGGGGATTCCCGCGAAATAAGACAAGGCCTGCTTTACAGTGAGGTTGAGTACGTCGTGGATATTGCGGCCCTTGTATTTGATCTCAAGGATGGAGGATTTGTAACGCGTGGCGTTGCAGTCTTCGCAGGGGAGCTCGATGTCGGCGAGGAATTGCATCTCGACGGTGACGGTGCCGTCGCCCTCGCAGGTGTCGCAGCGGCCGCCGGGGACGTTGAAGGAGAAGGCCCCGGGGCCGAAGCCGCGACGTTTGGCGTCGGGCTGCGAGGCAAAGAGGGATCGGATGTCGTCGAAGGCCTTGATGTAGGTGACGGGGTTCGACCGTGGCGTGCGGCCGATGGGTGACTGGTCGACGAGGATGACGTCGTTAAGGTGCTGGGTTCCTGCGAGCGAACGAAAGAGCTCTGTGGGCTCGGGCGCGGAGGAGTCGGGCTCACGGTGCAGCGACTGCTGGAGCGCGCGGTAGAGGACCTGATGGATGAGCGTGGATTTGCCGCTGCCGCTGACGCCAGTGATGCAGCAGAGGAGGTTGAGGGGGATGTCGACATTGACGCCGCGCAGGTTGTGCAGGCGGACGCCGGTGAGCTGTAAGCGCTCGCGACCGGGCTCGCGACGGTGGCGAGGGACGGGGATGGTGAGCCGGCCGGATAAGTATTTTCCCGTAATGGATTGCGGGTTGGCGGTGACCTGGGCGACGGTGCCCGCGGCCAGGACGTGGCCGCCGAGTTCGCCCGCGCCGGGGCCGAGGTCGAGCAGGCAGTCGGCGGAGCGGATGACAGCTGGGTCGTGCTCCACGACCAGAATGGTGTTGCCGAGATCGCGCAGAGCGTGCAGGATGCGGATGAGCTTGGCGGTGTCGCGCGGATGCAAGCCGATGGAGGGCTCGTCCAATACATAGAGCGCGCCCACCAGGCGCGAGCCGAGCGATGTGGCGAGTTGGATGCGTTGCGATTCGCCGCCGGAGAGCGTGGAGGAGAGGCGGTCGAGTGTGAGGTAGTCGAGGCCGACTTCGATGAGGAAGTGGATGCGCTGGCGGACCTCTTCGAGGACCTTGCCGGCGATCTCGGATTGCGCGGGGGTGAGTTGCAGGTTGTCGAAGAAAGCCTGCGCGGCGGTGATGGTGAGACTGGTGACTTCGCAGATATTTTTGGCAGGCCCATTTTGCGGCGCGATTAAAACGGCGCGGGCTTCGGCGCGCAGGCGCTGGCCGTGGCAGTCGGGGCAGAGCGCGTAGCCGCGGTACTTGGAGAGGAAGACGCGGACGTGGAGTTTATATTTTTTGCGCTCGAGCGCGGCGAAGAAGCCGCGGATGCCGGGGTAGGGGGACTGGCCGCTGTTGGGGCCGGGACCGTTCCAGAGAAGCTCCTGCTGCGGCGGGTCGAGGTCGTAGACAGGGACGTCGGTGGGGATGGAGACGGACTTGGCGAAGCGAATCATTTCGCCGTGGAAGGGACGGTACTTGGGCGTGGTCCAGGGGGCGATGGCTCCCTGCGCAAGGGTCCGGCTGCGGTCCGGGAGGATGAGGTTGGGGTCAAAGTCGATCGTATTGCCGAAGCCTTGGCAGCGCGGGCAGGCACCGTAAGGATTGTTGAAGGAGAAGAGGCGCGGCTCCGGCTCGCGATAGGCGCGATGGCAGGTGGAGCACTCGAATGCGGCGGAGAACCGGTACTTCGTACTGTTCTCGTTTTGGACGGACTCATCGGCTGGCGGGACGATGTGGAACTGCACTTCGCCGGACTCGCGGAATCCGGTCTCGATGGAATCCACGATGCGGGAGCGGATTTCTGGCGAGATGGCGAGGCGGTCGATGAGGACGAAGATGGGTTGGGCGAAGTCGAGCTCGAGGAGTGACTCGGGCGTGGAGAACTCGACGATGTTGCCGGGGTTGGCCGGATCAGATGAGGGCTGGTAAAGGCGGTTGTAGCCGCGGCGGCGGAGTTCGGCGAGGCGGTCTTTGAGGGTGTCGGTGAGGGAAGAAAGGCCTAACACCGATGACACCGATTTAACGGATTTTTGGGAGGATGACTTCTTGGCCGGTTTGGCGGGTGGGGCGTCTTGAGGAACGTCGTCCGTCGCGTGTTGCAGAGGCTCGAATTTTACTTCGGCGCGAGTGATGGGGAAGAGGGCGTAGGCGCGGGTGGATTCAGGCAGGGCGAGCAGGGCGGCGACAATCTCGTCTACCGTGTCGTGGCGAACGATGCCGCCGCAGTGGAGGCAGGTGACGGTGCCGCAGCGGGCGTAGAGGAGGCGGAGGTAGTCGTAGATTTCGGTGGCGGTGGCGACGGTGGAGCGCGGGTTGCGCGTCTGGTTCTTCTGCTTGATGGCGATGGCGGGTGCGAGACCGTCCATGAAGTCGACGTCGGGCTTTTCTATGCGCTCGAGGAACTGACGCGCGTAGGCGGAGAGGGATTCGACGTAACGGCGCTGGCCCTCCGCGTAGATGGTGTCGAAGGCGAGTGAGGACTTGCCGGAGCCGCTGACGCCGGAGACGACGGTGAGGGCGTTGTGCGGGATGTCGACGTCGATGGACTTGAGGTTATGGGTGCGCGCGCCACGGATGACGATGTTGTCGCTGGCGACAAGGACGACGCGGGGGAGAGCGGACTCTACGGCGGGCTTCGCGGCGGGTTTCGGGTCTGGCTTCACGGCGGGGATTTGGGAGAGCATGGCCACTCTCCATTGTCGGATAGTTGGGCCGGGATTGCGAATCGGGGGTGGGAACGAGTCTAGAATAGGCCAATCGACATGGACGAGAAGCAGCAGAGCGCCGGGACCAACGACTCCATCCAACTATTGCCGGGGGCACGCTTTCGTGTCGCGCTGATGGTGGCGATCCTTGCGGATGCGCTGCAACTGATTGTTTTTCCTTTTTTTGTGGAGGGCGCGGAGTCGCCGGCGGACGATGTGCTGGATTGCGGAGTTGCCGGGGTGATGATGTGGCTGCTGGGTTGGCACTGGGAGTTTCTGCCATCGGTGCTGGCCAAGCTGCTGCCGGGCGTCGACCTGGTGCCGTTCTGGACGCTGGCGGTTGCCAATGTGTATCGCAAGGCGAAGCGGAAGGCGATTGAAGCAGAAAAGAATCGCGAGATGCCACGCGAGTGAGAAGCGCGCGAAGTACAAGCGGACTGACGGCTAGGAAGCTTTCGGGATGGGGCGGAAGATTTCCAGCAGGAGGAGGCATGCGCCGATGACGATGCAACTGTCGGCGACGTTGAAATCGGGCCAGTTGTAGTGGTAGATGCGGACGGCGAGGAAGTCTACGACATGGTGGAGGCGGATTCGGTCATATAGGTTGCCCAGCGCGCCGCCAAGGATGAGCGCGAGGGCGACCGAGGTGAGCGACAGCGCGCGACCGGTGAGCCAGAGCATTACGAAGACCACGATGACCGCGACCACCGAGAAGGCGATGAGGGCGATGCGAACTCCGTTGGGCGGCATGTTTTCCAGCAGCGAGAAGGCCGCGCCGGTGTTGATGACATGCGAGAGACGGAAGACGCCGGGGATGATGGGGATGTCGTATCCGGGACGAATGCGGTGGATGATCGCGTTCTTGCTGAGGCGGTCGCAGAGGATGACGAGCGCGCTGAGAAGGAGGAGGAGGGGGCGGCGGTCGGGGGAGTTGGTCACGAGATTGCTTTCGGTTGTTTTGTTATTCATAGATTGTTGGCGATCTATAGGTCGGGCCTTCAGCCCTCGTGGATTTGTTGGGCCTTGTACCTAGGGCTTCGCCCTAGGCTGGTATAGGACGCGCCGTAGGCGCTTTTCGGTCTTTCCGAATTGATTTTAATAATCATCTTATTGAGAGAAAAAACAATTTAGCTGTTGGTTGCGGCGTAGGGTGGGAAGTCGATGGCGTCGAGGGCTTCGGCGCAGCGGAGACAGACGGTGGGGTATTTTTCTTGCTGGCCGACGTCGGGGACGTGGCGCCAGCAGCGGTCACATTTGGGTTCCGAAGTTGGTTCGACATTCAGATCCGGAACAATCTCCGTTCTGGTCTTCGGCACGAGGAGCAAATTCACTTGCGACACATTGAACAGCTCCGCAAGGGAAGGTTCAAACTGCTCCCAACTCTTCTTGTATGCTTCATCGTCAAATGAGATTTCAACTCTTGCTTCGAGCGATTTTCCGATTTCTTTCTGAGTGCGTAGGTTCTCGAGTCGTGCAAGGACTCGATCTCGCATCGCGAAAATGCCGTCCCACTGCGCCGAATCTTCAACGCTCATCGGCGGTGCGAGGGATTCGGGGGTGGGGAAGAGGGTGAGGTGGACGCTGCCGTGGGTGTGTGGGAGGGATTGGTAGACCTCGTCGGCGGTGAAGGAGAGGATCGGGGCGGTGAGTCGGGCGAGGGCATCGGTGATCTTGTAGATGGCGGTCTGCGCGCTGCGGCGGGCGAGGTAGAGGCGCTCCTGCTCGGCGTTGCCGGGCTTGAACTTGATGGGGTAGGTGTAGAGGCGGTCCTTGAGAACATCGAGATAGAACGCGGATAGCTCCGAGTTGCAGAACTCGTTGAGCAGGTGGTAGACGCGGTGAAATTCGAACTCTTCGTATGCTTTGCGGATCTTGGTAGTTAGCTCGGCGGTGCGGGCGAGGATGTATTGGTCGATGGGTTGCATCGCGGAGAATTCGACAGAGTCGGTTGCGGGGTCGAAGTCGTGGGTGAGGCCGGTGGTGGGGTCTGTCTCGCTGAGCGCGCCGAGCATGAAGCGGAAGGTGTTGCGCAGCTTGCGGTATATCTCATCGGCGAGGCGGCGGAGCAGGGGCAGGCTGGCGACGACATCCTCGCGGAAGTCGACGGAGGCGACCCAGAGGCGGACGATCTCCGCGCCAAGCTGGCCGGTGATCTCGTCGGAGATTTTGCTGCCCATGGATTTGGAGAGGGCCTGGCCATTCTCGTCGATGGTCCAGCCGTAGGTGGCGACGGATTTGAAGGGCGCGCGGTTGTGCATGCCAATGCCGCAGAGCAGGGATGACATGAACCAGCCGCGATGCTGGTCGCCTCCTTCGGCGTAGAGGTCGGACCTAGCATCAACGTTGGGCGGATCGGGATCGCCGGGGACCTGCTGCACGTCGGGATCGAAGTCGAGGACGGCGTGGGAGCTGGAACCGGACTCGAACCCCCTTCCCC
>DATKGA010000104.1:0-35644 GCA_035510935.1 Acidobacteriaceae bacterium
ATCGTCGGCGATCCAAACTTCTTCTCGATCACTACGTTGCGTCCCTTGGGGCCGAGAGTCGCCTTCACCGCATCAGCCAGTATGTTCACTCCACGCAGAATTGCCTGCCGTGAGTCTTCTCCATGCAGAATCTGTTTTGCCATTGTGCTGCTCCTGTTACCGGCTCATTGTCCGGTCGAATGTTATGTGTTGCGAAACCATGTCTTGTTGTCTTGGCTCTGACGCCGAAGGCGTCGAGAACGGCACGAAGTACTCATTTCTTCACGATGCCCAGAACTTCCTCTTCCCGCATGATGAGGAACTCTTCGCCGTCCAGCTTGATCTCGGTGCCCGAGTACTTGCCGAACAGAATCGTGTCGCCGGCCTTCACGTCAAGCGGAAAAACCTTGCCTTCGTCGTTGGACTTGCCCTTGCCCACGGCAATTACCTCGCCCTCCTGAGGCTTCTCTTTAGCTGTATCCGGAATGATGATGCCGCCGCGTATGCTCTCGCCCTCTTCCATGCGACGGACCAGAATCCGGTCGTGCAGGGGGGTAAACTTTGTTGTTGCCATTGCGTGTCTCTCCTCGTTGCAAAATATGGGTACAGAATGGTTGGATGCAGATTGGAGACGGCCAACCAGCCTCGGCGCATTTGCCGGGCGATCGTTCCGCCTTCGGAGCGGCCCTGCGTACTCGTTAGCACTCAAGCCCCTCGATTGCTAACAATAGGCTACCCTATCCCATCCTGTCAACCCATTATGCGTGAAATCTGAGTGAATGTCGCTCAACTTGTATCAAATTGACCATAAACGCTCTACAAACGATTCCAACCTTACCCACGCTGCTCTTCTGGCGTAAAATGGCGATATGCTGCACCGCAACCTACCCTGCCGCGCCTTTCCCCTATTCCTGCTCACGGTCTTGTTCTCGCTGACCCCGTTGGACGCATTCGCCCAGGACGACACCACCCCCGCGCCGGAGAAGCATGGCCGCAAGTACAAGTCGCCGCCCGACACCTCGCACGTCGAAGTTACCGTGATCAAGGACTTCAACAAAAAGCCAATCGATGGCGCGCATGTGATCTTTAATCCGTTTATGGGCGGCGTGAACGAGGGCCATTGGGAGGTCAAGACACACGAGGATGGCAAAGCTCCAATCGACCTTATCCCCACCGGTAGCAAGGTGACGATCCAGGTGATCGCCGACGGCTTCTCCACCTTCGCCCAGGAGTATCAAATCAACGAGGTGAACCGGCAGATCGTCATCTCCCTGATCCGCCCGCAGGCACAGATCTCCACCTACATCGACAACACGGGCAAGCCGGCGGACCTGAAGCCGGGCGTACAGGACCCGGCGTGGCTCACACCAAAATCAAAACCTGCTACGTCCGCAACCCCTGGTACTTCTACCGCGCCGTCTGCCTCCGCACCCGCGGCCAAGCCCAATGCCGCGCCCGCCTCCGGCACTTCGCCGCAGCCGTAGAGGCCCGCGATGCCTGAGCCTGAGAGCAGGGAACCACAAGACGTGTATGCCCCATTGGCAGGCAAAACCGCGTTGATCACTGGTGGGGCCAGGCGCATTGGTCGCGCCATCGCGCTGCGGATTGCATCCAGTGGCGCCAACGTCGCCATCACCTACCGCGACTCGCAGCCTCAGGCCGAAGAGACAGTGCGCGATCTTGCCGCGCTCGGCGTTGATGCCTTCGCCGTCCGCACCGAACTTACCGACGCTGAGAGCATCCGCCAGACCGTCGCTGCAGTGGTCGAGGAATTCGGACGGCTGGACATTCTGGTCAACAACGCGGGCCTCTTCGAGCAGGCCGCGCTGGAGGACATCACCCACGAGCAGTGGGACCGCATCTTCGCCACCAACACCCGCGCACCGTTCCTGATGGGCCAAGCCGCCTATCCGCATCTGCGCACAGCCGGCGGACGGATTATCAACATCGGCTCGCTGGGCGGGATGCACCCCTGGGCCACCCACGCCCACTACTGCACCTCCAAGGCGGCCCTGCACATGCTCTCGCAGACCATGGCCAAGGCCTGGGCGCCGGAGGTCAGCGTCAACTGTGTTGTGCCGGGAATGATTGTGCAAGGCGAGATCGGCGAGGAGTACGTTCGCTTCGCCCAGCGCACCCCCATGAAGAGCAATGGCACCGCCCAGGACGTCGCAGACGCTGTACTCTTCTTCGCCACGGGGCCCCAATTCATCACCGGCCAACTGCTCGCCGTTGACGGCGGCCTCGGGCTCTAGCGTCTCTTTAGCCGATCTGTCATGCGCTGCCACAAGCTCGGGACTTTGATCTCTTGCTCCAACCCGCGCGGCTTCTCTTCCACCTCAAACTCCTTGCCCAGGTAGGCGGCCATCGGGTTGGTGAAGCACAGGCTGTGCGCGTAGGCGGCCCCGTACTTCTTTGCCACCAGGTCGTATGCCTCGCGCATGCGCGGCGGGCGCGTGGTGATGTTGTGCGCGTCGCTTGCCAGGAAGTGGACCCAGCGCTTCTCCAGTAGCTCGTGCGCCACCTGTTGCGCGTGTTTTCCCTTGTGCCCGGTCAGCGCGTCCGCTGTCACCTGGATCAGCACGCCCGCGCGCAGCCAATCGATAAGCCGCTCAGTTTCATGCTGTAACGTGGCGTTGCGCTCAGGATGGGTCAGGATCGGCGTCAGCCCGGCCAACCGCAGCTCGAAGAACATCTCCGTCAGCCCCGGCGGAAGCCCATAGTCCGGCACCTCCACCAGAAGGTAGCCCAATCCGTTGATGCTGAAGCGCGGCGGGTCGGCCAGGGCCAGCTTCGCGTTGTCGTAGGACAGGTGAAAGTCGCATCCCAGACCTAGGGTCAACGGGATACTCTGCTTGCTCAGTTGCGCGCGCAACTCGTCGGTCTTGGCCGCGTTAACCGAGGGGTCATACGTGTAACGGCTGTTCGCGTGCGGCGTGCAGACGACGTGCGTGATGCCCTCGGCCACCGCTAGCCGCGCCATCTCCACCGAGGTCTCCAGGCTGTCAGCCCCGTCGTCCAGCCCGAACAGAAGATGATGATGAATGTCGATCATCGCAACGCAAGAGTACCACCGCCGTGCGTATGGGTGCCCCACAATCGGGGTCCCCGGCGAACGCATCTGCTCACTGGGGTGAGCATTTCGATAGTGAGATATGGGATTTCCATCCGGTTCGTTCTAGGCCGCAGCCAAACTCCGTGCCATAGACTGAAACAGCAGCAGCCCGTCGGCTGAGCCCAGCAGCGCCTCGCTCGACCGGTCCGGATGCGGCATCATGCCCAGCACGTTGCGGCCCGCGCTCAGGATTCCCGCAATGTTCTCCAACGAGCCGTTGGGGTTCGCCTCCGCCGTAATCTTGCCCTCCGCGTTCGCGTATCGAAATGCAATGCGGTCATCGCGCTTCAGCGTTGCCAGCGTCTGGGCGTCGCAGAAGTAGTTGCCCTCCATGTGTCCGATGGGCATTTTCAGCACCTGACCGCGCGTCAGTCCGTCGGTGAAGGGCGACGCGTTCGTCTCCACTCGCAGATGCAGATGGCGGCAGACGTAATGCTGGCCTGCATTACGCATCAACGCGCCGGGCAGCAGGCCCGCTTCGCACAGGATCTGGAAGCCGTTGCAGATTCCCATCACCATGCCTCCGGAGTCGGCAAATCGCCGCACGCTTTGCATGATGGGGGCAAAGCGCGCAATCGCCCCGGTGCGCAGGTAGTCTCCGTACGCAAAGCCACCCGGCACCAGGATTGCGTTGCATCCTTCCAAATCGTGCGATTCGTGCCACAGATAAGTCACTGGAACGTCTGCCACGGTGCCGATGGCGTGGTGCGTGTCTTGATCGCAGTTGGAGCCGGGAAAGACCAGAACGCCGAATTTCATAGGTTTAGATTAGCATTCCCGCCCAGCCCCGCAACGCTTACTGCACGACTCCAACTGGCGATCGGTAATGTTACCAGCGGCGGCTGATGGTCACGCGGAAGACACCTTGATCAATGCCCGGGTTCACTTCACCCAGGCTTCCATTGGAGACATGGCGATAGAGATACTCCACGCGCAAGGAGGCCTGAGGGCTGGTATAGAACTGTACGCCAGGACCGAAGGAGAACATGAAGTTGAACTGGTCGGCGTCGTCTATCGGAATGTCTCGCGCCGAGAGGACGAAGCCCAGATCAAGTGCAAAACCTGGCTGAACCCGCCTGCGGGGCAGCGCGCTGATCCTGGCGCCCAGCGGCGTAAAGGCTGCCGCGTAGGTGTCCTGCCGTCCAAAGGTTGCGTATATCGGAGTGTATGTGCCGCCCGGGGTCAATACCGTGCCCACCGGCGCATGGGTTAAAGCGACCAAGCGAACAGGCTGCTGTGCCGAATAGAAGTTCTGTCCGCCGAATGTGAAAACGGTGCCGGTCAAGGTTGGGTCGGTCTCCTCGAAGAGCGGCATCACGGAACCCTCATAGTCGAGTCGATAATGGGGACCCAGATGCAGTAGACGAGTGTATTCGGCGCCCAGGGTCCAGATGGTCCGGTCGGTGGCCTCCCCAATCAGAATATGGCTCGACGATTTACTATAGCTGGACGAGTAGCCGAGGCTCTGTACGCCTCCCACTCCTCCGTCATTCTGGCCCCAGAGAGGCACGACCCATCCCATGAGAAAGACAAGTGTAGCGAAGATCGCGACCCGTGCATTCTTCCCTGGGATGAGTACAGCCTTGAGCGAAACAAGTACAGCTTTGAGCGAAACGAGTAAAGCCTTGCGCAATCGGAGGCCCTCTGGCTACAGAGGGCCCCTATTCGTCCCCTGCTCGCTGACAGAAGAATACAGCAAGGGCAACCAAAGAATCCGCAAGAATCGCGTGCTCTACGCGGGCACGTAAATGGCGTAGCCGCGCGGCGGGGCAGGGAACTCTGCGTTACCGTCGCTGTCGGTGGTGCGTGTGTCCGGCCACGCCTCGTCATGCCCGTCCCAAGCGATGGGCACGAACCGCTGGTTCGCCCACTTGGTCTTCACCGAAGTACCGGACCACCGGTCGCCCAGGTTGTTCAGCACATACACCAGCCCCGGCTGGTCGGCGCTCTCGTCCTTCCATCCCACTCGCTGCATGATGTACAAGTCGGGATCGGCGTGCAGTATCTGCGAGTCGCCGCCTGCGTGCTTGTGATGCGCCTCGATCAGCGCGTCGATGCCGTTCGGCGTCCCCGTCCGGGCCAGCCCGTTGTTGTAGTAGTCATACCAGAAGACGCACGGATAGCCCTCATGCACCATGATGAAGGAGTAGGCCATCAACTTGTCGTTGACGATCGCGTTCGATCCCATATCGTGGTTGTCGACAAATGTGGCCGCGTGGCGCGGACGTTTCATCACCACCGAACCGCCGTCGGTCAGGTTGCGCAGGTCGTAGTTCAGCGTGTCGCACACATCCTTCAGCTTGTAACGCAGCGGGAAGTCGAACGCCGCGATCTGGTGGTCGGTAAACCCTTCGGCGCGATCCAGCCAGTTGTCGATGTCTTGGGTGCCAGACCAGTACTCGCCCACCACATAGGGCACAAAATCCTTGCCATTCTTGACGTACTGATACTTTGCCAGCAGTCCGATCATCCATGCGCCGAATCCCTTGGCATAGTCGAATCGGAAGCCGTCGAACCCTAGCTCCTCGATCAACAACCGCGCGTAGCGATACATCGCCGCATACACCTCCGGGTTGCGATGGCACAGGTGCGGGTAGCCCGCGTAGTCTTCACCCTCCACAATCATCCGCTCATAGCGGCTGGGGTGGAAGTGATTGTAGTCGCGCGGAAAGATCCCGCTCTTCGGAGCGAACTTCGTCCAGCGTTTTTGCCCGTCGATGGGGTTCACTTCTTCCTCATCCGCTCCGCCGTTGTGGTTGATCACCATATCGGCGTACAGCCCCACGCCGTTCTTGTGCGCTTTGGCGATCAGCGCCTCCAACTCGGTGCGGTTGCCATACCAGGTCTTTGTGCCGCCCTTCTGGTCAAAGTCTCCCAGGTCGAAGTAATCGTAGGGATCGTAACCCATTGACGTCGTGCTCGCTGCCTTGTTCACTGGAGGCAGCCATAGTGCATTGAATCCCGCGTGACCCAGCTCCTCCACCTTCTCGGCGACGAAATTCCACCACGCATGCTCCTTGTTTTCGTGCTTCGGAGCGTCCCAGTAGAATGCCTGCATCATCACTGCCATCGTGCGTTCTCCATTTTGTTGCGTCCATCGGTTCGGCGGAGCGGTGTATGCTGGACGCCCTCCGCTAGGGTAGGATGCCGCACGCAACCCTCCGGGTTGGACACGCATCTGAATCTAAGAGGTAATACGGGTGCGCACCAAGTTCTTTAGAGCCATGCGCTGCCAGGAACTTTCGCCGCGCACAGCGTATCATTGTCCTATACACGACGAATGGGTCACAGGCTCAAAGTGCATACGCCACAGCCGTTTCTCACATCCTTGATCGGGGACACTCTGCATGACTGAAGCGCCCGCCACAACACCGTCCAAACGTAAGGTGCTGGTAGCCGACGACGAACAGGTAATTGCCAACACGCTGGCCGTCATCCTCAACCAGGCTGGCTTCGAGGCGCGCGCCGTCTACAGCGGGGAGCAGGCTCTCGATGCGCTGGAAAGTTTCCAGCCGGACATGCTTATCACGGACGTCATCATGACCGGTATTACCGGCATCGACGTCGGCATCGCCGTCCGAGTCCGGGTGCCGAAATGCAAGGTTCTCCTCTTCAGCGGCCAGGCTGCCACCGCCGGCTTGTTGGAGAAGGCGCGCCACCAGGGCCACGAGTTCGAGATACTCGCAAAGCCCGTCCATCCCACCGACCTGCTCGCCAAACTGCGCGGCTGACACAGAATCACACCATCGGGATTGCCGCCGATTCACCCCACCGAATCCAGATAGAGATTGGTTGGTTGCGGTGAAAGATCGCGCCCAGCTTTACCGGGCTACCTGCGATACACAACAGTGGCAAGGTCGTCGTCTTTGGTCTCACGGATGGAGAGCAGACCGAGCAGCGTGAGCACGGCAGCGGCGGAGAGGTAGTAGCCGACGAAGTTGATGCCGTAGCTATTCGCAAGCCAGGTAGCGATGGAAGGGGCCAGGGACGCGCCGAGAATTCCGGCAAGACTGAAAGCAAGCGAACTGCCGGTATAGCGGACGGGCGTGGGGAAGAGTTCGGAGATCAATGTACCGATGGGCGCGTAGGTAACTCCCATCAGCGAGAGGCCCAGCGCCATCATCGCCACAGCGCCGGTAGTGCCCGCCACGAACATGGGACCCAGAAAGAACCCGAAGATTGCGATGGAACCAGTGACCCACAGCATCACGCGACGGCGTCCGTGTTCGGCAAGCAGGGCCGAAATGGGAATGGTCACAGCGAAGAGCGAGACGCAGAATAGTTGCATCAGAAGAAATTTGCCGCGGCTGTAGCCGAGTGCGCTGGTGCCCCACGAGAGCGCGAATACGGTCATCAAATAGAACAGAACGAAGGTCGCGAGGCAGATTACTATGCCGGAGATCAGCGTGCGCGCGTGATTGCGCAACACCGAGAAGATCGGCATCCGGAGCTGTTCGCCACGATGCAGTGAGTCCTGGAAGACCGGCGTTTCCGTAATGCTGAGGCGAACGTACAGGCCGAGAAAGACCAGGATCGCGCTTGCCAGGAAGGGAAGTCGCCAGCCGAAGGCAAAGAACTGCCGGTCGGTGAGCCACTGCGATAGCAGCAGAAAGACGCCGCCGGAGAGGAAGAATCCTATGGGCGCTCCCAACTGGGGAAACATGCCATACCACGCGCGCTTGTTGGGTGGAGCGTTTTCTATTGCGAGTAGAATCGCGCCGCCCCACTCTCCGCCCAGTCCGATCCCTTGGCCGAAGCGGCACAGTGCGAGCAAAAGCGGCGCCGCAATCCCAATGGAGTGATAGGTGGGTAGCGCGCCGATGGCGACTGTAGATACTCCCATGGTGGAGAGTGCGATGACCAGCGTCGTCTTGCGCCCGATGCGGTCGCCGAAGTGTCCGAACAGCGCCGAGCCGATGGGTCGTGCCAGAAACGCAATGCCGAAGGTAGCCAGCGAGGCGAGCCTTGCCGAGGCGGGATTGGAGGCAGGAAAGAAAAGGCCGGGAAAGACCAGCACGGCCGCCGTAGCGTAGATGTAGAAGTCGAAGAACTCGATCGTGGTGCCGATGAGGCTGGCGAAGAGGACCTGTCGAGGTGTGTTGACAGGCCGGTCGATGGGTGCCTGCGCTGCGCTCATCGCCGCTTGCGTTCCTTCACCTTTACCGCGGGAACGCCTGCGTACACGCTCCACGGCTCCAGGTCGCGGGTCGCCACCGAACCCAATCCCAGTACCGCTCCCTCGCCCACACATACGCCGGGGCCCACCGAGGCCCGCGCGCATACCCATGCATATGCCCCAACCTCCATCTCACAGGCCAGCAACGGGAAGTCTGCATCGTTGTAATCGTGAGTCGCGCCGCACAGGTAGGCGTCCTGCGAAAGGATGGCGTGCGATCCCAGTGTTGTCGGCGCCGGGTTGTAGATCATGACTCCATCGCCTGCCGTCACCTGGTCGGCGCAGACCAGGTTCCACGGCGCCCATATCTTTGAGCTTGGATAGAAGTGGCAGTTCGCTCCCATCGTCGCGCCAAAGCAGCGCAGCAGGAACGCCCGCCACCCGTGCATCAGGCGTGGCGATGGACGATACAGCACAGCCCAGCACAGGCTCCATAACTGCCTCCGGGCGCGGTCGCCGGCTGCAAAAGCAGGTCGCAGATAGGGGTCCGCGGCCGTTGCCGCCGGGATGTGTTCCATCGCGTTGTAACGCACATTCTTCGCCATCCCCGCCCCTGTCTCACGCCTTCAACTGCATTGGATTTTATTGGGCCAGCGTCTGTTGCTCGCTATCCGTCGCAGCGACTGGGTTCGAAGGTTTATAGCGTGGTGTGGTCCGAACCACATACTCAACATCTTCCATCGCGCGCTTGGAGGTTATGTTGAAGTCGAACAGTTCATGGAAGCACTTCCTGCTGCGTATGCGCAGCGCCACGATCTCCTCTTCGTTAAGCTCCGACCAGCGACGCAGCGATATGGTGGTCCCCTCGATTGTATCTTCGCCTACTAGGCCTGCCCAGTAGTTCATAACCTCCCGCCATATGTTGACCTTCTCGGAGAAGATAACGGGAAGACCACATGCCTGGGCCTCTGCCACAACAATCCCGAAGTTCTCCTGGTGCGAAGGAATCACAAATACCTCTGAGGCCGAGAAGGCCCCCCATTTGAGCGTTCCCTCCAGCATTCCCGTCCAGGTAATCCGATGGCTTATGCCGAGTCTTGCTGCCAGCGCTTCAAGCTCCTTCTGCCATCCAACCTGGTCGGGGCCCGCAATCACCAGGTGCCATGCGTCGTCTTTGCCCAGCGTCTGAGCATAGGCCTCAATCAGAATGTCGGTTGCCTTCTTGGGATGGATTCGGCCAAGGGCAAGCGCCAGTCGCTTGCCGCGCAGGACCGGCCATCGCTCCAGAAACTCCTCGCTGGCCGCTGTAAGGTCGCAATTTGGGCCGAATGTGCCATACGGGACAACCGTCTCGCGCACTTTGTAGGGAGAAAACGACAGCCGAGCCAGAATCTTTTCTTCTTCGCAGGTAAACAGCACAGCGCTTGCATTGCGCATGATCTTACTAAGGAAGAATTTCCAATAGATCGTCTTCTTGATATGTTTCAGCGGATATCTCTTCTTGAAGTAGGGATCGAGCATGCCGTGGATGAAGATGGCCCAGGGAATGTCCGTTCCGGCAAGGGCGCGATGCGCCGCATACAGGTTATACTGCCAGATGCCATCCACGAATACCACGTCGAAGCTTGAAAGATTGGCCTTTAGCCACGGCATCACGTGGCGCGAGTATCCATAAACCCCCAGGCCTGGGCCCAGTCCAACCACCTTGGCCGGAAACTCCCATCGTGCAACCCTTTCTGGGGAGTCCTGCGTTGCTACCTCGATTTCGTGCCCGTTCTTGCGATAGATGGCGCAGCGCTGCCTGAGGCCCTCAACGGGGCCCCCAGTGGCCGGATCGATGGATGGGATAAAGTGCAGGATCCTCACCGACACTCCTCGCTGGCAAAAGCCTTTCGTAACATGTTGGATGCCATAGAGAGTCGAAAGAGCCGCTGAATGTTAACATGCATGGGAGTGCATGACTATGAAGATATTATATGTGAGCCAGTTACACCAGGGAAGTTCGGCCCAGGTGCGCATGTTGGCACTACAACGAATGGGTCACGTAATCGTCCCGCTGGACACCAACCAGTTCAATTCCAGCAACAGGCTGTTGGGCAAAATCATTTTTCTGCTCTCTGCCGGTCCCAGTGTGGATCGTCTGAACCGGGAGATCCTACGCCTCGCCCAGCAGCACAGGCCCGACGTTTTTTGGGCTGACAAGGTGCTCCAACTACAGCCGGCAACCGTTCTCCGCTGCCGCGATCTGGGTATCCAGACAGTCTGTTACATGATCGATAACGCCTTCGGCCCGCGTCGCGACTCCGGACTGCGCCTGTACAAAAAGGCCATCCCCTATTTTGATCTCCACTGCACCCAGCGCGACGTCAGTGTGGCCGACCTCAAGCGGCGTGGTGCCCGTGATGTCATCAAGATCCAGACCGCCTACGATCGTTTCTCTCACTATCCTCCTCCGCCGGGTTGGTCGGACGCCGACCGCAACCGCGGGGTATCCTTCATTGGCTCACCCTACGATGACCGGGCCCAGTTTCTCAGCAGGCTCGCTCAGGCTGGCTTGCCGGTCGTGATCTCCGGCGCGGAGCGAGCGTGGCTGCGTGCCCTTACTCCTGCCCAATTCGAAGGGATGTATCGCGAAGGGGAACTTGAAGCGGATGCATACCGCGAGGGGATTTGGAGATCGAAGATCAATCTCAGTTTTCTCACCAAGTCCAACCAGGATGAGTTCACCCATAAGAGCTTTGAGATTGCAGGCTGCGCCGGCTTCTTATTGGTTGAGCGCTCCCACGGTCATGCCAGCCGTTTCGTCGAGGACAAAGAGGCCGTCTTCTTTTCCACCCTGGAGGAGTGTATGCAAAAGATCGTGCTCTACCTGTCCGATGAAGCAGCCCGCACGCGTATCGGCAACGCAGGCAGAGAGCGCGCCGAGCGCGACGGCTATCATAACGATCATCAACTCAGCCTTATTTTCGACCGACTGCAAAGCATCCGAAAGCATTCAGCCAACAAGTAGCTACCACAAATGGTACCGTACTACGCCACGAACCCCGGCACAACGTGCGCCAGCGCGCGCCGAAGTCCCTGCACGTCTTCCTCGAAGCTCCAGCTTTGCATGCGCTCGAAGGCTCGTTGGCCTATCGCCGCGGCTTTGTCCGGAGTCTCCAGCACACTGCGCAACGCCTGTGCCAGTGCATCCACATCGCCCACCGGAACGATGCACCCGTTCACTCCGTCGGCAATCAGATCCGGAGCCGCGCCTACGTCGTCAGTGACGATTACTGCCCGTGCTGCGTTCATCACCTCGTTCACAATCAGTCCCCACGGCTCGTGCCGCGAGGGCAGTACGAAGACTGTTGCCAGGTCGAAGAAGCGCGGCAGCTCGGACTGGTTGCGAAAGCCGCAGAATCGGATGCTGCCGAAGCCGGTCGCAGCCGCCTGCCGCTCCAGCGCCGCCCGCTCTTCGCCGTCGCCCACGATCACCAGCGCCGCGTGCGGTTCCTCGCCCGGAGACAGCGAGAGTCGCGCATACGCCTCTATCAGATGGTCGCAATGCTTGCGCTGCTGCAGCTTCCCTGCAAACAGGATCACCGGCCGCGCAGGATTCAGCCCCAGCTCCGCCTGCAAAGCGGCGCGACCGGATACGCTCTCAAGCGCTCGCTGGGCAAAGTAGCCATTGTCCACCGCATAGGGCATCGTAAACTGAGCGACGTCGTCGCCAAAGTAGTAGCTCCAATACTCCGCATTCAGCGTTCCGATCGGCAGCACTCCGTCCACCATCTGCTTCAGCCCAGCAAAAAAGATATTCTTCAGTGCCAGCTTGGCGCTGCTCCGCCCGCGGTCGCGCAGCCACGACTCGGCGCGCAACAGTACGGGAATGCCCATGGCCTTGGCCGCCAGAATTCCCTGCATCGCATTCACCGTGGAATAGCCGTGTACCCACAGCGCATCGAACGCCACATCGCCGCCGTCGCCGCGCAGCAGGCGGGCCAGGCCGTAGTTCACAGGGCTAGCGAAGCTTGCGTTGCCCCGGTCGCGCAACCTGGGCAGGAACACATGCTTGTATCCGCCCAGCAGGGGAACGTCCCACTTTACGCCCACGCCGAATCCCGCATCGCGGTATCCCCGCACCGAAAAGTCCGAGCCGAAAAAAACCGTCAGATCGATCTCCGGCTCTTGGGCAATCCGCCGCAGCAGCGGAGCCTGGTACTGGATCGGGTGGCTCACCAGATATGCCAGTCGCACACGCCGACTGCTACGCGGGTTCGATTGATCAGGCCCGCAGGTCATACCTCGCTCCCCTCTCCCGGCCGCTCGTCGTGCGCGGTTGCTCCCCGCGCGACACCGTCGATTCCAGCAGCCGTCTCTAGAAACTGTGGATCGTGAGCAGTAGGGTGGCGAGTCCGATCACGCCGCCCGTGCCCAGGCTCTTGATGACGGCCTTCATCTGGTCGGTCGGCAGGAAGATGATGTCGTTGGCCTGTAGCAATGGGTCGGGTGCACGGCCGTCGCGTATCTTCTTGATGTCCACTTTGACCACCTTGCGCTCCGTTCCCACAGTGCGGATCAGCCGCAGATCGGCGTAGGCTCCCTCAAAGTTGATCCCTCCGCTGAGCGCGGCCAACTGCAAAAGCGTCAGTGGAGTGGCCTGGTCCAGCGGAACCGCGCCCTGGCGCGGGAACGCGCCCAGTACATACACCACGCTGGCACGAGAAATCTGAATAATATCGTGCGGCTGAACGAGAATGCTCGCTGTAGTGCTGGACGCCAGGTCGGTCCCCAGTTCCACCACAATCGGCTCGGCCACCCCTGGACGCACGATCTTCACCGTATGACTCGCCGTAGCTGGCAGCCCGCCTGCAACCAGAAGTACCTCCCGCAGGCTCCTCGGGCTGGAGACGGGCACGGTGGCGCGTACTTCCCCGGTGATGATCGCCGAGCTGTTCACCGTGTCCATCACCTGGATCGTGACCTCGGGATCCTCATAAAACTGGCCCATCCGCAGCCGGTCCGCGATCAGGGCCTGGGCGGCCCGCACCGACAGGCCCTCCACATGGACGCTGCCGATGAAGGGCAGTTGCGCCGATCCGTCCTGGCCCACGCGCACCGTTGCCTGGTAATCCGGTTGCAGAAAAACATGTACCGCGATCAGGTCTCCCGGGGCCAACTTGAAGTCCTCTCCCGGATAGAGCATCGACTGGCTGGCCGGCGCAGACGCCGGCGAGGCCGCAGTCTGCGCCGGTTCCGCCGCCGCGCTCGGTGCAGCAGCTGCTGCTGTCTGCGCGCTCGCCGCACCGGCCATGGCCCCGGCCCAGCAACACGCCGCCAGAACATATGCCAGAACCTGGCTCGCGATTGCTGATTTTATGGCTGCGAAATCCCTGGTCATTGTTTGGCCTTCCCTTCCGCGCCATTCTTGCCTGGCGCAGAGGTCTGCGTGTCCCAACTGTCGGCGTCGATGTTGCCGTATGAGTACCCTGAATATCCGTAATACCCATAATAATCGGGCGATTTTACATCCACTGCGTTTAGCACCAGCCCGGCCACCGGCGCGCCTGAGCGGGCCAGAAGATCGCGCGCGCGCCGCATCACATTCTTGCTCTCTTTGCCGTGACGAATCACAAGGACCACCGCGTCGACCATATTTCCCAACACTACGGCGTCGGTCACTGAGAGCACCGGCGGGGAATCGATCACGATGTGCGTGTATATAGTCCCCAGCTTCTTCATCAGTACCTGCATCGTCTCCGAACTCAGCATCTCGGTGGGGAACGGTGGCACCGGACCGCTGGGCAGAATGTCCATGTTAGGCGTCTCGGGAATATGAAGGATGGCTTCGTCCAGCGTTGATGTTCCCGCCAGAACGGTCGTCAGTCCAAGTTTGCCGGTGAGTCCAAAGCGGTGGTGAATGTTGGATCGGCGCAGGTCCGCGTCCATTAGCAGAACGCGTACGTCGCTCTGCGAAAGAATGCACGCCAGGTTGCTGGCCATCGTCGTCTTACCTTCCGAAGGCATCGCGCTGGTAAACAGGATGAACTTCGGAGGCTGGCCCGCCGTGGCCAGCAGAAGCGAGGTCCGCAGTGCGCGGAACGCTTCGGTGAACTGCGACTTGGGCTGGGTCAGCACATGGATGTTGCGCTGTGCGGTGGACATCGTCGCGGTCTGCTCCGCGCTCGACCTCTTAGACTGCGGAATGATCGCCAGCGACGGCATACCCATCACTGTCTCGATCTCCTGAATGTTGTGCATCCCGGTATCCAGGCCTTCCAGGATGAACACAATCACTATGCTGCCCAGCATGAAATATACGAGGTTCTTAATGATGATCGTCGACGGTGCAGTGATGGTTGGACCCAACGCAGGCCGCGCCGCGTCCACGACGTCCACTTCCAGGGCCTCCAGGCCCGCCTGCACCTTGGCCGTCTCCAGCCGCTGCTTCAGTCCGTCATACAATGTACGGTTCTGGTCGAACTCACGCTGTAGGATCGTTAACTGGATCTGGTCGTCACCCTGCTTGTAGGCATCGGCCTTGCGCGCGTCCAGTTCCAGCTCGATCTTGTCCTCCGCCGCCTGCGCCGCCTTGTATGTTTCCCTGGCCTGTACCTCCATCCTGTCTTGTTCCGTATCGAGGTCTTTGGTCAGTGCGGCGATCTCAGCCTGCAATTGCTTTGCTCGCGGATTGTTCGCCCCGATGCCGCCCTGCGCCGTCAGCTCCGCGTAGGTCGCTTTCGCCGACGCCAGTTGTCCGCGCAGCGAGGTCAGTTGGCCGGGCATGGTGCCGGGCGTCGTCTCGATGGAATCTCCGATCGTATTCGGATCCATGTCCGCCACCATGTGGTAGCGCGATTCCGCCGTGATACGTGCCACCTTGGCCGATTCTTCCGCCGACAGCAGCTCTTCCAACGACGCTTGCAACTGGTTGTGGGCCGTCGAATCGTACCCCAGCGTTCCCAGCTTGCGCTGCAACGCCATGATCTGTTCCTGCGATTGCTCGACCTCGCCCTTGAGCTCTTCCAACTGGCCGGAAAGCCACGTCGAAACCCGCTTGGTTGATTCCACCGGAGTCTCGTAACTGCGTTGGATGTAATCGAAGACGATTCGGTTCGCAATCTCCGCGGCCAACTTCGGACTCGTGCTGTAAAACGTGATGCGCATCAACTCCGTCCGTGGCACAATGGCCACAGTCATGCTTCCTTGCAGATTTCCCACCACATCTGCGTGAACATTTGGGTCGTCCAGTGATCGGTGCGTTCCCGGCGGCACTCCGGAGAAGTCCGGGTTGTCCTGTAGCTTCATCTCGCGCGCCACCGACGTCAGCAGAGCGTCGCTCTGGAGGATCGCCACTTCGGTGTTCATCTTGGTCTGCGAATCGTCGCCGTAATCCGAGGATGCGTCCACCCGGTACTCGTTGGATGCTCCATTGTGGACCTGGATGACGGTCGCCGATCCATACAGCTTGGGCTGCGTATACGCCTTGTACGTTCCGTAGCCGGCTCCCAGCACCGCCGCCAGGATCAATATCCATTTCCGCTTGCGCAGCGTCGCCACCGCCTCGGTCAACGATGTGTCGCGGATCTCGGACCCCATGCCGGGCTGCTGCACTTCGGGCGTGCCCGCTACAGGGGGAAACTGCGTCTTTTGCGGACCCATTGCAGTTAGTCTAACCGACCTGACTCACTTCAAGGAAGCAAATCCTGCGGCCCAATCCTTGTGTCGTTTTGCTCCGGTAACCCGCCCGTAAGCTGTTGCATTTCCGCTTCTGCGGGAAATCCACTAGACTGCAAGCATTGCACTGCGTAGGAAGCATCTGCTGGAGACCATGAGCAAAACCATTCAGATCGCCGTTGTTGGGTCGGGGTACGTCGGGCTGGTAGCGGCCGTTTGCTTCGCCGAGATCGGGCACTCCGTCATATGCGTGGATAGCGACAAAAGCAAGGTCGCGGCCCTGCAGTCCGGCGATACCCTCATCCATGAAAAGCACCTTCCGGAACTTCTGGAGCGCCATCGCAACAAGCGTGTCCGCTTCACCACCGACCTCAACGAGGCCAACCGCGTCTCGGATGCCATCTTCATAGCCGTCGGCACTCCGCAGTCGGAGACCGGCGATGCCGACCTCTCCTACGTAGAGGCCGTCGCCTGCGAGATTGCCCGTTCGCTCACCAGCTACAAGGTGATAGTTGAAAAGTCCACCGTGCCGGTCTACACCAATGAGTGGATCCGCCGCACCATCGAGCGCAACGGGGTGGCGCGGAGCCTCTTCGACGTAGTCTCCAACCCAGAGTTTATGCGCGAGGGCAGCGCCGTATCCGACTTCCTGCATCCAGACCGCATTGTGATCGGTGCCGACAGCGAGGCAGCCGCCATCGTGCTGAAACAAATCTACGCGCCGCTCACCTCCGGTGCCTACTATGCTCGCCCGGACACGATTCCCGGAGCCTGTTCTGCCGCCGCACCTCCGCCCCTGCTGCACACCTCTGCCAAGTCGGCCGAGATCATCAAGCACGCCTCCAACGCATTTCTGGCCCTCAAAATTTCTTTCATCAACGCCGTCGCCAACCTCTGCGAAGCTACCGACGCAAACATCGAGCAAGTGGCTAGTGGCATGGGACTGGACAGCCGTATCGGCCCGCGATTCCTGCGCCCCGGTATCGGTTACGGAGGTTCCTGTTTCCCCAAGGATATCGCCGCATTCCGCTCCGTCGCGGAGCAACTTGGCATTGACTTCAATCTGCTCACCGAGGTGGAAAAGATCAACACCGAGCAGAAGAAACGCTTCCTCGCCAGGGTCCGCTCCGCTCTGTGGACGCTGCGCGGAAAACGCGTTGCAGTTCTCGGGCTCGCTTTTAAGGGAGAGACCGACGACATCCGCGAATCGCCCGCCATGGATTTAGTCGAGATGCTGCTCGCCGAAGGCTGCTCCATTGTCGCCTATGACCCTGCCGCCATGAGGCGGGCCCAGGCCGAGCTGCCCGCCAGCCAGCATCTAAGCTATGCGGAAGACGCCTACGCCGCCGCCGCGGATGCCGACGCTCTGCTCGTCCTCACCGACTGGGCCGAGTTGGCCGCCCTCGACCTCAAACGACTCTTCTCCGTCATGCGCTACCCCATCGTCATCGATGGCCGCAACCTCTTCGATCCCAAAGTCATGCAGCAGCATGGATTTACATACATCAGCATCGGAAGACCCGCCGTCTATCCCGCCAGCGTTCTCGAACTCGCTGCCTCAGCCGCGACTTAGCATCTAAGCTGAGAGTGACAAATTCAACGACATCAGTTCTTCCGCTCTTCTGGCCAGCACGGGGGCATTCAAGCTAGCATTTTCAGGACAGATTCGCCCAGGTTTTTCTGCTTGCATTGAGCTTGCCGAAGTGTAGAATCCCCGTAGTTCGTCACTAAAGCACGCTACACCATCAGTTGAAACGATTTAGATCATTAGCGAGTCCACTCTCCCATGACCCAGGCCCCGAAGAAGATCCTTGTAACTGGAGCCGCTGGCTTCCTTGGCTCCCACCTTGCCGACGCCCTCCTTGCCTACTCCGAGGCCATCTCCGTTCTGGGCGTCGACAACCTCTGTACAGGTAACCGGGCCAACCTCGCGCATCTTACTGCGGAGTCTCGCTTTGCCTTCCTGAACCACGACATTACCGTGACCTTCGATCCCGGCCCAGTCGACTTCATCTTCAACTTCGCATCGCCCGCCAGCCCTGTGGACTACGCCCGCCTCGGCCCGGAGACCCTACTGGTCGGCTCCGCCGGAACCATCCATGCGCTCAACCTAGCGCGCAAATATAATGCAGGCTTCCTACACGCCTCCACCTCCGAGTGCTACGGCGACCCCGAGGTCCATCCCCAGGTCGAGAGCTACTGGGGAAACGTCAACCCCATCGGCCCGCGCTCGGTCTATGACGAGGCCAAGCGTTTCTCCGAGGCAGCCATCACCGCATGGCACCGTTATTATGGTATAGACACCCACCTCGTCCGCATCTTCAACACCTACGGTCCGCGCCTCGATCCCAAAGATGGCCGCATCATCTCCAATCTTATGATGCAGGCCCTGGCGGGCGAACCGCTTACCATCTACGGCGACGGCCTTCAGACCCGCAGCTTCTGCTATGTCTCTGACCTCATCGACGGTATCCTTCGTCTGGCCAACTCTGACGTGCACGAACCGGTCAACCTCGGCAACCCAACCGAGTTCACCATGCTCCAGTGCGCCCAGGAGATCCTTGCCGTTACTGACTCAAAGTCAGAAATTGTCTTTCAACCACTCCCCCAGGACGACCCCGCCCGCCGTTGCCCCGACATCAACAAAGCGCGCTCCCTGCTCCACTGGGAGCCAAAGATATGCCTCTGCGAAGGCCTGCAAAAATCCCTTGCCTACTTTCAGTCCTGCCTCGCCGCAAAATCCTGATAGCCCTAGGGAGCCTTCGTCTTTAGCCTGGGGAAGAACGTCACCTGCACTGTCACCGTGTTGTCGCTCTGTATACCAGTCATATAGATCGGCGCCACCCAGCGCTCATGCTGGTACCAGCCGTTTACCTCCACGCTCGGCCCAATCCGCTTCACCACATCCACCCGGAACTGGTTCTGCGTTGTCCCACCCGGCCCATAGGTATTTGTCGTTGAATTGTAAGTCCCCGGGATAAAATCCCCCGGCGTCTGCTTGTGCATATACTCCGCCTGCACCCACTCGTTGCCCGACAGGTGCCAGGTCAGCCACGCCTGTCCGCCTTTGGCCTCGCGCCCGATCCAGTCGCCTAGGATGTTTCCCTTGTTGGTGTACGCCTGCTTCTGCATCGCATCTTCGATGTATTCGTTGCTCCCTTGCTGGCACACCAGCGTGGAACAGTCGGTCGAGACACCCTCCACACGCAGGTCCAGCCGCCGGATTCCGGGAAACTGCGACAGATAGATTCCCGACCGGTAGGCGGCCCGCCGTGGAGCCGACACAGGATCCAGATCGTCGTGCGTTTCCGAGTCCGTATACAGGGTAAGGTAGTTGCGCAAGAACGGTAGCCGGTAACTGAAGTTGAACGCCGAAAACCGCGCCCCCGGATCGTCTCGGGAAAACTTCTCGGCGGCATTCGTATCGTTGGTGTCGAAAAATCCCTTCAGGAACGTATGCATCGTCACTGGCTCGTGGCCTTTGCCGCCGAAGATCACCGTCCGCTGGAAGCCGAACTGAAAGTTCGCCGTCGGTGCAAAGCTGAACATTTCGGAGTGGACCCAGTCGTCGTTTGGATCGGTGTGCCCCTTCAGGCTTCCGTAGAAAAAGTCATAGCGAACCGGCCCGAGCCACCGCGACAGGTATTTAATGTTGATCGGTTCGATCCGGTTGATGCGGAACGAGTAGATGTTCTCCGCGTTGTTCGACCAATCCATGGCGCCGCCCAACCCGGGCCCCAGCCATGCGTCCGACTTGCCCAGCGAGATCTCATGCTCCAGAACATGATAGGAAAGCGTCGCCTCCACCAGCCGAAACGGGTTCTGGGTCGCAATCGGCCCAGAAGGAATCGTTGCCTGCGGATCGTTGGGCGGCGCGAAGGTTATCTCATCCAGCAGCGAGACCTGCTGCGACAGCGCCAGCGAGTAGCCTGTAGCGTTCGGCGCATGCTGGTACTCGCCGCGCACGTACAGTGACCACGGTTCCTGCTCGTTCAGGGTGGAAAATCCAGTGCTGTTGTTGAAGCCCGTCTCCAGCGGTCGCCCGTAGTCGTTGAAAAATGTCTGCCCCAGGTGGTAGCTGTCCGTCAGGATCTGCCCCGAAATCCCCATCATCCGTGTATAGACTGACTGTAGTCCGTAGACGGTTCCTCGCTCCGTCTTGTCCGTGATATTCTCGTCCGCCAACTCCGTCAACAGAGCTGCCAGTATCTCCTGCGCCTGCCCATCGTCGCTGGAAAGGATGGCACCTTCCGACGCCTGCAGCATATGCAGCACGCTGCGCCGGGTATACGGCCGCATCGACAAGTACATGCTGTCGACATAGCCCAGCGAGTAGAGCCGCAGCATCGCGGGGTACACCCAGCTATCCACCGGAATGTAGACGCTGCCGTCCGGGTCGCTGTGGTCCAGGTCGCCGTACGCAGGCAGCGCCGTATAGGGAACCTGCGTTGTAGGCGGCGCAGTAGTTACCGCCGGTGCGGGAGCTTTTTGTGGAGTGGTCACAGACTGCGGATTCGCCGGTTGCTGTCCGTATCCCGGTACCGACTGGATCTTGTCCGGTCCCTCCGTAGTAGGTACGGGAGCAGATAGTACTGGCGTCTGTGCGGTCGTCTGCGCCGACTGGGCCGTTCCCGCACACGGACTCAGGACCAGACCAAGGCCTGCTATGCCCGTAAACAACCCAGAGACAATACTCCGCACACGCACCTCGGAACTATGCTCCATCGTCCTCTCAGTGTAACTGCGCAAGCTTCGATTGGAGGTTGATTTCTACCGCGCTAGTCGCTTTGCGAACAACTTCGCCTCGCGCACCATCCACGCCCTGGTCGCGACGCCACGTTGCACCAGGGTCTGTTCCAGCCCAGCAATCGCGTCTGTCTTTACCCCGCTTTTGCCCGCTACCTCTTTCAGGACGAACGGCACGCACTCTATCAGCGCAGCTCCGCCTCCGATGCGTGCGTGCCCAATCGATTCCTGCGCCACCCGATAGATCGCCACAGCATCGTCAGAGTCCACCACAATCGCCGGAACGCCGCAGTGCAGCGCCAGTGCGTTGACTCCGCCCACACTTGCCGTACGTACTTTGTCGTCTCGCCCCTGCACTTTTTGAAGAACGATAAATATAACAGGTAGTTCATGATCTACCGAAAACTTCAATATTCTCTTCCATAATAAATCCGACAATTCACCAGCCATCACATACACCACTACCACACCAGCTTGTCGCGCTGTGCCGCCCTCAACCGAGTCCTCCGTTTTGTCCTCAGCCCTCGCACGCGCCGCCGCAGTCTTCAACGCTGCCGCCGCACCCAGAGCCGCCCAGATCCGCTCCGTTGCATCCGCCGCACCCGGCAACCGACCCGCTGCAGTCGGCAACTGACCTGCCGCACCGTACTCCCCAGCTGTGCTGCGAACGCGCTTCCTACGCTTGCCAGGTCCTACAGCGTTCCCTGATTGCAGAATTTCGCTTAACGCAGTTCCACGTAAAAACTCCAACGTGCCGCCCGCCAGCGCATCGCTCACCAGATCGCCGGGCCCAAGATCGGCCGCCGTACTCACCAGGCAAGCCTCCAGCCCGACGGTTGTTTCCCTCTTTGCACCCAACCCAATTGTCCGGGCGCGCTTCGCCGCCGGCAAGGACTTCTCCAACGTCCGCACCAGCGTCATTGCATGACAAATTGCCCGCAGCCGCGCGTTCGGAATCAGCGGATTCTCCCACGCGGCCTTTGCATCCGCCTGCTTCGCGTCCGAATTCGCCAGCTTTGCCCCCGAGTCTTCCTGCTTCGTCTCTGCTTCCACTAGCGTGGCCTCTGTCTCCGATTGACTTGCCGCGAACTCTGACTGCATCTCCCTCAAGCCCGCGCCGGGTCTATGCCATCTGCGTCGATACCCAGCTCCGCCAGCGCGGCCTGCGCCTTGCCTCCAGGCATCTTGCCTTCGCGCACCAGCCGCGACAGCGTCGCTCCAACTACAGACTCCGCGTTCACCTCGAAGTGCCGCCGCAGGTGCGCGCGGTTGTCGCTGCGACCGAAGCCGTCCGTCCCCAGCGTCACCAGTCGGCATCGGCCCCCGTCCTGTAGCCACGGCGCCAGCACGTCAGGCAGCGACTTCATATAATCGCTTGCCGCGATGATCGGCCCCTTAGCGCCTTCCAGCGCAGTCTCGATATTTGTCTTCCGCTCTGCCTCGGCCGGATGCAGCCGGTTCCATCGCTCGGTCGCAATCGCTTCGCGCCGCAGTTCGGTATAACTGGTCACGCTCCACACGTCTGCTGCTATCTGGTATTTCTCCGCAAGAATTTCCTGCGCCCGCAGCACCTCATTCAGGATCGCGCCTGAGCCGAACAACTGGACCGTAGCCTCCCCCGCATCGGGGGACAAGCTTGCTGCAGCCCGGATCTTGTAAATCCCCTTCAGGATTCCCTCCGCAGCTCCGTCCGGCATCGCCGGCATGAGGTAGTCCTCGTTGTACATCGTCAGATAGTAGAAGCAGTCGTCGCCCTTCTCGTACATTCGCCGGATACCGTCCTGCAGTACCACGGCCATCTCATACATAAACGCCGGATCGTAGCTCACGCAGGTTGGCACGGTACTCGCCAGAAGGTGGCTATGTCCGTCCTGGTGCTGTAGTCCCTCTCCCAGCATGGTCGTCCGGCCCGCCGTTCCACCCATCAAAAATCCCTTGCAGCGCGAATCCGCAAACGCCCAAACCATGTCCCCTATCCGCTGGAACCCGAACATTGAGTAGTACATGTAGAAGGGAATCATAGGAACCTTGTAGGTCGAGTAGGACTGCCCCGCGGCCGTAAACGAAGCCATCGATCCTGCCTCGGTGATCCCTTCCTCCAAAATCTGTCCGTCCTGCGCTTCGCGGTAGAACAGCAGCATGTCCGCGTCGTGCGGCGTGTAGCGCTGTCCCTCCGGCGCGTAGATTCCCACCTGCCGGATCACCGACTCCATCCCGAACGTCCGTCCTTCATCCGGCACAATCGGTACAATCTGCTTGCCGATCTCCGGGTTCTTCAACAGGTGGCGCAGGATCGAGATGAACCCCATCGTGGTCGACACGGCGCGACCATTCGATCCCGCCGTCCACTCACGGAAGTAATCCAGCCCCGGCGCCTTGAACTCCACCGTTGGCAACGACCGCGTCGGAATAAATCCACCCAATTCGCTTCGCTGTTGCAGCATGTACACCATCTCGGGTGAGTCCTGCGGCGGCCGGTACGGCGTCCCCTGTTTCGCCGACTTCTCCGGAATCGGAATACTGAAGCGCTTCACAAACGCCGCCAGCCCCTCGTCCGTCAGTTTCTTCTCCGAGTGGGTCGCATTGCGCGACTGTACCGACCCCATTCCGTACCCCTTCACCGTCATTGCAAGCACTACCGTTGGCCCGCCCTTGTACTCCATCGCCCGCTTGTATGCGTTGTACACCTTCACCGGATCGTGCCCGCCGCGGCGCAGATGGATCAACTCGTCGTCCGTATAGTCCTTCACCATCTCCAGCAGCTCAGGATACTTGCCGAAGAAGTGTTGCCGCAGATACGCTCCGTCCTTTGCCTTGTATGTCTGGAAGTCGCCATCCACGCACTCCTCCATCCTGCGCAGCAGCAGCCCGTTCGTGTCGCGCGCAAACAGTGGGTCCCAGTCTCCCCCCCAGATCACCTTGATCACGTTCCAACCCGCACCTGTAAACACGCCCTCCAACTCGTCGATGATGCGTTTGTTGCCGCGCACCGGCCCGTCCAGCCGCTGCAGGTTGCAGTTCACCACAAAGATCAGGTTGTCCAGCTTCTCCCGCGCCCCCAGCGAGATGGCGCCCAGCGTCTCGACCTCATCGGTCTCGCCGTCGCCCACAAACGCCCAAATCTTGCGCTGCGTCTTTTCAATCAACCCGCGGTTCTCCAGATAGCGCATGAAGCGCGCCTGATAGATCGCATTCAGCGGCCCAATTCCCATCGACACTGTAGGGAAATTCCAAAAGTCCGGCATCAGCCACGGGTGTGGGTAACTCGACAGCCCCGGCTTGTCGCGCAGCTCATGGCGGAAGTTCTTCAGGTGGTCGTCGTTAAGACGTCCCTCCAGATAAGCTCGCGCATACACCCCAGGAGAGGCGTGTCCCTGAAAGTAGATGAAATCTCCCGGCAGCTCACGCCCGTCCGTCCCCGTGTACTTCGCGCGGAAAAAGTGGCTGTAGCCCACCTCCAGCAATGTCGCAAGTGATGCATAGGTCGAAATGTGTCCGCCGATCCCAGGATCCTTCTTGTTCTGCCCATGCACCATCGCCATGGCGTTCCAGCGTATCAGCGCCTTGATCCGCCGCTCGATATCCCGGTCTCCAGGGTAGGGAAGCTCTTCCTCCGTTGAAATCGTGTTACGGAAGCGCGTCGACAGCCGGTACGGCAGCACGACTCCGGTCTCGCGTCCCCTCAGACGCAGCGCCTCCAATAGCTCCACGCCGTTGGCTGTCCCACTGGCAACCACCTCGTCGAACGCCTCTACCCACTCCGCTACTTCGGCGGAAAAGTCCGCCTTCGTGACTTGCTCATTCTTCATCGTCATCCCTGTGCCCGGCTCTCTCTCTATGGTTGGTCTATAGTCTTCGATGCAGCTCAAAACCCTTGCGATGCGGGTGCCCTATCCTCGACGCGCAGTTTCATCGCGTGGCAGGGTGGGTCGCAAGCCAATGCTGTTTATCTATAGTCTAGTGGATTCGGCGTCACGATTGCTCTAACCTGAACTCTGATTCTCCCTGCAACACAGTCCTGGCGCTCGAGGCTGCACAGCAATGAAGATTTTGCTTATCGATACGTGTGGCACAACCGGCAGGCTTGCCCTGGCCGATACCTCCCGTTCGCCGGCCGTCATCGACTCAGCAACTCTTCCCGGTCGCTCGGCCGCGGAGCGCCTTGTTCCAACCATCCGATTCCTCGCGGACAATAGCAGAATCACCCTGAATCAGCTCGATACGGTAGCCGTGGTTCGCGGCCCCGGCTCCTTTACCGGAGTGCGTGTCGGCCTCAGCGCCGCAAAGGGCCTATGCCACGCCCTCAACCTCCCGCTGGTCGCTATCTCGCGTCTCGCCGTCCTCGCCAGTCTCACGAAACTCGTCATTCACTCCCAGCCGCGGGCACCCCATTCATCTCGGCCTTCTTTTGACGGGTCGGGTGTGCGCGTCCACGCCCTGCTCGATGCCGGTCGCGGCGAGTTCTACTCTGGCCTCTACAACGACGGAGCATGTCTCCGCGAAACCCTTATCACACGCGACCAACTCCTCGCTGAAGCCACTCACGTTCCGTTCGATATCGCCAGCCAGAGCAGGGAACAGCAGCCCAGCTTTGTCGTCTGCGAGCCGCTAGTCGCTCAATCGCTCGCCGCAGTCACTCCGCAAATCGTCGTCGAGCCCATCGCCGCCGACGCACTGCTCCTCGTTCTGATTCGTATCCAGCAGCGTGCCTTCGACGACCCCGCCACCATCGACGCCAATTATCTGCGACGCAGCGACGCAGAAATCTTCGCCAAGCCCATCGTTGCAGTCCTTCCACAAGCGCATACGACCCGCTCTGGGACGCCCTCCCGATGACTCTGCCGCAGATTTATCTGCGCCCCGCCGTGACCTCCGACCTCGACGCAATCCTGGCCCTCGAGCGTGCCACTGATCTCGCGCCCCACTGGCCCCCCGCAGCCTACGCGGATATACTAGCAGAGCCCGTAAGTGCTCTACCCGATAACTTCACGACCCAGCGTTGTCTCTTCATCGCGGAAAAGAACGGCTCACTTGTGGGCTTCGCGGTCAGTCTGTTGCATCCCGCTGCATCCAACCGAGTTGCCGAGTTGGAGAGCGTCGTTGTCTCCGCCAGCGCACGCCGCGCCGGCATCGGCCGCGCCCTCTGCCGCGCCGTGCTCGACTGGTCTCGCTCTCATGGAGCAACCGAAGTTATTTTGGAAGTTCGAGTCAATAGCGCCGCCGCCGTCGCTCTCTATACCACTCTTGGATTCACTCAGGTCGTGCGCCGCCTGCGCTACTACCACGGTCCTAACGACGACGCTCTCCTCATGCGCCTGGTGTTGCAGTGATCCGCCCCGCAATTTCAGCCAAATTTTGCATTGTCGAAATGCTCGCGGATGCGCGCTGCCGTAGCTTCGCTCACCACTGCCGTTAGCGCGTCGCGGCCTGCCTGGCCGATGGCGCGCACGCTGCCGAAGTGCTGCAGCAGCCGCTGCCGTGTGCGGGTACCAACGCCGGGAATCGTGTCCAGCTCACTATCGCGGTCACGCATCTCGCGCCGCTTGCGGTGGTAGGTTACCGCGAAGCGATGGCTCTCGTCGCGAATCATCTGCACCAGGTGCAGCACTGGCGAGCGGCGGTCCAGCACAATCGGCTCCTGCTCCTGCCCATGCACATACAACACCTCCTCGCGCTTGGCAATCGAGGCCAGCGCAGGCTGGCCCGGCACTCCCGGCTGAATGCCGATCTCCGCCAGCGCGTCGTATGCGGCATGCAGCTGTCCCACTCCGCCGTCGATCAAAATCAGCGAGGGAAACTTTTTCTTCTCTTCCAGCAATCGCTTATATCGCCGCCCCACTACCTCGCGCATCGACGCAAAATCATCCACGCCCATCACGGTCTTCACCTGGAACTTGCGATACTCCGCCTTCTTCATCGCGCCGTTCTCCCATACCACCATCGACGCGACGGTCTCCGTGCCCTGGATGTGCGAGATGTCGAAGCACTCGATGCGGCGCGGCATCTCCTCCAGCGTCAACGCGTCTTGCAGTGCTTTCTGAATGGCCTTCATGTTTGGCTGCAGCACGCGGAAGCGCTGGTCATACGACTGCTTTGCATTGAGGCACACCAGATCCACAAGGGAGCGTTTCTCGCCCCGCTGCGGCGCCATGATCTCGATGCGGTGGCCCGTCCGCTCGGTCAGCAGTTCAGCCAGCACAGCGCGGTCTGCGAAATCGACAGGCAGCAGCACCTTGCGCGGCACATAAGCGTTGCCCAGATATATCTGCTTCAGCAGCGAGCTGAAGAAGGGCGCCGCGCTAAAATCGTTGGCCGTCGCGCTCGCGATTGTCTTCTGTTCCTCATCTGTCTCTTCAACCAGAAACTCCGGCAGGTCCTCCCAGAATAGTTCGCGCCGGTCCACGATCTTGCCCGAGCGCATGTGAAAGAGGTTCACCGCCAGCATTCCATTCTCGTAGTGGAAGCCGAAGACATCGGCGTCCTCGTCCTCAGCGCTGGCCACGCGCTGCTTCTCCTGCATCTGGTGTACGGTGATGATCTGATCGCGCAATCGTGCTGCTGCCTCATACCGCTCTGCCTCCGCGGCCTCCTCCATGCGCCGCGTCAGTTCGGCCTCCAGCTCGCCCGACTTGCCGCCCAGGAACAACTGCACGTCGCGGATCGCCTGCTTGTACGTCTCGGGTGTGGTCAGTCCTTCCACACACGGCCCCAGACAACGCTTGATGTAGTACTGCAGGCATGCTCGTGGATGATAGCGTGACAGATCCACCGAGCAGCTTGGAATCAGAAAACTGCGATGGATCAGCTCCACCAGCCGGTACGCCAGGCTGCTGGGGAAGTATGGCCCGAAGTAGGCCGAGCCGTCTCTGCGCAACCGCCGCGTAACAAACACCTTCGGGAAGCGGTCTTTCATCGTCAGCTGAATGTATGGATACGTCTTGTCGTCGCGTAGCAGGATGTTGTAACGAGGCTGCCTCTGTTTGATCAGGCTGTCTTCCAGCGCCAGTGCCTCGCGCTCGTTGCCCACCGTGATGTACTCGATGTCCACCGCCTCCCTCATCAGCGAGCCGGTCTTGGCGTCGGCCTGTGCGGCTTCCAGAAAGTACGATCGCACCCGCGCGCGCAGGTTCTTCGCTTTGCCCACATAGATCACCTCGCCCGAGGCATTCTTATACAGGTAGCAGCCGGGCAACGTGGGAATGGTGCGGATTTTTTCGTGCAGGTCCATGGCGCTCAGATTTCAGACACTACATTAAATCAAATAGGTGCGCCTGGCAGGACGCACCCATTCGGTTTGAATATCCTCAGCTATTTTGCAGCCGAGAGGGCTACAATCTGCGAGAACGAAACCGCCTCAAGGCTTGCTCCGCCCACCAGCGCACCGTCGATGTCTTCCTGCGAGCATAGGCTGGCCGTATTGTCCGGCTTCACCGATCCGCCGTACAGTATCCGCGTGCTGGCGGCCAGCTCCGACGAAAGCGACCTGGCAATCTGCTCCCGGATGATCTGGTGCGCCTCCTGCGCGATCTCCGGGGTCGCCGTCCGCCCTGTGCCAATGGCCCACACCGGCTCATAGGCAATCACCAGTGGCCCAGCATCCGCGGGGTCGATGCCGCTCAGCGCGACCGTGATCTGGCGCATCAGCACCGCGCTGGTCTCTCCCGCCTCGCGCTCGGCCAGTAGTTCGCCCACGCACACGATGGGCACCAGTCCATGGGCCAGCGCCGACTTCAGTTTCAGGTTCACTGTCTTGTCCGTCTCGTTGAAGTACTGCCGCCGTTCGCTGTGGCCGATCAGCACATGGGTGACGCCCAGCGCCTTGAGTTGTGGCGGCGATGTCTCGCCGGTGTACGCGCCCTGGTCAAGCCAGTGCATATTCTGTCCGGCAACGGCGACCGGTGTGTTGCGCGCCGCCTCGACGACGCTGGGCAGAAGCGTGGGTGAGGGGCAGAGAACAATCTCTGCGTGGCGTTGGGTGGCGACGAGGGGAAGGAAGGCCTGGACGAAGGCAACGGCTTCGCTGGGAGTCTTGAACATCTTCCAATTGGCTGCAATCAATGGCTTGCGCAATTCAGTAGGCATGACACAAGTATTTCACCCGCGAGGCGCTTATGGGAAGGTCATAGGCGTAAAGGCCAACGCCTGCGCTATGGATCGCGTCGTACAGGATTCACGCTGGCGGAAAGCTAGGATGCTATCCTTGAGCGAAATTTTAGCCGGGTTGCTGATTGAGCTATAGTTCTGGGCACATGTAGAGTGAATTAAGCTCCCAAGAACAGCTACTGTATGCGGATTCTTAGCGCATCCGGCGCTATGATCTTTGTCGCATCAGTAGTTAGTAACAATCCGTAAGGATGATTATCCGATCATTATTGCGCGTCCTTGCCGGCCATGTGAATGCGTGCATTGCGAACCGTCTCAAGGAACCGTCGAGCCAGTTCGTGGATCCACTTATCTTGCCGCGTCGCGATTGCCTTGCGCGGCATCAGCTCCGACCCGATTCCAATCGAGGAGGCACCGGCATAGATGAAGTTGGCCGCGGTCAGTTGATTGACGCCTCCGGATGCGATCAGGGGGATCTGCGGCAACGGGACCTTCAGTGATCGAATGTACTGGTCGCCACCCAGCGGCGCGCAAGGAAAGACCTTCACAAAATCGCCGCCGGCCTTCCATGCGGCGATCACTTCGCTGGGAGTCATTGCGCCGGGAATGGAGGCCACATCCTGTTTCAGGGTGAACTCCAGCACATCCGGTACCAGTCCAGTACTGGTTATGAATCGGGCGCCTGCATCCACGCATCGCCGCGCCGTCTCCACATCGATGACGGTCCCCGCGCCGACGATGAAGTCAGGATAATTCCTGGTCAACTGGGCGATTACCTCAACCGCATTGGGTACGGTCATCGTAATCTCGGCCACGGGAATTCCCGCCTCGTAGACCGTCTCCGCGGCAAACAGTGCATGGTCGGCTGCATTGACACGGATACCCGGCATGATGCCGGCCTCCGTGATGCCCGCGCAAATTTCTTTTCTATTCATAGGGTGCGTCCTTTTCGTGTGCGTGCCGGTTATATAGCGTCAAGAGCTAGCTTGCAAAATGGGCTTCCGGTTCGGGCAGCACGTCGGTCTCTCTGGCAACCCACACATAGACTGTTGGCAGTATGAAGATGCTCAAGACAAGGCTGGCCATTAGTCCGCCAACGATGACGATGGCAAACGGCTTCTGCGAGTCCGACCCGATGCCAGTGGACATCGCCGCCGGAAGCAGTCCTAGGGTAGCTACCAGCATGGTCATCATGATCGGGCGAAGACGCTGCACCGCGCCCTCGATCGCAGCGCCTTCGATGGTCATGCCGCTGGCGCGAAGCTGGTTGATGTACTCCAGCATGATGACTCCGGACTGCACCGACACACCAAACAACGCCAAAAAGCCGACGCTGGACGAGACGCTGATATTGGTATGCGTCAGCAGCAGCGCCAGCGATCCTCCCACCGGCGCAAGCGCTATGTTGACCAAGATGAGCGACGCCCACTTGACCGACTGGAACATCATGTACAGGATGATGAAGATCAGCAGGACCGTCAGCGGCACAATCAGTGCCAACCGTTTGTCGGCGCGCTGCTTGCTCTCGTACTCGCCGGCCCACACGAAGTGGTAGCCCTTGGGCAGTTGGACGTTTTTGTTTACCTGGGCGATAGCATCCTCGACCGTGCTTCCAAGATCACGTCCGCGCGCACTGTACTTCACCGCAACATATCGCTGCTCGCCCTCGCGATAGATCTCCTCGGCGCCATCCGTGGTTTCGATGGTGGTGAGTTGAGCGAGGGAGACGCGCTCTCCGGTTGGGGAAAGAAGGCGCACATTCTCGATGGCCTGGCGTGTGTCGCGGTACTGCTTCTGATAGCGAAGCACCAAGTCGAACTGGGCCTCGCCGATCAGCATGGTGCTGACCGCGTTGCCGCCCACCGCGGTCTGGATCGCATCCTGTATGTCCGCCACATTGATGCCGTAGCGTGCAGCCGCCTCGCGGTTGACTTTGAAGTTCAGGTTAGGCTGGCCGATCACGCGGAACAGCCCAAGGCCCTCCACGCCCCGGACCTTGCTCATCACGTTCACCACCTCGTTGCCCTTCGCCTCAAGCGTTTTTAGATCATCGCCGTATACCTTCACCGACAGTTCGCCTTTGACGCCGCTCACCGCCTCTTCCATATTGTCTTCGATCGGCTGCGAGAAGCCCCAGATAACGCCGGGTATCGTATCCAACTGCTGATTCATGGAGGAGATCAGCTTGTCTTTATCGCCGTCGAAGACCGGGCGCCACTGCTCCCTCGGCTTCAGGTTGACAAAGTATTCGGTGTCGAAGAATCCAGTGGCGTCGGTTCCGTCGTCGGGCCGGCCGATCTGATCGACCACCTCTGTGGCTTCTGGAAAGCTGGCCAACATAATTCGTGCTTTATTCGAGATGGCCAGGGCCTCGTCGGGACCCGTGGACGGGGCCAGCGAGCCGCGCACCCACATCGCTCCTTCATCCAGGTGAGGCAGGAATTCGGAGCCGATGACGCCGACAAGCAGGTACGCAGCCATGAGGAACCCGGCAACGCCAATGCTGACGGGAATGTACCGATGATGAATGGCCCACGTCACGCCCTTCCTGTAGCGATCCGCCAGAAACTCCATCACCACGTTTCTCCACTCCTTCGCGCCCCTGGGGAAAATCAGGCTGGCAAGCACTGGAGCGATGACGATGGAGTAGATGAGTGCTCCCAGCAGGGCAAAGGCCACGGTCCACGCCATCGGTTTGAACAGCCGACCCTCTACCTCCTGCAGTGTGAAGATCGGAAGGTACGCCGTGATAGTGATCAGGATGGCGTAGAACACCGGCCGCTGCACCTCATGGGCGGCTTCGCGAATCTTGTCCTGCGGTGTTTCGTTCTCAAGGTTTGGGCGGTTCAGACGATGAACGATGTTTTCCACCATTACCACCGCGCCCTCTACCACCATACCGAAGTCCAGCGAGCCGAGTGAGAGCAGGTTTGCGGGAATTCCTTTAAGGCTCAGACAGATCGAGGCAAACAGAAGCGAGAAGGGGATGGTCAAGGCAACGATGATGGCGCCACGTACATTGCCCAGGAAGAGCATCAGAATGACGATGACCAGGATGATGCCCTCGGTGAGGTTGTGCAGCACCGTATGGGTGGTGAGATGGATCAGGTCGCTGCGGTCCATGAATGGAACGACCTTGACGCCCTTGGGCAGAATGAAGTCGTTGAGCTCCTTGACCTTCTCTTCGATGCCCTTGAGCGCGGGGTCTGCGTTTGCGCCCTTTTGCAGCAGTATCGCACCTTCAACGACATCGGGATTGTCGATCAGTTTTCCATTTTCGTCCCTGTAGGTTTTGGAGATTTGGCCAAGGCGGATTTTGGGCCCCTGATCGACCACCGCGATGTCTTTGATGTGCAGTGCGGTTCCGCCCTGTGTCTTGACCACGGTGTCTTCAATCTGCTGCACGTTTTCAAAGAGGCCCTGCGCCTGCACGTTGATCTGCTGCGCCCCGGCAACGATAAAGCTGCCGCCCGCGTTGGTGTTGTTGTTGCTGAGCTGCTGCTCGATTTGGCCGATGCTCAGGCCATAGGCGATGAGCTTGTCCGGGTCGAGACGGATCTGGTATTCCTTGGTCTGGCCGCCGAAGCTGGCGACATCGACGATGCCGGGAACGTTTTTGAACTGCTTCCAAAGAGTCCAGTCTTCGATCGACTTCTGTTCCATGACGTCGATGTTGGGGTTCTTGCTCTCGATGGTGTACCAGTAGATCTGGCCAACCGGGCTCCAGTCGGTCTGCATCTGGGGAACCAGTCCGGCGGGCAGGGTCACCGTGCCGAGGCGTTCGAGCACGCGCTCACGGTTCCAGCTGTTGTCGGATTCGTCGTTGAAGTTCATCATGAGGCTGGAGATGCCGGCCAGGCTGAAGGAGCGCACGTTCTTGAGGTCGGGGATGCCGGCCATCTGGATCTCGGTTGGGACGGTGATCTGCTTCTCGATGTCCTCAGCCGAATGTCCTGGCCACTGCGTAATGACGTTGACGTAGTTGTCCGCCACGTCGGGATAGGCTTCGACCGGCAGATTGTGGAACGCAAACGCGCCCCAGATAAAGAGAACAATCGCTATGGCCAGAATCAGGAAGCGGCTCTTAAGCGCAAAATCGACAAGACCTTTGATCATTGCTGGGCCTCCAGCGTGGCTTCAAGTTGGAGCACGTTGGAGACGACTTGTTGCCCGGGAGTGATCCCGGAGAGAATTCTCTGTCGATTGTCTGCCAGCATCTCTCCCGCATTTACTTCCACACGGCGGAATTGATTGCCGCCCGCTGGCACAAAGACCCAGTCGCGGTCGTGAAGGTGCAGGATGGCGGATTCAGGAACAACGGGGTATGCTTCCTTGGTATTACTGGAGAACGTTGCAGTGACAAACATTCCCAGCTTCAAAATGCCTGGATTCGCCATTTCAATTCGCACCTTGGCCGTGCGGATGGCGGGATCGAGTACGGGACCGATATCGCTAATGCGGCCTGTCAACGGGCGGTCGGGATAGGCAGCCAGCTTGATCTTCGCGCTTTGGCCGAGTTGCAGCTTCGGCATATCGTTCTCGTAGACATCGCAGACGATCCAGACCACGGAGAGATCGGCGATCGTGAATGCCGTCGCATTCCCAGCGTATGTGACACCCTGGGCGGCCGCGATGGTGACGTTCTGCGCCACAATAACACCTGAAATGGGCGCATACACCGGCACGATGCTGTGCGGATCGTTCTTGTCGATGCCAAGGGTGGTGAGCTGCTGCTCGGCGGCGCCCAGGTCCGCCTTATTGTCGGTCTCGGCATCCTCTGCCTGCTCCAGCATCTCCTGTGCAATTGCGCCGTGCGCGTAGAGATCCTTGGCGCGAACGTAGGCCTTGTTCGTCATCTGCTCGTCGCTGACGGCCTTCAGATACACGTCGTACGCATTGGTGATGTCGGGACTTTGCACCTTCAGCAGCAGATCGCCCCTCTTCACGTAGTCGTCCAGCCGCGCCTTGATATCGACCACGCGGCCGCTGGCCAGTGAGATGACGGGCACCTCGCGCGAGATGTCCGGGTAGACAGAGCCTGTGACATTCAGCTCCGATGCAGCCTCGACCCGCTCCGCCGCGACTAACGGAAACTGGTCCGGCTTGTCGACCGTCACCAGGCTCATGTCGCCGGATGGGACCACCTGCGCGGCAGGCGGCGCGCCGTCGGCCGGGTTGAACTCCTTCTTGCATGCGCTCAGCGAAAGGCACACGGCCATGCAGAGGAAGTATTTTGCGAAGGAGTTGCTTGTCATGGAATCACCTCACGCCCTACGGCAAGATTCTCTTGGCCGGCGGCTGTCAGATAAGCGCCCACCAGTTGCAGATACGCCAGTTGCACCACCTGGTAGTCGCTCTGTGCATTCAGAAAGTCCATCAGCGAGGCCCCACCATGCTGATAGGCATAGGTCACGGTGTCGCGCACCCGCGTCGCCTGATCGAGATACTGGGCCTTGTAGGGCTTCAGCAACTCGATGTTGCCGCGCACCTGCTCGTAGGCCGCGTCCACGTCGCTGAAGACCTGCGCCCGCGCCGCGTCCGTCAACTGCTGGTTGCGATCGATGTCGATCAGCGTGCGCTGTTTTTCGCCCTGGTTGCGGTCGAAGATGCGCATCGGAATCTCCACGCTCAGGCCCAGCGTCTGTAGTCCGTTGGGGTTGTTGTTCGACGAGTTCCACGTATACCAGGCGCTGAAGGTCGGATCGGTCGAGCCATTAGAGATCGCCAGCTTATGGTTGGTCTTCGACTGTTCGATCGACTGGATGGCGGCGCGCAGGTCGGGACGCGCATCCAGCGCAGCCTGCTCAAAGTCGGTGAGCGGCTTCAGCTCGCTGGTAAAGTCAAACGGCCCAGTCACGTCGAACTGGTCCACCGGCGTGCGGTCGTCCAGCAACTGTAGCAGAGCGATCTTCTGGGTGCGCAGGTTGACGATCGCGGTCTGGATCTCCGACTCGTACTGCACCCTCAGCAGCTCGATGCGGTCCAGATCGATATGCGCCAGGTCGCCGGCCGCGAACCTCGTCTTGCTGATGTCGATGATCTTGTCGTAGTACTCCAGCTCCGCTTTGGCCATGTCCAGCACCGCTTTGGCCTCCAGCGTCTGTACGAACGCCGTGCGCAGGGCGAAGAGCATATTGCGCGTCAGGTCTTCATGGTCGGAGGTCGCGATCTGGGTGCCTTGCTGCGCGCTCTGCAGGCGCAGCTCGCGCTTGTGGTCGCGCTCATGCAGGTAGCTGAAGTTGGGCGACAGGTCTGTGCCCTTGAACGGCTGATAGCTGCCGTCATGCGGGGCGATCGCCGTCGCGTCCTCGGTCATGGTGAACTGCGGATTAGGCCGCAGATACGCCGTGATCTCCTCCGCCTTCATCTCGTCCACATTCGACTGGTCCGACTTCAACACCGGGTTCGCCGCCTCAAACTTCGCCTTCACCTGCTCCCACGTAAGAGCAGATGAGCCTAAAGGGGGCGGAGCAGGCAGTCCAGGAATGGCCGCTTGTGCAAGCTGTTGCGGCCTCGGCATATCCGGCAGGCCCGCCACACCGGTTGGTCCAAGCGGCTGCGCCTGCTGGGCGATCGTCGGGCAGGATGCGCCCAATAAAAATCCCAGTGTCACAAAGCCAAGTGCCACCCGATAGATTGATTTAATTGCAAGCATGGGTGTCTTCGCTTTCTTTGCTAAACGTGGAACGTTATGGTTTCCCTCATACAGCGAGGTCCGCTTGAGGAAACATACATGACGTGGTCTGCACGACAGACATAGAATGGAAAAACTCAAAATACGGAAGATAATGGGCGAAAGCTCAGACTGCCGGTGGGGGGCGGTTTTTGATGGAAGTCATTGCAGGGTTGTCCACTGTGGGGATCGAGAGATTGAAGGACAGGGTGCTGCGCAGAAAACCAAAATAAAGCTCGCTAACCTCCCTCCC
>DATKGA010000105.1:0-7340 GCA_035510935.1 Acidobacteriaceae bacterium
GGAGAGGGGCAATCTTCGGCCGAGCTGGGCAAGACCGCCGGCAAGGATGCAGCCAGCATCAAGGCTACCTGGCCCGCCGTTTATGGTCTGGAGCAATCGCGCCACGATGCCGACTGGCTCATCGCCGGAGCCTTTGACGCCGTGGAACCCTTCGGCGCTGCCGCCGATCCGTTGAAGTCGCTGGCGAAGTACCTGACCACACGCACTCACTAGAAGCTCTATGAAGGAACAGCCAAGGTGTATAGTTATCGCGAATCGAAACAGTTTTATCCAACTATCATGTTTGTATACCGAGAGGGAGTTTTTAACGTCACCTCTTGAGGATCCCGCCCATGCGTCCGAGTAAGTTTGCTCTCATCTCCTGCGTGCTGGTTTTTAGCGCGGGACAGTTTCGCAGCCCCAGACTCTTTGCTCAAGCCTCGCCTGCTCCGTTGCCCTCGGGACAGACTCTCCGGGTGAACGCCCGCGAAGTGTTTGTGGAGATCAATGTCACCGACGCAAAGGGCAATTACGTGCACGGCCTTACCTTGAACAACTTCACCGTTCTGGAAGACGGCCAACCGATGTCCCCGCGCAGTTTCACGGAGCATCGCTCCGACCTGAACAAGCCCGAGCCTGCATCGGAGGCCAAGCCATCTCTTCCGCCCAACACATTCAGCAACACTGTAGCGCCTGAGGCTGCAAACTCGCTCAATATACTGCTGCTGGATTCGCTCGACATCCCAATCGCGACTCAGTCCATTGTGAAGCAGCGCATGCTCGACTTTGTGGACAAGGTGGCTGCGGGCACGCGCGTCGCAGTATTCAGCCTGTCGCCGACAGGGCAACTTTCCGTGGTCCAGGGATTTACCGCCGATCGGGAGCTGCTGAAGGCTGCCCTGAAGAGTAAGAAGCTGAACCTGGGCATACCTAGTCTGGAGGACACTGGCCAGGATGTACATGTCGACATGGATGCGAGCATGTTCGAAGGGACGCAGACAAACAAATCGGCTACGCAGCCGCCACCAACGGTGGCCTACGACCAGGACGTCGAATGCATGCACGGCGGGGAGCGTGCAGAGTACACTCTGACCGCCATGAATCAAATCGCCCGCTATCTGTCCGGCGTACCCGGACGAAAGAACCTTATCTGGTACACGGGCTTATTCCCTGTCTCGATGAGTAACAAGCATGGTCAAAACTGCTACGACTTTCGCCAGGATTTTGGCGCTGCCGAAGGCCTGCTGGCACACTCTCACGTAGTTGTCTTCCCGGTCGATTCACGGGCGTTGGACATCCTGGCGAAGAATCCGCCCAACAGCACGATTGTCCAGAGGCAGGTTGTGGAGCACCTGATGATGGAAGCCGTTGCCGAATCCACCGGCGGCAAAGCCATTTACAACACCAATGACCTGGCGGGCGCAGCACAGCAGGCGATCGACTACGGGAACAATTACTACACCATCGCCTACACACCGCCCAATCAAACGATGGACACACGGCGGCGATCCATCACCGTCAAAGTCGACCAGCCAGACCTTACCCTCAACTACAATCACAACTACCACGCACTGCCGCCAGACATCCTGGTCAATGGTAAAGCGGTACAAAGAGCGACCCCGCTGCAGACCGCCATGACACGAGGCAGCCTGCAACCTACCGAGATACTCTTCCGCGTGGGAGCAACATCGGCAGCCGGCAGCGATGCGATTCTACCCCCGGGCAGCAATCCCGACCCGAAGGCGATGAAGCCGCCCTACCGGCACATCACCCTCAACTACAACATCGACATCAACGGGATTCAGTTTGATGCATCCACCGACGGCAGCTATCATGGCCAATTCGAGTACGCTGCGGTTGTGTATGACAACAGCGACGGCAAAGTGGTCAACTCCAGCGTAATGGCAGCCAAGCCGAACGTGCCTCTGGGCGTCTACCAATCCATGTTGGATAGCGGCGCCAACCTGCGTCAGGAGATCGCGGTTCCCGCCAAAGGCGATTACATCCTGCGCATCGGTGTTCATGACCTGACCACCGACCACGTGGGCGCTATCGAGATTCCCGCCTCGTCCATTACACCGTAGAACATATGGTGCGGCGCCGGTCGGCTACGCTGTGAATCTGTCGTGCCACTCAAAGGACAGATAGGAGGGCTGGTTGTGGGCGTGGCTTTCCGGGGTTCACTTGGCGGCTTGAAGTAGTGCCAGAGCAGCCGCCTCTCTCTGAGGCTGCATAAGAGCAGCGATCATTGCCATAAATCGCAACGTTTCCGAGGTTTATGGCGGGGACGACGGGGCTCGAACCCGCGACCTCTGCCGTGACAGGGCAGCGCTCTAACCAACTGAGCTACGTCCCCAGGTTGTCTTGCAACAACTTGAGCAAATGTCACATAGAACGAGCGGTTTCGCGGACCACGCAACTCACGCTTTGTTCTACCTTGTCGCAGCTCTGGCTCCTGGTATGGACCTGACTGGACTACATCAGGCGAAGACCATCCCCACAACGGAACGACAGAAAAGAGTCTATCAGATGAGGCGGGGTCATGCTTTCTACTGCACTCCTGCACAGATGCAATGGTCGATGAGGTATTGCTCTTGGGGCGTCATGGGGTGAATTAATCCCCAGCGAGCTTGACCCAGTGTCGCGTCCTCCTTATTCTTGAAAAGATCAGCGTGAATAGGAACTGGTTGCCGTGCAGAATACACAGGGCGAGTGTGTGTTCTGCATGGTGGATCGTTGTTCCATGGGTTTGCGATTCAGGGGAACGAGAGCAGTAGATCAGCACTCTATTCAGATCCGACCGGCTCCAGTTAGATAACAATTGAGTTTTTCATGCGCTCACAGATCGAGCGAAACGATTTCGACATTTTAGTGAGGTGTCCGATGTTGAAAGCCGCATTCTTCCTGTTTTTCTCTTCTTTCATTGTTTGCAGCAGCGCCGTGGCCGATACTCTAACCCTCTCTGGAACCCTGGTTGACAATGGATCGTTTGCGGGAACGGTGAGCCTCAATCCGACAACCGGCGTATTGACCGGCGCAGATTTCGATGCGGTGGAGAACTCGACCTCATATTTGTTTGATTCTTCGCCGATAAGCCAATACAGCCCTGAAGCCGGAGTGTACCTTGGGGAGTTCTCCGATGGCTTGGGCGACATCTTCAACCTGGCCCTTCCCGGCACGAATCTTATCGGCTACGTCGGCGGGTTTGTCTGTTCGCAGATACATGTCTGTCAAGGTGTTCAGCAAAATGTTGCAGGAGGATTTTCAATCAACACCACCTATTCTTATGCGATTCAGAGTGGTTTGGCGATGCTGACTCTGGATGCGACCCCGGAGCCCCCCAGCCTTCTGCTTGTGGCAACCGGTGTGCTGGGGATGTTGGCTGGAGTTTGGCGAAGGCGTATGGTTACCTGCCTGACTTGACCCGGCGTCGTGTACTTGGTATCTTTAACAGGTTCCACGTGAATCGGGAACTTGTTGCCGTGTAGGTTAGACGGCAGCAGCTGGTATGTAGCGCAGGCCTGGCAGGGATATTCCTCTAGTTTGCGATACATTGAAACAAGAACTATATCCGCAAGGATCATGCATGGCATGGGCCAGCAACAATGCGGAGTATCATCCTCGCAATCGTACCTGCGACACCCTCCACCCCGGCGAGTTTGCCGGGAGCCAAAGTGGATGGGCTATGCGGGGCGGAACAGCGAAACGGAGTCAACTCCATCTTCCGGCAGGTGCCGCTAGCATAGGGCGGGAAGCAAGGGACGCTAGGCCACCGTCGACTGTTGTTCGTCTGATTTGAGTGTTCCAGACGGGACGCAAGGGAAAATCATCGCGCGAGGCACTTCAGTGTCCTCACCTTTTCGTGCGTATGTGTTACGCGGCGATCGGGGCGCGCGCAAGAGGATCTTGCTCTCGGATGTGTGAGTGGATTGGCAAGAGTGGCGGCGAATGGCCGCGGGTTGTTGAGCAAAAGTTCAAGGAGTTCGAGTGCCTACGTTCCATCAGCTTGTAAAGCAGGGCCGCACGCCCACCCGATATAAGACCGCCAGCCCCGCGCTACAGGGTTCGCCGCAGCGTCGCGGGGTCTGCACCCGCGTCTACACCCAGACGCCCAAGAAGCCGAACTCGGCACTGCGCAAGGTGGCGCGCGTACGCCTGACCAACGGGATCGAGGTCACGACCTACATCCCGGGGATCGGACACAACCTGCAGGAGCACTCGATCGTGCTGATTCGCGGCGGTCGTGTGAAAGACCTGCCGGGCGTTCGCTATCACGTGGTCCGCGGGTCGCTGGACGCGGTCGGCGTTGCCAGCCGCAAGCAGAGCCGGTCGAAGTACGGGGCGAAGCGTCCCAAGGCGGCTGGGGGCAAGTAAGGCAAGCATATCCCTCCGCTGCGCTGCGGGATGACAAAAGGCGCGCTGCGGAATAACGAAGAATTTCACAAAGTCCAGACGCTTGAGAGGTCACGGCGCTGGAGGAAGACGAAAAGAGAAGAGAGATGCCGAGAAAAGGTTTTATCGCAAAGCGTGAAGTCTCACCCGACCCGGTCTATGGTTCGACCCTGGTCACGAAGTTTGTCAATTCCATGATGTGGGGCGGCAAGAAGTCCACCGCGCAGGGCATCTTCTACACCGCCATGACCAACCTGGAGCAGAAGGGTGGCGACGAGGCCCTGAAGCTGTTTAAGAAGGCCATCGAGAATTGCAAGCCGTTGCTTGAAGTCAAGAGCCGCCGCGTGGGCGGCGCCAACTATCAGGTACCGATTGAAGTGCTGCCGGAGCGGCGCACATCGCTGGCCATCCGCTGGATTGTCACCTATGGCCGGGCGCGCGGCGAGAAGGGCATGGTGGAGAAGCTGACCGCCGAACTGCTGGATGCCGCGAATGGCCGCGGCGCGGCAATGAAGAAGAAGGAAGATGTACACCGCATGGCCGAGGCCAACAAGGCATTCGCCCACTACCGCTGGTAAGGCAGGGAACTGCCAGCATGACCTGTTTGAGATGAGTTTTGATTGACCCGCAAGGGAAACCTTGCAGAGTGAGAGATTGACACCGTGGCACGCACTGTACCTCTGAATCGTTGCCGGAACATCGGAATCATGGCACACATCGACGCCGGAAAGACGACGACGACCGAGCGCATCCTGTTCTATACGGGCATCACGCACCGTATCGGAGAGGTGCATGAGGGTACTGCCACCATGGACTGGATGGAGCAGGAGCAGGAGCGCGGCATCACCATCACTTCAGCCGCGACGACCTGCACCTGGAGGGATGTGCGCATCAACATCATCGACACACCCGGCCATGTGGACTTCACCGCTGAGGTGGAGCGCAGCCTGCGTGTGCTGGATGGCGCGGTAGCGTGCTTCGACGCGGTCGCCGGCGTGCAGCCGCAGTCCGAGACGGTGTGGCGGCAGGCGGATAAATACAAGGTGCCACGCATCTGTTTCATCAACAAGATGGACAAGGCTGGCGCCGATGCAGTCTACGCCACATCGACTATCGTGGACCGGCTGGGTGCACGCGCGGTGCCGATTAACATTCAGATTGGCTCGGAGGCGAAGTTTGAAGGCGTGATCGATCTGGTCACGATGAAGGCGATTTACTGGCACGACGAGACGATGGGCGCGGAATACTCGGTTGAAGAGATTCCCGCCGAACTGATGGAGACGGCCAAGCAGGCCCGCCACTATCTGATCGAAGCGGTTGCCGACTCAGACGACGTGATTCTGCACCTCTTCCTGGAAGGCCAGGAGCCGACCGAGGAGCAGCTTAAGGCCGGCATTCGCAAAGCCACCATCGCAATGAACATCTTTCCGGTACTGTGCGGATCGGCCTTCAAGAACAAGGGCGTGCAAACGCTGCTGAACGCGGTGGTCGACTACCTGCCCAGCCCGCTGGACATTCCTCCCATGATCGGCCATGACCCGGAGAACATGGCGGTGGAAATTGTGCGCAAGCCGGAGGATACTGAGCCTCTATCCGCGCTGGGCTTCAAGATCATGACCGATCCGTTCGTGGGCCAGTTGATCTTCATCCGTGTCTATTCGGGCACGCTAAAGACGGGCGACTCGGTACTCAACCCGCGCACGCGCAGAACTGAGCGCATTGGACGGCTGCTGAAGATGCACGCCAACAAGCGGGAGGAGATCACCGAGATTCTGGCCGGCGACATCTGTGCGGCGGTGGGGCTCAAGAACCTGATCACCGGCGATACAATCTGTTCGGACCGTTACCCGGTTGTGCTGGAATCCATCGACTTCCCCAAGCCGGTCATCGAAGTTGCGGTGGAGCCCAAGACCAAGGCGGACCAGGAGAAGATGGGCCTTGCGCTGGGCAAACTGGCGCAGGAAGATCCGACCTTCAACGTGCGCACCGACATCGACTCCGGACAGACCATTATTGCGGGCATGGGCGAGCTGCACCTGGAGATTATTGTTGATCGCATGATGCGCGAATACAAGGTGGACGCCAACGTGGGCAAGCCGCAGGTGAACTATCGCGAGACGATCCGATCGCACGCCGAGGCCGAAGGCAAGTACATTCGCCAGACCGGCGGCTCAGGCAACTACGGACACTGCAAGATCCGCATCTCTCCCAACCTGTCTGGCATGGGATATGAGTTCAGCAACGACATCAAGGGAGGCACCATTCCCAAGGAGTACATCAAGCCCATCGATCAGGGCATCCAGGAAGCGATGCAGGGCGGCGTTCTGGCGGGCTACGAAATGGTCGATGTCAAGGTCTCGCTCTACGATGGCAGCTACCACGATGTGGACTCCAACGAGATGGCCTTCAAGATCGCCGGATCGATCGCGTTCAAGGAGGCCGCACGCAAGGCCAAGCCAGTGCTCTTGGAGCCGGTGATGGCGGTCGAGGTCATAGTTCCCGAGGACTATATGGGGACGATCATCGGCGACCTGAATTCGCGTCGCGGGCGCATCGAAGGCATGGAGATGGTCGGCAATACGCAGGCCATCCGCGCCACGGTCCCGCTGTCGACCATGTTCGGCTACGCGACCCATATGCGCGGGGCCACCCAGGGCCGCGCCAACTACTCGATGCAATTCAAACAATATGAAGAGGCGCCGAAGTCGGTGTCGGAAGAGATTATCGCGAAGGTGCAGGGCAAGGACGACAAGGGCAGGTAACGGAGTTGGGCCGACCCAAGGGACCGGCACACAGGATTGGCTGATAACAAATTTGAAGTACACGGAGAACAGCAATGGGCAAGGAAAAGTTTGACCGGACGAAGCCACATGTGAACGTAGGGACGATTGGGCACATTGATCACGGCAAGACGACTTTGACGGCGGCGATCACGAAGGTTCTGACCAAGCACAACCCGAAGAACACGT
>DATKGA010000106.1:0-14198 GCA_035510935.1 Acidobacteriaceae bacterium
ACGTGTTCTTCGGGTTGTGCTTGGTCAGAACCTTCGTGATCGCCGCCGTCAAAGTCGTCTTGCCGTGATCAATGTGCCCAATCGTCCCTACGTTCACATGTGGCTTCGTCCGGTCAAACTTTTCCTTGCCCATTGCTGTTCATCCTCTCTGATTGGCCGGCGCATGCCGGAGATTCATTACCAACTCGTTCAATAATATGCGTACAACTTAGAAAACTTTACCCGCTGTTCGGGTGCGACCTTTTCCAGGCTCGCTAGGTAGAACTCGCGGATCAGGCCCTGGTCGCCGCTGCCAAGAGCATCGTATTCGTTAGCGATAGCCGCGCCCAGTATGCCTTTGCGCAACACAAGCTCGAAGTCGCGGATGCGAAGCCTGGCTCGCAATATCGACCCCAGAAACTCCTTCACCCTGGCCGCTGAGAAGGCTGCCTCTATAGCGGAATGCACCGCGTCGTAGTTCTCCGGATCGGTCACCGGAATCACTCCCTGCTCACGCAATGCGCTCAACTCATCACTCCTGCATCAAGAACATCCGTCATAGGGCTACTCTGGACCATCCAGAACAATCTGGAGCGGGAGACGGGAATTGAACCCGCGACCAACAGCTTGGAAGGCTGAGACTCTACCACTGAGTTACTCCCGCAATCTCATGCAGCGAGTCGTCAAGTCAGCGAGTCAGCAGGTTTCAACTACACTCCCCCGCCGACCGCGGCACTGACAGCCCGCTTTGCAACCTGAACCTGGAGCTGGCAGAGAGGATTGAACTCTCGACCTCTCCCTTACCAAGGGAGTGCTCTACCACTGAGCTATGCCAGCACTACCGTGAATCTCCTGTCTCCAGGCGTGCCCGCATGTTGGCCAGCACCACTTTGAAAGCAAAAATACCTAGAAACAGGATCGGAAACCATCGCACCTCGACATCGCGAGGCCCGTACGAAACATACCTGCTCGAATAACCCTGAACGTGAACTACGGCAGACGAATCTATCGTAAGCCACGAGAGCACTCCCAAGACTATCAAAACCGCAAGCGCAAGCAACATACGCGGCCTGCTTCCCGCCAGATTGAGTGATCGTTCACTGTCACTCATCGCCATACACCGCCTGAAATACCGCCCGGTACCCTACTGCTCTGTACTGCCGCAAAAGAAATGGTGCACAGGGGAGGATTCGAACCTCCGTAGCGCTTAGCGCGGCAGATTTACAGTCTGCTGCCATTAACCACTCGGCCACCTGTGCATCTTCCGCCTGTCGCCGCGCGGATGAGCCTCATGCCTGCCTCCAAACCGCATCGCGGATTCTGTTGGGAATCGCGCGGAAACTGTATTGAAGGAGTGGGGTGAGGTATCCGTGCTTGATGCCAACAAGCAGTACAACCAAATCCGTCCAACGTAGTACTGTCTCGACTGCCCTGGCCGTTTCGCCCTCTGCCGTTCAGCTCAAATGCAACCAAATCAGCTCAGCCGAGGGCCGCTGGCTCGAAAGGGAACCGGCTCAAATTGGAGCTGACGGAGGGATTTGAACCCCCGACCCTCTGATTACAAATCAGATGCTCTACCAACTGAGCTACGCCAGCCCAAACAGTCGAATGCGCTGTCCATAACGGGCAGCGCACAACCCTTACTCTAGCATAGCCGCAAGCACGGAGCAACGCTCGTATCAGGGCCTAAGCGATTTGCAGGCGGCGGGCGTACAGTAGAGTGCAGGATGCGCAAACGGACGCTGTACTCGCTGCTTCTGATGCTGGGGCTGATCGTGGCGCTGATTGCTGCCGTCTTCCTGCGCAAGGCCGCACCGCCCGAGGTTGCCCGCCTTCTGCCGGAGTCCGACGCCATCGTCTACCTCAATCTGAAGCCATTGCGCACAGCAACTCACTTCGAGCGGACCCCGGTACCCCGTAGCCCGGACTATCAGCACTTCGTCGACATCACCGGAATCGTCCCGGAGCGCGATCTCGACGCCGCAGCCTTCGCACTGCATCGCATGGACAACCCCAATGGCCCCAATGGCCCGGTTGCCTACTCCGAGGTCTTCGAAGGCCGCTTCGACGGCGCGCGCCTGGCCAGCTATCTGGCCACCATCGCCACATCCCAGGAGCAGTACGCCGGCCACACCATCTACACCATCCCCATCGAAGGCCGCGGCCTGCGCATCGCGCAGCTCGGTTACGACACCATCGCCGCCTCCAACATGCCCACCACCGAGCAGATCCACGCCATGCTCGACCGCTACCGTGCATCGGCATCGCCCTTCTCCGGCTCGTCTCTGCTGGCCGCGCGCTACCGCGACGTGCCGCTGCTCTCCAGCGCGTGGGCCATCGGCCACGTCGGCCTGCCCTTTTCAGAGCGCGGGCGCATCACCGTCTTTGGCCTTCAGCTTCCGCTGCCGGAGGACACCACCTTCGTCGCCAGCCTGCGTGTCGGCCTCGGCGCGCTACACCTGCGCATCGAACAGATAACCCCCACCGAGCAGGACGCCGCGCGCTCGGCTTTAGCGCTGGACTCGCTGCTGCATATCTTCCAGGCCATCCAACCCAAAATTGAGGCTCAATCAGACGATGCCAACGCACAAGCCACGCGCGACTTCATCTCCTCCATCCAGATCGAGCAGCACAAGGAGCATGCCGTGCTCACCGCTAATCTGCCTATACAGTTGCTGAAGAAGCTGGTAACTCCGCAGAGCGTGATCGCCCCGGACTCATCCGCCACGCCCACCAGCCCCGTTGCCCGGTAGAGCGGCTTACGGCATTTTCACGATTACAGTAAAGAATTCAGAATTGTCATTCTGAGCGAAGCGAAGAATCCCCGCATTTTCTTCGTGGTGCAACACCCTGCATCATTCGTGGAAATGCCTTACAGGCCTGTTGCTTCGCTGTCCAGTCCCGATAGGGTAGTACGCAGGTACTTGTGCGGATTGACCGGCGTATTGTGGATGCGCACCTCATAGTGCAGGTTCGCGCCGGTGGTTCGTCCGCTCATCCCAACATATCCGATCACCTGCCCGCGGACGACGGTTTGCCCTTCCATCACGGCAAAGCCCGAAAGGTGCGCGTAGCAGGTCGCAATGTTGTTGCCGTGGTCGATCACCACCTGACGCCCGTAGCCGTTCTCCATCGCGGCCGACCTCACAGTACCGTCGGCGGCTGCCCGGATCGGTGTCCCGCTGGGTACAGAGATGTCGATGCCGGTGTGGAACTCGCCCTCTCCGTTATGCAGGACAGGATCTTCCCGTTGCCCAAAGCTGCTTGTGATGGGCCCAATCACAGGCCACAGCGAGGGGGCGTTGATCGAAAGGTCCGAACCGCCCATGCCGGAGAGTGTCCCCATCGCCGATACGCCGTCAATGGCCTGCGTCACAGCTCCGCTCACAGCCGAATCGCGCAGGCTGTAAAAGGTGTCAAGAGACTTGTAGTAGCTGTCATCGGAGAAGTTGGTGCCCGTCTCGGCGATCAACTCGCCCTGCACCGCCGTTGTCCCGGCCGATTTGGTAGACGGCTTCATCCGCATGTGCCCCATCGGCACGGCCAGTTTGCTGGCGGTAAGGCCATAAAGTGCTGAAACCTCGGATGCCAGCGAACCCAGCGACGCAGCCTGCACGTCTTTCTCGTGTGCCTGCTTCTCCAGGTGCACATAGTCCTTCTGCAATATGGCATGGTCGTCGCGCAACTGGTTGAAACGCGCCGTCTTGATCAACATGCGGGAGTACGATCCAGCCAGTCCGGCGATCGTAAATGTCCCAATAACCGCCGCTGCTACAAAGATATAGGCATAGTGCAGCGGCACGGGAATCTTGCGCAGGCTCCCGTTCTCATCGCGGCTGACAAGAACAACGTAATGGCGTTTCTTCAAACTTGAGCTTTTCAGTATTTGTCCCCGAACCTTGTGCAATGAATAAGAGCGGTACCATCCAAACTAATGTTGCGCGATAGTTGCCATATGCACCGGCAAATCAACTTCTCCGGCTGCCATTCGCAATCGGCATCAGGATTTCGCCATCCTGCTTGGACTATCCAATCATTTTAAACGTGTGGGGAAGGGAACGCAATCCAAGATCGCTGATTAAGGTGTAAGTTTTCTGCAATACTCCCAAGCCTTTTCCCCGCTTGTTCGCCTCACGTTGACCCGGTCCAGCCGCTTCGGCCCACTTATCCGCGGCTGGTTTATGCTTGGCTCACGAGGAAGAAGCCGTTGGGCGAGCTGGCGCTGATTGAACACATCCGATCCGAATGGGCAGCAGCCAGGCGCGGCAACCACAGCCACATCGCCCTCGGCATCGGCGACGACTGTGCCATCCTGCGCCCGCCCAGGGGCCACGAGGTGCTGGTCACCACCGACTTCACCCTCGAAAATCGCCACTTCCGCCGCGACTGGCATCCGCCGCAGTCGGTCGGCCACCGTACACTGGCGCGTGGCCTCAGCGATTTGGCCGCCATGGGCGCGAGTCCGATGGCAGCCTTCCTCTCGCTCGCGTTGCCTGCGCAGATGCTCGCAACCCGCGCCGGTCGGTCCTGGGTCGAGCGCTTCTTCACTGGCCTTCATGCTCTGGCAGATCAACATCATGTCCCGCTCGCCGGTGGAGACACCGCCCAATCCCCTTGCGGACTGGTGCTGGCGGATATCGTGCTCCTTGGCTCCGCTCCTTCCGGCCGCGCTCTGCGCCGCAGCGGGGCCCGCGCCGAAGACGCGCTTTATGTCACCGGTGAACTGGGTGGCGCGGCCGCGGAGCTTGCCGCAATCGAGCTGCGCGCCGTGAAATCGAAATCACCCTCTAAAAAGTCGGGTGCCCCATCCATTCCGCGTTCTTGGCGGAATGGGTGGGAGATAACGCCTCACATGCTCTCCGCGCATCCCCACCTCTTCCCGCAGCCTCGCATCGCGCTGGGCATGGCTCTGCTGCGACGTCACCTTGCCAGCGCAGCCATCGACCTCAGCGACGGCCTCTCCACCGATCTCAATCACCTCTGCCGGGAGTCCGGCGTTGGCGCGGAAGTATCCGCCGCCGCACTGCCCATCCATCCGCTTGCGAGCAAGCACAACGCCGCGCCAAACCGCGCTCTCACTCTGGCTCTCCACGGCGGCGAGGACTATGAACTCCTCTTCGCAGCTCCGCCAATGGCGCGAGTTCCCCGCTCTCTTGCCGGAGTCCGCATCACCCGTATCGGGAGCCTGGTGCGCGGCAGCAGCATCACGTTACTGGGCCCAACAGGACTCCGATCGCCGCTTCAACCTGGCGGCTGGGAGCATTTCGCCGCCGGCAAGTAAGGCCTGACGTGGAGCCGCCCCGGCTGAACGTCAGCTAGGGCGGCTCCACGCATCTGCACTTCTTTTCTGCTAATACCGGTTGGAGGTGCCGGTGGCGGCACGTTCTTCATCGGCTTCGACGTTTCCGACGGACTTCTTCGACGAGCTAGGCGAACTCTCCTCGCCCGTGGCTGAGATGTCGTGCCCGCCTGTGTCTTCCAGGGCCTTCTTCGCCGTCGAGATCTGTTCGGAGGTATCGCAGTGTACGGAGAGCAGCGTGCCTCCGCCCTTCACCGCGCCTTCAAAGCGCTTCGCCTCATACTCTGGAATTCCCATGCCAACCAGCGCTCCGACGATGCCGCCTACGGCTCCGCCCGCTCCCAGGCCAGCCAGCGCACCCATGATTGGGCCAGCGGCAATCAGCGGCCCAACGCCGGGAATCGCCAGTGCGCCAATGCCCGCAAGCAAACCCAGCGTGCCGCCGATGATCCCTCCCGCGGCCACGCCGGTTGTGGTCCCCTCGGGCGCCTTGGTGTTCTTCTCGTGCGCAAAAGCGCGCGTACTTTCGTCATCCGGAAGCAGGACAGAGATGGCCGAATTGGTGAAGCCGAGCGTAAGCAGGTGATCGACTCCATTCTCTGCGGTGGCTGGGGTGGCGTAAATGCCGAAGACTGCAACTTTCTTGTTGGCCATGACGAACTCCTTAATCGGTTGAATAAATCGGATAGGTGTGGGAGGCCGGATCGCTGGCACTCCGGCGGAATTCGAGCGAGAATCTTCTATTGCTTGACAGTCAACTGATTGGCAATATTGTCGGCGCTTACGACAGACGCGGCATCGGATGCGACCTTCTGCTTCTCTTCATCGGATTTCACTGGCCCTTTCAGCGTCACCGACCCGTTCATCACAACGACCTTCACGTTGTGCGCGTAGGTGGAGAGGTCTTTATCCGCAACGATCGCCTTGCGTACCTGCTGCACAAGCAAACGATCGTTCTTCGCATTCGGCTGATTGTCGGCGGTCGTGGAGTGGTCTTTATTCTGGACTGAATTGTCGGGCTGTTGCGCCCGCGTAAATGGGCCCGTGGACAGGATTACGGCAAGCGCGATGCCTGCCAGGGACAGCGGACGGACGATGTTCATCGGGAACCTCGAAATCGACAGATGAGAAGATCTGCGTGGCGACGGGACACGGAAAGTAGCCGTCAGCAAGACGAACGGGAAAAGACGAGCGGGAAGCCTAAAACATCGTGGTTCAATACGTTTCGCAACTTCCGCGCAAAGCCAATTCCCGCCGCGTTGTACAAGGGATCAGATGGCACGCCGTGAAGGCGCGTTGCCATGAACACGCAAGAAATATTCGTAGGCGCGCATCGTCCACGGGAAACCTGGACCGCTCGCATCCGAAGCAGAGATCACCGCCGTACGCTGCGAAGTTTCATTCCGGGGAGTTAGAATCGCGCTAGATGCATGATTCGACCAAAATCATTCGCTCAACTTTGACCCGCGCAGTCGCGGGCGAGCCGCTGCATCCCAGCCCGGTCTTCGCCGCGCCCTACCACACGCCGGGCGACCCTAACGATGCGCCCTACAGCTACGCCCGCTCGCACAATCCCACCTGGACCGTGCTCGAGCGTGCCATCGGCCAGATGGAATCCGGCGTCTTCGCTTCCGCCCACGCCGACGCGGGTAAACCCTACCGCGCCAGCGCACTGGTCTTCGCATCCGGAATGGCTGCCTGCGCCTCGGTCTTCGGTGCGGTACTGCATCCTGGCGATGTGGTGGTAATGCCATCCAACGCCTACTTCGCCGCGCGCCAGTTGATGCAGGACTACTTCGCCAAATCGGGCATCGTCATCCGCTTCGCGCCCACCGCCGGCGACGCGCAGGGCGAGCTACTGGAAGGCGCGCGCCTGCTTTGGATCGAGTCGCCCAGCAATCCGCTGATGGAGATATGCGACATTACCGCGCTTAGCTCGCGCGCGCATCGCGCAGGCGCTCTGGTCGCCGTCGACAATACCACCGCAACCCCTCTCGGCCAGCGCCCCTTGGCGCTTGGTGCGGACTTCGCCGTCGCCTCCGACACCAAGTCGATGACCGGCCATAGCGACATCCTGCTCGGCCACGTCGCCACTCGCGATCGCGAACTGTTGCAGCAGATCGAGCAGTGGCGCACTCTGATGGGCGGCGTCCTCGGCCCCATGGAGGCGTGGCTCGCTCTGCGCTCCATCGCCACCCTGCCGCTGCGCCTGGAGCGAAGTTCCGCTAACGCGCTGCGCATCGCGCAGTACCTCAGCACGCGCACCGACGTCGTCTACGATGTCCTCTACGCAGGATTGCCCAACCATCCCGGCCACGCCCTCGCCACCCGCCAGATGCAGTTCTTCGGCGCAATCGTCAGCTTCCACCTGGCCAGCAAAGCCGCCGCCGAAACCTTCTTCTCCAAAGTAAAGCTCATCACCGAATCCACCAGCTTCGGCGGCACCTGCACCTGCGCCGAGCGCCGCGCCCGTTGGGGTGGCGACGCCGTCCCCGAAGGCTTCATTCGTCTCAGCGCCGGCCTCGAGCACATCGACGACCTCATCGCCGACATCGCCCAGGCCCTCGACTCCCTGCCATCAGCTACGGTGCGCTAATGGCCGTTTCGGACGACGCGTCGGGTTTCCCTCACCATTGGCGCGCGGAAGTGCTCTCCACTCCACCGCTGATCGCTCCGGCCCGTCAGTTCACCTACCCTCGCCCGGTCGCAGGAGAAGAAGACGCGCTGGCCCGCGGCGCACTCTTGCTGCTTGTCCACCCGGCTGGCGCGGGAAAGACCGGCGGAACATTTCTTGCAACCTGCGCCCTCGGCTTCACCGACCCCAAAATGCCCACCGGCCTCTTCGCCTGCCCCAATCCGCTGGAACTCTGTGCCGTCGCTGGCGGCTATGCCTATGTCCTCGACCCTGCCGCGCCGGAGCGCTCCACCCACATCCCGCTCAAGCCCGTCACCGAGGTCCTCGTCCTCGCCGAGCACGGCCTGCTTGTCTTCATCGGATTCCACGCCATCGCCGCCTGGGGTGCGGAAGGCCTCGCATGGCAAACTGCGCGACTCAGCTGGGAGGGAATCCGCATCACCGGCGTCCGACCAGATGCCACCGGCACCCACGCGCTGCACGGCTTCGGTTGGAACCTCACGACCGACAAAGAAGTCGAATTTTCCATCGACCTCCGCACCGGCATGCACACCGGCGGCGGATTTGACCTTCCTTAATCCGCAGACCGCATGTAGAAACTCAGCGCCGCATCGCCCTGCTTCAACACCCGCGTCTGCACCAGTTCCCCGTATCGCTCCGTCAACGGAACCTTACTACTATGCTCCGCCACCACCAACGCTCCCGGCGCAAGCATCCCCCGTCCCCGAGCACTGCCCAACAGTTGCAGCGTCTTCTCATACTCCGCCTGTGCCTCCCACGGCGGGTCCATGTAGACCAGATCCAGTAACTCGCCGGTCTTCGCAGACTCCGCACCTTTGGCCAGCCGCTCCAGCAGTGCTCCGCTTCCACGCTCCTCCACGCTAAAACCTCGCACAATCTGCAAGGCCTTCAAATTGGCGCGAATGGCCGCCAGTGCCGGTTCTGCCTTCTCCGCGAACCATACATGCTCCGCGCCGCGGCTGATCGCCTCGATCCCCACCGCACCGGTTCCAGCATAGAGGTCGGCGAAGCGGTACCCCGCAACCCTCGGGGCCAGAATGTTGAACAGCGTCTCGCGCAGCCGGTCGCTGGTGGGACGCGTCCCGCTGCCCCGTGGGGCAATCAGTTGGCGCGATCGAAAACTCCCGGCAATCACCCGCATCTCTCCATCTTATGACGGCAACCGCACCCGTCGGCTTCGCCCAACTTGTCATTGCGGAAACGTCGTGCGAATACAATAGAGCCATGCGTGGATGGAGCTTCCCCGTCGGTCGTTATCTTGGAGTGGACGTCCGCATCCATGCGTTCTTCCTTCTCCTGCTGGCTATGGTGATCGGCATTGGCTCGCTCACCGGCTCCAGCGCCGGTCGTGGAGTTGTTCTTTGGCTTCTGCTTTTATTTGCCGTCGCGGTGCGGGAGTGTGCGCGCGCGCTGGCTGCGGCGTGGTTCGGGATGGATTTGAGCGGAATCCTGCTTCTGCCCACCGGCGGCCTCCTGACCTACTCCACGCCGGAAGCCACCCAGCGCGCCGCCGAGCCGCCCCTGGAGCAACGCATGGCCTTCGTCGGTCCGCTCGCCAGCATCGGCTTCGCGCTCTTCCTCGCGGCAATCGTGCTCGCCTTCGCGCCCGGAGTCGACCTCCTGCAACGCCCGTGGATCGCTCCCTCCCATCTGCTCCGCGCCATGGTCTGGCTGAATCTTCTGCTCGGCGCAATCAATCTTCTACCCGCGTTTCCGCTGGATGGAGGACGCGTCTTTCGCCGTACCCTCGCAGCGGTCGCGGCCCAGGGGAAAGGTGATCCCCGTTCCACTACGTCAGGCTCGGCAGCAGCGCCTGGCTTGGGCACAGGGTTAAGGTGGAGGCTCGGCGCGGGACTGGGCCAGTGGATCGCCATCGCCCTGGTCGTCACCGGGCTCCTTATGGGCAACCTATGGCTCGCCATCATGGGCGCCTTCGTTCTCATCGGAGCCCACATGGAGACCCAGGGCATCCTCGTACAAAGCGACGCCGACAGCGTGCTCATGCGCGACGTCATGCTCACCCAGTTCAGCACGCTCTCCGCCTCCGACACGCTCGAAGACGCGCTGCAGCGCGCCGTGCACTCCCTGCAGGACGTCTTTCCAGTGGTGCGCGGTGGCAACCTCGTCGGCGCCGTCTCCCGCCAAAGCATCATGGAGGCGCTGGCCACTGGCGGCAACAGCTATGTGCAGGGCGTCATGACGCGCAGCTTTCAGACCGCGCTGCCCGAAGATTCGCTGGTCCGCACCCTTGGCCGCATCACCGCCGGCCACGGCGCCCAGCTCGTTCCCGTCATGCAGGGCGAACGCATCGTCGGCATCGTTACCCCGCAGAACCTCTCGCAGTCCATGGGTCTGCTCAACCAGAGCCGCCGCCTCCGCCGCCCAGAAGACTCCTAGTTCAGACCCGCACCATCGGCATCAGACAATCTGCAACCCGACCACGGATGAACACAGATCAAGAACTCGAGATCGGCGAAGCCCCGATGCGCGACGATGAAACGTCCAGCGAAGTCCCCGCCGCCCAGCGTCCACTCGCCCCCGGCCTCTATCTTGTCGCCACGCCCATCGGCAACCTCGAAGACATCACCCTGCGTGCTTTGCGCGTATTGCGCTCGGTCGACCGCATCGCCTGCGAGGACACCCGCCAGACCCAGAAGCTTCTCAATCACTTCGACATCCGCACCCCCACCGTCAGCTACCACAAGCACAACGAGGCCGCCCGCGCCGTTGAGCTCGCCTCCGCACTCAAGGCCGGCGCGCGCATCGCCGTCGTCAGCGACGCGGGAACACCCGGTATCGCCGATCCCGGTGGCCAGATCGCCGCAGCCGCCATCGCCGCCGGCGTCCCCGTCTTCCCCATCCCCGGAGCCAACGCCGCCATCAGCGCATTGATTGCGAGCGGACTGGCAGGAACTGCGCAAACGAGCTGCGATCAGAACCCCGAGCAGTTCACCTTCCACGGTTTTCTTCATTCAAAGGAAGGCCAGCGCCGGACCGCGCTCGAAGCGCTGAAAAATCGGGTGCCCCATCTCCCGCCTTTGGGACATGGGAATGACACCACAACCCCTCAAATCTTTTACGAAGCACCCCACCGCATCCTCGCCACGCTCGCCGACATCGAATCCATCTTCGGCCCCACACAGCACGTCGTCGTCGCACGCGAACTCACCAAGCTGCACGAGGAGTTCCTGCGCGGTCCAGTCTCCGAAGTCCGCAAGACGCTCGTCGCGCGCGCCACCGTTCGCGGAGAAATCGTCCTACTCTTCGCCCCAGCCGCCGCCGAATCCGCCAGCAACACTCCGACCACCAGCATCGCCGCCGAGGTCCGCGCGCTGATGAAAGCCCAGGGCCTCACCGAAAAAGACGCCCTAAAGCAAGTCGCCCGCGCCCGCGGCCTCTCCAAAAGCGAAGCCTACCGCGAACTCCAACGCAACCGCAGCAAATAGGGGCTACGGCTCCTACTCCCGCCCCTTCACCCGGTCGTACACATACCGGTCGCTTCATCCTCACACCGATCAGCCGTAAACTTCCGCCCACCGTATAAAATTCCGAGGATCAGAACGCGGTTCTCTACAACCTTGAAATAGATGGTGGCGCGACGCTCAAATCCGGTTGTTCGGATGCCGAGAGCTAGGTCCTCGCGCATGGTTCCCTGAAATGGAGCGCCTGCCAATGCGCGACAGGCATTGGTCAACCGTTGGATATATCGCTCAGCATTTGCCGGATAGAACCGCTCCGCAAGATACGCTTCCAACTCCCGCAGTTGCAATTCAGCCTCTGCGGAAAAGGCAACCTCATAGGCCATCAGCTTGCTTTTACCCGCTGACACCGCCTGACTTCGAGGTTCCGTTCAACCTGCTCAATTGGAATTGCAGACGCAGGGTTCGCCATCAGACGGTCGTGGGCCGGAAGCAAGACCTCACGCTCCCAACGCTCTCGCTCGTCGGTCTCTTCTTTCAGAGCCATCAACCCTTCGTGGACAACATCGCTCTCGGAGGCGTACTCGCCACTTTGCACTCTGCCGCGAACGAACTCGATCGCCGCTTCGTCCGTAATCGTCAAGTTCAAATGGTTCTGTGGCATACACCCTCCTGCATAGGATAATACGCGCGTAGCGCGTCGAGAACGGCACGAAGTGCTACTCCCGCCCCTTCACCCGGTCGTACACATACCGGTCACTCGTCGTCCCCAGCGATTCGTTGTACAGGCTCACTGCCCCGGCCATCTCTTTCAGTTCCTCGCTGAACTCGTGAATGGCGTGCAGGTGGTCTGCCGTCGCCGGAATCTCCATCTTCGGCGTCTTCAGGAACTTCTGATATCCCTTATCCACCAGCCGCGAAATCTGCCCACCCAGCAGCCATCCCGGCCGCGCCAGCAGCATGGTGGTGCCGTCGGCGGCAGCGATAATCTCCGCCGCGCAGCCGTACTTGCGTACCTGGAAGGCTTTAGCTCCGGTTCCTGAAGCGTCGCGCGCCGCGGATACATCAAATTGGTTGCCGGCGAGCGTGGTGAGCGCGTCGGCAAAGCTTCGTGGCGGGGTTATCTTTGCCATAATTTAGATACGTTAGACTCAGTTTACTGTCGCACATCCTCTGTCGGCGTTCAATCGGCAGGTCACAACGTCGCCCCGCATCCATTGCATAGGATTGAATCTGGTATGAAGCCGCAGACCGACGGGAAAGGGAACTCCTTGACGATTTCAACCGAGCGCGCACTCGGTGTCTCGCTGCTCGACCGCATCGGCAATACACCGCTGCTCGCGCTCGACCGGCTCACCGCGCACCTGCCCGGCGTGCAAATCCTGGGCAAAGTCGAGTGGGTCAACCCCGGCGGTTCCATCAAGGATCGCGCCGCAGCCTCCATCGTCCTCGACGCCGAAAAGCGCGGCCTGCTCAGCTTTCATCAGCGCGACGGCCGCGCCCTGCTCGACGCCACCAGCGGAAACACAGGCATCGCTTATGCCATGTTGGGCGCGGCGCTGGGCTTCCCCGTCACCCTCTGCGTACCTTCCAATGTCTCCGAAGAACGCAAAAATATCCTCGCTGCCTACGGTGCCAAGGTCATCTGGACTGATCCCGCGGACGGCTCCGACGGCGCAATCCGCAAGGCCCGCGCCATAATCGCCGCCGAACCAGACCGTTACTTCTACGCAGACCAGTACGGCAACCCGCAGAACTGGAAGGCCCACTACCGCACCACCGCCAACGAGATTTGGAAGCAGACCGAAGGCCAGATCACCCACTTCGTCGCAGGCCTCGGCACCAGCGGCACCTTCATGGGCACCACGCGCCGCCTCAAGGAACTCAACCCCGCCATCCAGTGCATCTCCATGCAGCCGGATTCGCCCTTCAACGGATTCGAGGGCCTCAAGTACATGGCTACGGCAATCGTTCCGCCCATCTACGACACAACTCTGGCCGACGCCAACATCTTCATGGAGACAGAGCGCGCCTACACCATGGCCAAGGAACTCGGCCGCCGCGATGGCTTGCTGGTCGGCGTCTCCGCCGCGGGCGCGGTAGCCACTTCGCTGCAGATCGCGGAACAGGAGGCGCGCGACGGGCATGATGCCGTCATCGTCGCCATCCTCGCCGACTCCGCGGATAAGTACCTCAGCGAACGATTCTGGCGGGAGGAATAATGCTGCATCTCAGCTTCTCGGACTACGCAGCCCTGCGCGCGCACGGCGAAGAAACTCACCCGCACGAGTGCTGCGGAGTGCTGCTCGGTTCATCCGCGCCCGATGGAAATCATGTCCGCGCAATCGTTCGCGCAGGCAATACCCGCACCGACCGCGCCCACGACCGCTACAACATCGCGCCCGATGAGCTCATCCGCATCCAACGCCAGGCACGCAAGCTCGGCCTCGATATCGTCGGCTTCTATCATTCCCATCCGGACTGTCCCGCGCAGTGGTCGCAAACCGACTTCAACGAGGCGCACTGGATTGGCTGCTCCTATATCATCACCCGTGTCGACCAGGGCAAAGCCACCATAACCAACTCCTTCCTCCTGACCGGCACCGACGAGGAAGATAAGAAGTTCCTCGACGAACCGATTGAGATTGAAGTCAGCGGCGTCGAAGTTGAACAGGAAAGAGGCCCGGCATGAAGATCAACATCCCGACCCCCTTGCGCGCCTACACCGGCGGAGAACAAACCGTCAGCGTCCCCGGTGCAACCGTCGGCGAAGCACTCGATGCCTTGACCGGCATGTATCCCGAGCTGCGCCAGCAACTCTATACTGGCGAAGGTAAGCTGCCCC
>DATKGA010000107.1:0-3187 GCA_035510935.1 Acidobacteriaceae bacterium
GGGGGAGCGCTTGTGCGGGTTGCCGACGTGCATACGCCTGCCGATGGCCCGCTGATCCGGCCAGGAATGTCTGGCCATGGACTGACTGACGATCACTACCAGGGGTGAATTGGAGCGGTCCTCGATGGTGAAGTACCGGCCATCGATCAGTGGGATGCCGATGGCTTGGAAATAGTCGCCGTAGGTAATCGCGAACATGGAGAATTTCAGCTTCCAACTGTCTTCGGGCTCGTCCTCGATGGTGTACGCAGATCCGTGGTAAGAACCGGATGCGGGGAGAGAGTTGGCGATGCCGACGGCGACGATTCCGGACTTGCTTGCAAACCGGTCGACGACAGCACGATTGAAGGAGTCGGCGGAAGCATCGGTGGGGTACTGGTTGAGGGGCAGTTGATAGCCGGCGACGAGGACGTGGTCGGGACGGAAGCCGGGGTCGACGGCGCGCATTTTCTGGAAGCTGCGAAGGAAGGCGCCCGATATGGTGAGCAGCACCAGGGCAATCGCGATCTCCGAGACCACCAGGGTTGAGCGCAACCACGCATGGTTTGAGGCGCCCGTGCCGGTCCGGACGCCATCTTTGAGGCTTTCTGTCAGATTGGTTCGCAAGGCCGCAAAGGCTGGCGCAAGGCTGCAGAGGGCGCCAGTTGCCAGGGCGACGAGGAGGGCAAATGTGACGACGCGTCCGTCCAGGGAGATGGAGTCGACGCGCGGCATGGACTCTGGCAGGAGGTGCAACGCGGTGCGGATAGCGGTCGCCGCAAACGCCAGGCCCAGCAGGCCACCGGCAAGGCTGAGCAGCAGGCCTTCGAAGACAGATTCGCGGATGATGACGCCGGAACCCGCACCCAGGGCCAGTCGAACGGCGTATTCGCGACGCCGGCGGATAGCCCGGACCAACAGCAGACCGGCGACATTCACGCAAGCAATCAGCAGGACGATGGAGACGGCTAAGAACAGCGTGCGCAGCGAGGGTCGGACATCGCCGACGGCGTACTCGCGCAGCAGCGTGACGTCTCCCCGGATGTGGATGGCAGACATGCTGTCGGGAACACTGCGCATGATCTGCCTGGCGACGCGGTCGGCATCTTGCGCTGCCTGCGAAAGGGTGACGCCATCCTTGAGGCGGGCGACCATCTGGTATCCCCAAAAGCCGGCGTGCTGGTCGGAAAGTTCGTCGGGTGTCAGGCTCATGGGCACCCACAACTGTGCCTGCTCGAGTTGTCCATCTTCCAGCGGGAACTCGAAGCTGCGCGGCATCACGCCTATTCCCGAATGTCTCACAGCGGGGGAGGGGAGCGGCGAAAATGAGCTCGACCCGCTGACGAATGAGACTCAAGCTCCGGAAATCATCGTACGAACTGTTCCGGCGGCCTTGTTCATCATCCTCGCCCCGAGGATTTCAATTTTTTTGTCCGGGCAAGACACACCCCTCCCCGAACTTGGCGTGCGGTCTCATTGCTCTCGCTACTCCCTCCCTCTCAACAGCGCAGAGCGGTGACTTGTAACTGCCGGTGCACCTGGCGGAACAGCTCCAGGTACGGATAGCCGGTCGACAGCGACACCCAGATTTTGCGTACCGTGATGCGAATCTGGGCCCCGATCTTGAGCAACTTCAAGCGCACGGTGTTGCATGGCGCGTGGGCCAGTTCGGTACCCGCCAACCCTAACCGCCGGAGAGCCTGCATCAGCAGGTAGGCCACGGTGGAGAAGTAGAGCCGGATTTGATTGCTCCGCAGCCAGGACGTGCTGGTGCGGTCGGCAAACAACATCATCTGCTCTTTTGATCCGGTTCTCCATTTCTCCACGCGCGCAATACAACTCCTCATACAAGCTCTGCGCCCCCCAGCGGGGTGGGGCGGGAAAGATGGTTTCTTCCGGGCTCAGCCAGGTGACCACAAACCGTGGATTGGCCCCTTTCTCCAAGTGTTCTGCTTTGGCAATCACCCGCCGGGCTCGCGACCAACTTTTCTTGGTTCGATAGACGAACTCGGAGAATACCCGCGCCGCGGTTCCACTTTGCTGATATTGGCTCGCCGCTTGTGCGCTGGCCGTCGCGATCTCCCGTAGCAGGCGGGCATTCTGCGCCAAGCCCACCACATAGTCCACCCCATGTTCTTCGCACCAACTCAGCAACTCGTCGCGACAAAAGCCGGAATCGCCGCGCAGGATGATCCGCACCTGCGGCCACGCTTGCCGGATCTGCGCCACGATGCGCTCCACCTCCGCCACGCTGCCTTGCGCCCCGTCGATATTGGACGGCCGCAAGCGTGCGCACAGCACATGCTCGCCACAGACGATGTACAGCGGCAGGTAGCAGTAATGCCCGTAGTAGCCGTGGAAGAACCGCTCTTCTTGCTCCCCCTGCAAAGCAATGTCGGTGCTATCCAAATCCAACACGATCTCTTTCCGGGCTTCGCCCTGGGCTTGCAGAAAAATATCCACCAGCGTCCGATCGACAGCCGCCTCGTCCAGGATGATCTTCTTATACCGCTCCTTTTCCCCCAACTTCGCCGCCCCCAGTTCCATGCGGTTGAGGGTGCTCTTGCCCGCTCGGGCAGTGCCCTGATCGCGGACCCGTCGCCGCTCTTCCCCGCTCAGATCCTCCTTCTCCACCAACACCGCCAACAACGGATCCCGCCGCAACTCCTCGTGATCGTTCAAATCTTCATACCCCAAAGCCAGTCCGTAGATCCGCTGCGCCACCAACTCCGCCACCCCGTGTTCCACCAGTTCGGGATCCCGATAGTCGCTAAAGCAGCTCGCGAATTGGCCGATGATGTTGGTCCGCTTCTCCACTTCGCGCAACAGCAAACCCCCAGCGTCGCTGGTGATGGCTCCGCCGTCAAACTGCCCGCGTACTTCTCGCTGATTTAGGGGATGAAATGGAAACGGTTCTTGGTTACACTCTGTTGTCATAAGGCTGTCCTCTTTCGTTGGCCTAACTACTATTCGCTATAGCTGTTATGCCACGAAACGACAGCCTTTTCTATTTTTTTAGTGAGAAAATGCGGCTATGATCGTGTACGCCTTGCGATCAAGAACGATCGAGTTTTCGAGGATGTGTGGGTCACGGTGATAGCGGTTCATCCACAGGGCATAACTGATCACGGCGAGCGACTGATGCGCGTCCTCTTCCTGTTGCGTGAAGACGCGGCCCAGGATCGGAGGAACGCCCAAGGTTGGGAAG
>DATKGA010000108.1:0-3017 GCA_035510935.1 Acidobacteriaceae bacterium
CGGTGATTCGCCAGCATACTGAAGCGTCCTTGAAGCGTATTGGAGTCGACGCCATCGACCTGATTCAACTCCACTGCATTCCCTTCGAAATCCTGAAAGATGGTGAGATGTCTGGCGTCAACTAATCTTTCCGGTCACCGACAACCATAATTCCCGATAGTTGTTGGAACTTGTTTCTCTCCTCTCCTTTGTCGTTGTCGCTGGCATGGGCCGGAGCGAAGCCCCCGAAGGGGCGAAGCGGAGGGCCTGCCAGCGACAACGTTTGGATATATTCATCCCCGTCGTCGCTGTGGCGGTGGTAATGTGGAAATCGGCAGCATCGATTTCCAAGGGCTGTGGGAAGGGTGGGAAAAACAGTCTCACCGTTTTTTCCAGGCTTTCCAGCAGACCGTCATTTCCACGGCCTGCTTTCCCCCGCTCTTGCGTTTGGTCCATGCCTCAGTTGAGTGCGCTTAATTGGCCGCGTTGCTTTCTGGCGCCGGATCCCGATTCTTCTTTGCCTCCTCCATTCGATAGCTGGGGATGTTCAGTTCCACGATGACCGAGTGATGCACCAGCCGGTCGATGGCTGCCGCCGTGGTCATCGGATCCTTGAAGATCCCCTCCCACTTCGAGAACGGAAGATTACTGGTCAGCAGTACGCTGCCGCGTTCGTATCGCTCGGACAGCAAGGTGAACAGCACCTCCATCTCCTCGCGACTTTGCTGGACATAGCCCATCTCGTCGATGATCAGGCCGTCGTGCCTGGCTAGCTTCTTGATCTCCTTACTCAGCCGCAGATCGCGCTTGGCCACCAGCAGATCCTGCACCAGCATGGCGCAGCTCGTGTACTTCATCCTGCGTCCTTGCGCGATCAGTTCATGGGCCAGGGCACACAGCAGATGGCTCTTGCCCGCACCAGGATTCCCGAATAGAAGCAGGTTCTCCTTGCGATCAAGGAAGCTGCCGTCCACCAGCGCCTTCAGTTGTCGTCCGGCCTTGACGGGTAGACGCTTCAGATCGAAGTTTGCCATCGTCTTCTCTCGTGGCAGTCCTGACTCGCGCAACAGTGCGGCGATGCGATTGCGGCGCCGTGACTCGCACTCCCGCTCTGTCAACTGCAGCAGATATTGCTCGTAGCTGAGGGTCTCTTTCTCCGCCTGGTGCGCAGCCTGCTCGAAGCACTCACGCATCGCCGGCAGATGCAACTCTTTCAGGTTCTCCATCAACGCCGTTCTGATCTGAGGGGCCGCGCTCATTGCAGCACCTCCTGCGCACTAAACAACTCGTCGAAGACGCGCAGATCCACCGCCGCCACCTCGACATCGCGAATGGTCGTGTTGTGCTCAGCTCCCAGCATGGCCTCGATTCCCGCAGCGCTGATCTGCTCATCGCCTGGTCCCAACAGAACAAGCAGCGCCGCATCGACTCTGACCTCGCTGTCCTTGGCAGCTAACTCCAGGATCTTCAGGTATTCCTTGCTGCCCTGATACCCGCCAAGCTGCTCCTCAAGCAGATCGAAGGTCATGCGGAAGCGGCTGGTCGGGAACAACTCATCGCGGTACAGGTAGTGCTCGAATGCGCCCGGCTTGCGCACCAACCAGTCGATGATGTGCCGGTAATCCACCCGATGCTTCTGACGCCCGCGCAAGCGTGGCATCTCGGCGACCTTCTTCTGTCCGTACCAGACCTCCACATGGTCCATGAATAGCCGCGCCTCCACTTGCTCGCCGATCAACCGGCTCGGCACAGAGTACGCGTTGCGGTCCACATAGATCAGGCTGCCCGAGTCCACCTTCACCTGCTCGCGCTTGGCCGACTCTATGCGCCGCTCCGGCAACTCCCTCATCACCGCCATCTCTTCGGCCAACCGCTGCCTGCGCCCGGCGTTCAACCGCTCCAACATCGCTGCCAGGAACGATTTATACGCATCAACACTGGCAAAATCAGTGCTGCCGCGCAGCATCAACTCCTGCGCCACGGCCCGCTTGAAGCGATGATGCCGCTGCTCCACATCGCCGTTCTCGTTGCCATGCCCGGCCTGCGTCTTTTCGCTCTCCAGGCCGTAGGAACGCATCAGACCCTGGTAGCGGTCCGTGAACTCAACCGGGTCGCTCATGTTGTTGACCGCCGTCGAAAGCCGGTCGGTGCGATGGCGATGCGGTACTTTACCGAGACCCCACAGAGCGTTCTGCAACCCCTCGCTCAGGCTCTCGAAGCTCTCTGAAAAACACACCGTCGCTGCCTCCCAGTTCGAGTACGTCAGGACGAAGTGATAGATCAGGTGCGGAAAACTCTGTCCCTGGATGGTCACGCCCAATTCTTCCATGTGCGTGAAATCCGACGCTCCCAAACGACCCGGAGGATGCTGTTGCACAAAGAACACCTCCCGGGCCGGACCTTCGGTTGCACGCCACACCTTCACGCGCCGTTGCAATGTCCGCACCTGCCCATCCTGAAAGCGACCCGGGTTCTGTCGCTGCAAGAACTCGAAGACCGTCTTGGCCTCAAGCCCCGCATTCCCCTCAAACAACTTCTGAACCTCGTCCCATACCTCAGCAAACGGGTCCGGCCGAGTCCGTCCACGCACCGCTACCGGCATTTCACTTGGCAGCCGGCCCTGGCGACGATATTTACGCGCCGTCTTGGCATCCATCCCCGACTTGGACGCCGCAATCTCTTGGTTTTCCTCGCTCTTTATCAACGCAAACAACCTCCGAACCTGCCTGTCTGTGACCAATCCGCCTCCGCTCCGATGAACCGGAATACGCTTGGTCTAATTGTCGTTGGATCGGGAATTTTGTTTGTCGGCGATCGGTAGTTTTAATTGTCGCCCGTCACTTAGGTAGTCTGGAACCCAGCCTTCCAGTCTCTCACCCTCACCACTCCCATCCCCCGACTTAACTCCTCCGTACCAAGCCTCCGGAAATGCGGATCCGTGTCAATCGCCGGCGCTGGCGCCCGGGAAAGGATTCTTCCCGGGCGCTAGGCTGAGGTCGTGTTCGCTGAGTTTCGCCGAATCCGGATTTGGGCTCTCC
>DATKGA010000109.1:0-27648 GCA_035510935.1 Acidobacteriaceae bacterium
GGGAGAGATTGTTGGACTGCACGGTGAATTCGATGGGCGGGAAGCTGAATCCATGATTGTGCAGGATGCGGGCGATGGTCTTGATGGACTGGAAGAGGGAGTGGTCGCCGGCCATCTCCGGGATGGGACGAAAGGCGACGATGTAATCGGAGAAGAAGCTGTCTGTTCCAGTGATGGAGCGCCATGCACGTAGTGGGTTGCGATCGATGGCGAGAAGCGAGGCCAGTGTGACAGTGGTGGCGGAGAGGAATCCCAGGGCGACCTCGCGGAACTTGCGTTGGCGCGCCATCAGGGCAAGCCAGAGCACAGGATAGGGCTTTACGCAGGAGGCGATGCCAAAAGCCACGGCCGCTCCGCTGTAGCTTCGCCGCGCGAAGAGGGCCGCGCCTACACAGACCGGAATCCACAGCAGGCCTTCGATGTTGCCGCGCATGACGACCTGTAGGGTGCCCCAACCGAAGAGTCCGGTGGCGAAGATGGCGGCGCCCATAGTCCAGCGATAACCATCCAGCCGACGCACCCGCCGCCAGAGCAGAACGCAGGCTGCGAGTACCGAGCCAAGCACGGCTACCAGCAGAACGGGAACGGCAAAGGGAGCGCAGGTCTGGAGCAGAAAGAGGTAGAGGACGACCCCGAAAGGGGGATAGTTCCTGGGAAACAAAGTGCCATTGAGATTGCTGAAGTTGGGCAGGCGCGGGTCTTTCCACACCTGGTGTTTGCCGGAGAAAAGCAACAGATCGCCGAAGCGCTGCGCCCGGTCGCCGAGAGGAAAGAGATGGCCGGGCGTGTTCCGGTGCAGCACGAACCAGAACCAGACGGCAAGGTCCATCGCGATGCAGAAGAGCAGGTAGAGCAGGACTGCCGATTGAACATTTCGACGGCCGGATTGCAGGTCCAAGGGCAGCACCTCATCGATCCAATGCGCGTCGCCGGGGCAAAGAGCACGCGTCAATTGCGCTGCCTCAGAATACACGAGGGGAGCGTTGGCTCAGCTCGCGTAAGATGGTCGGAAGGCAGGCCAGTGAGAGGTGCGGCGGTGGTGGAAGCGCAGCGAGGGAGTTGGCGGGAGGGAAGACGATGATCCGCCTGCTGCGCGCGCTAGCGGCGGCGATGCTGGTGGGAGCGTTCGTCTATATGGTGGTGCATACCATGCGCTGGCCGCTGATGCAGGATGCGCAGGTGATTCACTATGTCAACTTTTTGACGGACCACGGCTTTGCTCCCTACCGCGAGATTGGCGACATGAATATGCCGGGGGCGTACTGGATGGAGCGCTTCGGTATGACGGTGTTCGGAGCGGGCGACCTGGGATTTCGCCTCTACGATATTTTTTTGATGATTGCGATGGCGGGAGCGATGATTGCGATTGCATGGCCGTACGACTGGCTGGCCGGGCTGTTCGCAGGCGTACTGTTTGCCGTGATTCATGCGGCGGACGGGCCCAAGGGAGCCGGGCAGCGTGATGCGGTGATGGCGGTGCTGATGGTGGTTGGGCTTGCCTTTCTGCTGTATTCGGTGCGCAGGCGGGCGGCGGCATGGATGGCGATGGGAGGGTTCTTCTTCGGCCTGGCGACTGCGGTCAAGCCAACGATTGCGCCCCTTGGCTTTGTGCTGCTGGTAATGGCTGTAGTGGTGTTGCGCAAGCGGGGTGACAGTGCGGCACGATTCGTGGCGTTTGGCTTGCTTGGTGGGGCGGTCCCGGCGGCGCTGTTTTTTGCATACCTGCTGCACTATCGCGCGTTGGACGCCTTCATCACAATGAACCGCGAGGTGACGGCGTACTACTCCCATCTGTACCGGATGACGTGGCTCGATCTGTTGCGCGAGTGCATGCCGCGACCGATGCGATTGCTGGTTCCGTTCGGACTGGCTGCCGTGGCGATGAACCCCGACCGGGGAAACTGGGAGCGTTGGGCGCTGGCGGCAGGGGTTGCCTTCGGTGCGTTCAGCTACTTTGTGCAGGGGAAGGGATACTACTACCAGCGATATCCGCTGGTGGCAATGACGCTGCTGTGGTTCGCCATCGAACTGAGCATTGCGGCGCGGCGAAGAGGCGTGGCGCGCGCGATCGGGACTGCGGGGCTGGCGATCGGCATCTTCGGCCTGACGCCTTTGTTTGCGGAGCGTGCGCGGACAGTCTTCTACTCCAACATATTTACCGAGACGCTGGAAAGCGACCTGAGGCAGATTGGCGTGGCTGGGCTGCAGCACAACGTGCAGTGCCTGGACATGGTGGATGGCTGCATGAATGCGCTGTACCACCTGCAGATTGTGCAGCAGACGGGCATGACGGGAGACAACCTGCTGTTTCCTCCGGATACGAACTTCACAGTAGTGCGAGATGAGCGGCAAAGGTTCTGGGGGAGAGTGGTGGCGCACCCGCCGGACGTGTTTGTGATCAGCGATGAGCAGTTCATGGATGCGGCGTCGTTCGACAAGCTGAAGCGATGGCCGCAGTTCGCGCAGTATCTTGCGGAGCACTACGACCTGCGCAGCGCGCATAGCTTTCCCATCACGGTGGCTTACCGTATTTACGTGCGTAAGGGCAGCTTCGCAGACCGGCCGGGAATGTAGGGTGGGCATTCGGGTTGGAGTAGCGCGGCAGCTGGATTAATCCCTGCATTGAGAGGTTGATTCCTACTCATTCCGCGAAGGGCGCGGAATGAATGGGGCATCTGGCGGCGAATCTGTGCGGAAATAGTTCTTGACATAGAGGACTCTATAATGCAGAGTAATGGGTGTGGAGGACGATGCGATGGCAGAGTTCGAGCAGGAAGACGGCATGACGCGGGACGACCTGGTGCAGCGTGTGGCGCTGATGGAGGCGATGATCGCGGAAGGACGGCAGTATACCGGGCGGAACGCGTGGATCTTTGTGCTATGGGGGCTGGTGGACCTGACGGCGTGGGCGTGGCAGAACTATTCTCCGCACTTTGGAGGGCCGTGGGCATGGCCGATCTGCCTGACCGCGGGTGTGGTGCTGACCCTGGCCGGCAAGAAGATACGGAAGAGTGACAAAGGATACAGCAGTAACGACGTCTGCAGCCGCGTGATGGGGGTGTGGGGCATGATGGGGCTGGCGATGGGGATCTATGTCGCGAGCGCGATGCTGACGAACTTCAGTTGGCAGTACTCCTACGTCGCGGGTCTGCTGATGATGTTTGGCATGGCGCATGCCATAAGCGCGATGTTTCTGCACTGGCGGATGCAGGGATTGGTGGCGGCTGTTTATTGGGCAGGGGGAGTGGCGATCTTCGTCTGCAATTCGTGGAGGGCGACGAATACCATCATGCTGATTGAGATGGGCGTCGTGATGGTGCTGTTCGGGCTGTATGCGATGGGTAGAGAGGCAAAAGGCAGTGGATGCAAAGGAGAACGAGCATGACAGACATGGAGAGGGAAGACGGAACGACGAGGGATGAACTGGTGCAGCGCGTGGCGCTGATGGAGGCAATGATTGCGGAGGGACGGCAATCGACCGCGCGTTGGGGATGGGTTTTTGTGATGTGGGGGCTTATCTACTTCGCGGCCATGGCATGGGTTGTTTTTCTACCCTTCAAAGAGTGGGCGTGGCCAGTGTGCATTGCTGTCGGCATCGTTGTCAGTGTTGTTAAAGGCCGCCAGAGGCGGAGCAAAGGTGAGAACCAGCGTTCGCGCAGCCTTGCGGCGGTATGGCAGATATTTAGTGCTGGGATCACTTTGTATGTAATCGGCGCGATTGCGAGCGGCCATGGCACCCAATCGGCGTACTATGCGGCGATTATGTTTTTTATTGGTCTTGCCCACGGGACCAGTGCGCGAATTCTGCGCTGGGGCGCGCAGGGGATGGCGGCGGCCGTCTGGTGTGCGGGCGGATTGGCGATGTTCTTCTTCACGACGCAGGATGAGATTCTTGCCATCTTCCTGATTGCTACGTTCTTCGGGATGATCCTGTTCGGACTGTATGCAATGTGGCTGGAGCGGCGGCGCGCCGCGGGAATGGTGCAGGCCCATGCCTGAGATGCCGGAACTCGATCCCGTGATCCACGGAAAGCTGCGGCTGGCGGTGCTGTCGCTGCTGGTGGGCGTGGAGGAGGCAGACTTTACGTGGCTGCGCGATAAGACGGGATCGACCGATGGGAACCTGGGCGCGCAGATGCTGAAACTGGAGGAGGCAGGCTATGTGGCGATGCAGAAGCGCTTCGCGGGGCGCAAGCCGCAGACGCTGTATCGCATGACTCCGGTGGGACGCAAGGCGCTGGCGAAGTATGTAACGGCGTTGAAACAGTTGCTGGGCGCGGCGCTTTAAAGAGACTTACAGGGCCAGTTTACATCCGATTAAAAACATGGAGGGAAGATGCGAGCTTGGATTGTAGGAGTGGTATTTGCGGGGGCGATGATGATGGCAAGCGTGTCGTTTGGTCAGACTGCTGCCAGCAAGCTTACGTTTGATGTGGCGTCGGTGAGGCCGTCGCCCGCGCCGGATATGAAGGCGATGATTGCAGGACTGCAGGCGGGCAAGCTGCCGAACTCGGTCCGTATCAATGGATCGCGAGCGACATTCACCTACGAGTCGCTGAATGACCTGATCATGTACGCCTACAAGCTACAGCGATATGAGATCAGCGGACCGGAGTGGATGGTGACGGACCGGTTCGACATAGATGCGAGGCTGCCGGATGGCGCTACGAAAGACGATGTGCCGGAGATGCTGCGCGCACTGTTGAAAGAACGATTTAATCTAACGACACACAACGAGTTGCAGGAGCAGCCGGTGCTGGCGTTGGTGATTGGCAAGGGTGGATCAAAGCTGAAGGAGTCTACCGAGAAGCCCGTGGCGCTGGACGAGAGCGAGCCGCTGAAGGATGGCGAGACGCAGAAGGACACTCCGGACGGGCCGATCCGCCTGCTGAAAAATGCGGACGGATCGACGACCTACAATATGGGCGTGAGGGGAACCTTTACGTTGAAGTATGACGACGAGAGTTCCTCGATGCACATGGGAGCCAGTTCGATCACCATGAAGGGATTCGCCGTGATGATGAACTCGCTGGGAGCCGGACAGGGTCGCCAGATTGTAGACATGACGGCAGTGACCGGCAACTATCAGGCGGCGGCGGATTTTTCGCTGATGGATTTGATGGCGAGCCTGAGTAGTCAGGGGATCAATTTGCCAACCAGGCCGGGGAGTGGCGGGGGTAGTGGTGAGGCAACCGATCCTGAGGGTGGTGCGACCGTTTCCGCCGCGCTGGAGAAGCTTGGGCTGAAGCTGGAGAAGAGCAGAGCCAAAGTGGGTCGGCTGGTGGTGGACCATGTAGAGAAGACGCCGACGGAAAACTGAGGGGTGTCTTATACGCTGGCTACGCTGAAGGCTCTTTGGAGAGGAGAGCGCGCTGCACGCGGCTATGCTTGCGGCCATAGAAGAAGTAGACGAAGAGACCGATGATGAGCCAGATGATTAGTCGCGCCCAGTTGACCCATCCCAGCTTGACCATCATGTAGCCGTTGAAGAGGACTCCGAGGATGGGCACCATGGGGACCCATGGAGTACGGAAGGGGCGCGCCTTGGCGGGATCGGTGCGGCGAAGGACGAGGATGGAGACGCAGACGATGACAAAGGCAAGGAGGGTACCGATGTTGACCATCTTGCCGATGTCGTCGATGGGTGTGAGCGCGCCGACGATGCCGGCGAGGGTGCCGACCAGGAAGGTATTTTTGAAGGGCGTGCGGAACTTTGGGTGTACCTCTGCGAAGGGCTTTTTGGGAAGAAGGCCATCGTTGGCCATGGCATAGAGGACGCGGGTTTGGCCGAGGAGCATGACCAGCATGACGCTGGTGAGGCCGGCGAGCGCGCCCATGGTGATGATGTCGCTGGCCCAGGGAAGTCCGCGATCGAAGAAGGCGCGCGCGATGGGGGCTTCGATGTTGATCTGCTGCCAGGGCACCATGCCAGTGAGCACGGCGGCCACTCCTATGTAGAGCACGGTGCAGATGACCAGCGAAAGGATGATTCCGATGGGCAGATCTCGCTGCGGATTCTTGGCCTCCTGTGCGGTGGTGGAAACCGCGTCGAAGCCGATGTAGGCGAAGAAGATGTAGGCCGCGCCCGCGCCGATGCCGGAGAATCCATAGGGCGCAAAGGTGTGCCACGAGCTTCCCCAGTTGGCGGGATGCACATAGTGCGAGCCGAGGCCGAGCACAAGAAGCACCACGGCGACCTTGAGGGCAACGATGCCGGTGTTGAACTTTGCCGATTCCTGTATGCCGATGGCCAACACGGTGGTAACGGCGAGAGCGATGAGGAAGGCGGGAAGGTTGACCCCGATCTCGTGGCCGAAGAGGACGGGCGCGCCCAGCACGACGTGGGCCTGGACCATCATGGCGGCGGTGGGCGCGGCCTTGAGCAGGCCGAGCTGAGTGATGTACTCCTGCGTGCCAGGGATGAGGGAGGGATAACTGGAGGCCATCACCTGCCGGCTGACTGTCTCGACCGCTTTGCTGAGCGCGGTCCAGTGGTCATAGGCCAGCCAGAGGGGGAACTTGATATGAAAGATTTCGAGCATCTCTACGAAGTAGTTGGACCAGCCTGAGCTGACCGTGCTGGCACCCATGGCGTACTCCAGCGTGAGGTCCCAGCCGATGATCCATGCGATGAGCTCTCCCAGGGTGGCGTAGGCGTAGGTATAGGCGGAGCCGGCGAGCGGAATCATGGCGGCGAATTCGGCGTAGCAGAGGCCGGCGAAGGCGCAGCCAAGACCGCTGAGAACGAAGGAGAGCATAAGTCCCGGACCGGCGTAGTGGGCACCGAGGCCAGCCATGACAAAGATGCCCGCGCCGATGACCGCGCCAATGCCGAGCGCGGTGAGTTGGAAGGGGCCGAGCGATCGCTTGAGCGTTCCCACGCCGGTGGCGCTGACCTCCGCCATCAATACGTCCATCGATTTCTTTGCAAACAGATTGGCCATGCGGACTTTGATCTCCTTGGTTCGTTGCCTGACTAATCGCTGTCCTCTGTCTGCGCCACTCGACCCAGGCGCTTCCATAGCAGATACACCGGTATCCCAAGCAGCACAAGGACAAGACCGGGCCATGTGTACTGGGGTTTGTAACGCAAGAGTACAACACAAATCCACGTTGCCATCAGAATATAGAGCGCGGGAAGCATGGGATAGCCGAAGGCGCGGTAGGGGCGGGGAGCTTCGGGGCGGGTGCGGCGCAGAACGAAGAGGCCGACGATGGTGAGGATGTAGAAAACCAGCACAGCGAAGATGACGTAATCCAAAAGCTGGCCATAGCTGCCGGAGAGACAGAGCAGGCAGGTCCACGCGCATTGCACCCAGAGAGAGTTGACCGGGACTCCACTGCGCGGGCTGAGGGTGCCGACGGGGCGGAAGAAGAGGCCATCGCGACTCATGGCATAGTAGACGCGCGCGCCGGCGAGCAGCATTCCGTTGACGCAGCCGAAGGTGGAGATGAGGATGGCGGCTGCCATGAACTTGGCGCCGATGGCCCCAAATGCCGACTCCATCACTGCCGTGGCGACGCGGTCCTGAGTGGCGAACTGGATGCCGCGGCCGGCGAGAGTGGATGCGGTTGGAGAGCCTGCCATGGGGAGAACACTGAGATAGACAAAGTTGCAGAAGATGTAGAGCAGAAGGACGACGCCGGTGCCAAGGGCGAGGCTGAGGGGGAGATTGCGGCGCGGGTTCTCGATTTCGCCGGCGGTAAAGGTGACGTTGTTCCAAGCGTCGGCACTGAAGAGGGACCCTACCTGCACCACTGCGACCACAGTTAACAATCCGACGAAAGCGGTTGGGCCGCCGACGCCGACCTGAACAGCATGAGTGGTATGCCAACCTGCTCCGGCCCAGAAATTTTGCCAGCCTGTACCGAAGTTGGCAGCAATTGCCGCTGAGTTCTTTGCAGCGAAGCCGACCAGAACGACCGCGGCGAGGGCGAGAACCTTGGCGGAGGTGAAGAAGTTCTGCACCGACGCGCCGAGCTTGACGCCGAAGGTGTTGAGCAGGGTGAGCAGGATAACAATGACGATGGCGGCGAGGTTCGCGGTGTTGAGGCCGATGTCCATATTGCCGAGGACCATGGGGCCGATGGGGATTGCGGGGATGTGGGCGATATGCCAGAGCCAGTGGGAGGCGCTGACGGAGGGAAAGAAGACGCCGAGGAATTTTCCGAAGGCAACGCCAACCGCCGCGATGGTGCCGGTCTGTATCACAAGGAAGAGCGTCCAACCATAGAGGAATCCGCAGAGCGGGCCGAGGGCTTCGCGGAGATAGACGTATTGACCGCCGGCCTTGGGCATCATGGCGGCAAGTTCGCCGTAGCTGAGCGCGCCGATGATGGTCATGAGCGCCGTCACCAACCAAGCCGCGATCAAGAGAGCCGGAGAGCCGACCGTCCGCCCCATGTCGGCGGAGACGATGAAGATGCCGGAGCCGATCATGGAGCCCATGACGATGGCTGTGGCGGAGAAGAGTCCCATGCCGCGCACGAAATGCGGAGCCGCATTCTTGTCATCCCGTAGCTCAGCGGGGGGATCTGCTTTTGTTATGTCGGATGGAGTCACGTTCCCTTAGTTCTACCGCAGACGGACGAGAAAGTCGCGTGAAACGTGATCGACGGTCTGGCCGTCGGCGAAGAGGGAGGAGATGATGGCGATGGAACTGGCACCGGCATCGGTAACGCTGCGCGCATTGCTGCGGGTGAGGCCACCGATGGCAACCAGCGGCTTGCGGGTGAGGGAACGCGCACGGCGCACGCCTTCGAGGCCGATGACGGGATCGGGATTGCGCTTGGTGCGGGTGACGAAGACGGGGCCGATGGCGATGTAGTCGGCACAGCTTTGGTCGGCGAGGCGCACCTGCTCGTAGGTGTGGGTGGAGACGCCGACGATGCGGTTCGGACCGACGATGCGGCGCGCGTCTTCAGGGGACAGGTCGCCCTGCCCGACATGAACGCCGTCGAAGCTGGCGAGGACGGCGAGGTCGGCGTGGTCGTTGAGGATGAGACGGCAGGGGCTGGAGGTGAATGCTTTGCGGAGGACCGCGCAGGCACGCAGGACCTCCTGCGGCGAGCCATCTTTATCGCGGTATTGAAGCAGCGTGATGCCGGCGGCGCGGAGATTGCTGGCAACAACGGTGAGCGAAACGCTGCGCGCGGCGAGGAGTTCTGCGTCGAGGATGGGGTAGAGGGGAGGGAGTTGAAGGGGGGGATGCATGGCGATAGGATCGATGAGGTTTCCTTGTGAAACAACAACGACGAAAGCTGAAGCAGATTCCCTACGGGAATGACAAACAAAAGGAATGACAAACGAGAACAAACAGCGACTAAGCCTCTGATTTTTCCTTCTCAGCCTGGCGGTCGAAGAAGCGCTCCATGAATTTGGTATCGAACTGGCCGGAACGGAACTCGGGGTCGTCGAAGATGCTCTGGTGGAGGGGGATGGAGGTATAGATGCCCTGGACCACGAACTGGGAGAGGCCGCGCTGCATCTTGTTCATGGCCTCTTCGCGATTGCTCCCGTGGCAGATGAGCTTGGCGATGAGCGAGTCGTAGTAGGGCGGGACGACGCCCTCGGCGTACTGCGCGGTGTCGACGCGGACGCCGTTGCCGCCGGGCAGATTGAAGGCGGTGATGGTGCCTGCGCTGGGGGTGAACTTTTCTGGATGCTCTGCGTTGATGCGGCACTCGATGGCGTGGCCGGTGATGGTGACCGGACTGGTAATGATGTCGGAGAGCTTCTCGCCGGAGGCGATACGGATCTGCGCCTTGACCAGGTCGATGCCGGTGACCATTTCGGTGACGCAGTGTTCGACCTGGATGCGGGTGTTCATCTCGATGAAGTAGAGCTTGCCGTCCTCGTCCATGAGGAACTCGATGGTTCCGGCGTTCCAGTAGCCGACGTCCTTCATGCAGCGCTCGATGGTGCGGCTGAGTTCGGCGCGGAGTTTGGGAGAGACCATGAGGCTGGGGGCCTCTTCGATGAGCTTCTGGTGGCGGCGCTGGATGGAGCACTCACGCTCGCCCAGGCAGAGGACGTTGCCATGCTCGTCGGCCAGCACCTGGAACTCGATGTGGCGTGGGCGCTCGATGAACTTCTCCATGTACAGCTCGCCGTTGCCGAATGCGCCAGCGGCCTCGCTGGAAGCCTGCTGGAAGAGCGCGGGCAGCTCTGCCGCGGAACGACATATGCGCATGCCGCGTCCGCCGCCGCCCGCGGTGGCCTTGAGTATGACGGGATAGCCGATGGAGCGCGCGCACGCCAGGGCGTCGCTCTCGGTGGGGAGGACATCCTCGGAACCGGGAAGGATGGGAACCCTGGCCTTCTTCATGGTCTGGCGAGCGGTGGATTTTTCGCCCATGAGGCGTGTGACCTCGGGCGGCGGGCCTATGAACTTGATGTTGGAGGCGCGGCAGACCTCGGCGAAGTTGGCGTTCTCGCTGAGCAGGCCGTAGCCGGGATGGATGGCATCGACATCGGCGATCTCGGCGGCGGAGATGACGGCGGGGACGTTGAGGTAGCTTTCGGCGGAGCGGGGCGGGCCGATGCAGATGGCCTCGTCGGCGAAGCGCACATGCAGGCTGTTGCGGTCCGCCTCGCTGTAGACGGCGACAGTGCGGATGCCCATCTCGCGACATGCGGAGATGACGCGCAGGGCGATCTCACCACGATTTGCGATCAAAATCTTACGAAACATGCTCACCAAAACCTTCCGTCAGTCAAAGAACTCGTTTCGTACAAGAGAAAACAAATCATTTATCATTCTGAGCGAAGCGAAGAATCCCCGTATTTGACGTTGCTGCTGTCTGTCTTTGATCCACATTCATCCATGCAAATCCGTGGTCGTTATTTGTTTAGAAGATCGGAGTCATCGGTGTCGATCGGTGTTAAGTTTCTGCAGCAGGGTCTATCGCGGACGGATGGCGAAGAGGGGCTGTCCGAATTCGACTGGTTGGCCGCTGACGGCGATGCGCTTGACGACTTCGCCGGCCACGTCGCACTCGATCTCGTTCATCAGCTTCATGGCCTCGACGATGCAAAGGACCTGGCCAACTTCCACCTGGTCGCCTACCTGCACGAAGGTTGGCGCGCCGGGCGAGGGCGAGTCGTAGAAAGTACCCACGATGGGCGACTTAACTTCGTGCAGTTTTTCTTCAGTCTCGACAGCGGGCGTCGCAGCCGGCGCGGGCGCAGCCAAGGGGCTGGGTACACCGCCGCCGCCAGCCATTAGCTCCGCAAGACGCGCAGGATCGATTCCTGCCGCGGTCGAACCTGCGGCACCGGCAAACTTGATGCGCACCTTAAGGTCTGTGCGCTCCATGTCGAACTCGGCGATCCCATTCTCTTTCAGGAAATCGACCAGCTCTCGCAGCTCCTTCAGCTTATTGCTGTCCATCGTTCCTCTTCCTAGCGCGCAACCAATACACACAGCATACTAACCACTACCAACGACTCACTGTCACTACAACTCGATCCAGGCCTTTGGGCTTGGAGTCAGAATCTCGCAGCCGGAGCGCGTCACCAGTACCGTATCTTCGATGCGCAGGCCGAACTTGCCCGGCATATAGATACCGGGTTCAATTGTAACGATCATTCCCGCTTTGAGCTTCTCTGTTCTCTTTGGGGCGAGCCTTGGTTCCTCGTGGATCTCCAGCCCGAGGCTGTGGCCGGTGGAGTGGGTGAACCATTGGGCGAGGCCCGCATGGCGGAGAACAGAGCGGCATGACTCGTCCACATCGCCGGTGACGACGCCCGCGCGGACGGCCGCCACGCCTGCCTGTTGCGCCTCCAGCACGGCGTCGTAGGCTGCGCGCTCAGGTGTGCTGGCCCGGCCGATGTGGATAGTGCGGGTCATGTCGGAGCAGTAGCCTTCGAGGACCACGCCGAAATCCAGGGTGACGAAGCCGCGCTTGGGCAGGCGGGCCGTGGTGGCGTGGCCGTGGGGGCGGGAGGAACGTTCGCCGCTGGCGATAATGGTCTCAAACGACATGCCTTCGGCCCCGGCCAGACGGGCCGCGTGCTCCAACTCCGCGGCCACAGCCATCTCCGTCATGCCAGGCTGGATGAAGGTGAGGATGTGGTCGAAGAGTTTGCATCCGAGCGCGGCGGCGGCACGCAGTTTGGCGATCTCATCGGCGTCCTTGATCTGGCGCAGGCGGGCCACCAGCGGGTCCAATGCGACAAAGAGGGAACGGCGCAGCTTTGCAGGTACGGCCTTGCGCATGTTGTCCAGGGAGGCGACGGTGGTCTGTGTCCGGTCGAATCCGCAACGCTTGATGCGGGCGGATGCGATCCACTCGCAGGCCTCGGTGAGCGGGGGTTTGGTGGCAATGACGACCTGGGTTCCGGCGGCTTCGGCATTGGCCTGGGCGATGTATCGGCCATCCGTGAATAGCAGGGCTCGTGTGCCCTTGCGCGACGACCCAGGCGAAGGGCAGGGCATAACCAGGGCGGCGCTGGAGCCTGTAAAACCACACAGCCAGCGCACATCGGGAAGATGGGTGACCAGCAGTGCGTTTACGCCTGCCGCACGCGCCACATCGGCCGCTCTCTTCTTGCGCGAATTCAAGCTCATCCGATCCATTCTATCAACAAGCGGGTGGAGTAATGGGCAAACGCTGGGTGTGGGTCAATTTGAGGTGATTGAAGGAAGTATCCGCAAGACTGACTTAACAGGAGTTCCGGCAGATGGCTTGCAGAACGTGTCGTCCTTGTTCGTTTCGGGCAATAGACTTACGGATTAGACGTGGAATTGCGCCACTGCGTTACTGGCCGCGGGTGCTGAAGGCAGCCATCATGGCCGGCATACGCTGCAAGGAAACGGTAAAGAGATTCTCTGGGTATTGGCGGTATTGCAGCATCTGGTTGTAGATCATGCCCTCCTGGCTGTCGTTCATCGCGAATCCGGCGAGGTATTGCAGGCGCAGGTTGTGGTCGCGATTGATTGCCGCGCCCTCAAGCCATGGCTCCAGATCGGACGCTTGTCCGGTATATGTACCGAGCATCTGAGTAGCGGAAGCAAACCCCACGTCGCGCATCGATTGGGCTACAGCCTGGTAGGCAGGTTGTGCCAGGCGGTCCTCCATCGCATCCACGTCTATCCCCATCGGGCCGTTGCGGCCCAGCATCACCAGGTCGTAACCGCCGCCATCGCGTTCGTTGGCGAAGATGGCCCCATTGGGAAAGACGGTGAAAAAGGTAGCGATCTCGCTCTTGACCGTGTCCATGTCGCTCTCATACAGCGGGACCCATTGGGTGACAACACCGCCTGGGTTGAGCCGCTTTTTCACCATCTCGAAGTATTCCTGCGAGTACAGCATTGCGCTGCCCTTCACAAACGGGTGGATCGGGTCCGAAGTAATAATGTCGAACTTCTCCGGCGTGGTCAGGACATAGTGGCGCGCATCGTCGTAGAACACTTGCGTGCGGCGGTCGTCCAGCACGTCGTAGTGCTCGGCGTGGAAGTATTTCTTGGTGGTCTTCGGGATCATCGGCTCCATCTCGCAGATGACGATCCGCTGCATGCTGGGCTGTAGAACGAAGGTGCCGGAAGTCACGCCCGCGCCGAAACCAACGATCAGCGCGGAGCGCGGCTGCCCGTAGATCAGCGACGGAAGAAGCCCCAGCATGCGTTGCATACGCATATCGGCAGGCTGGTTGGAGGCCTCCACCTTACCACTGACGTGAAATTGGATGGAGCCATCGTTCCAACGCGTGATCGCGATCGACGAGTTCATGCCTTCGGCCGTGTAGAGAACCTGGGAGAAGCCAGTATTCACTACAAGCGTCCGGCCGTAGGCGATCAGCTCGCCCGGAACATCGGACACATGCGTGGCCAGGGTGACCGCGCAGCAAGCCGTCGCTACGAGGAACACCGATCCAGTCACGGAACGGGAACGCCAGACAACAGGCAGCAGGACGATCAGTGCGCTGACGACGCAGATCCCGATGAGCACGCTCTCGCAATACCGCGTACCTATCCAGGGAATCAATACCATGCTGAAGGCCAGCGCGCCCAGGATCGCGCCGCCTGTGTTGGTGGCATATACATGGCCGACCACGCGGCCCGGATCGCCGCCGCGCGCGGAGGCAGCCAGGGCCAAAGGAAAGCTTGCTCCCCAAAGCAGCGCCGCAGGCAGAATGGCCCACAAGCAGCGCACCAGGTCCAACTGGAATGTGTACCAGACACTGCTGGAGAGGTAGGGATTGATGGGCCAGTACGGCAGCGAAACGGCAATGATCCAGGCGCTCCATGCCACCGCTCCGGCAAGCGCCATCTGGCAGCAGCCCAGGGCGATGCGCGGACGCGCGGTCCGGCGCAGGACCAGCGAACCTGCCAGGCTGCCGATTCCCAGTCCGACCAGAAAAACCGCCAGGATGAGGGAGAATACATACACCGTAGATCCGAGCAACAGTCCGAGCAGGCGCGTCCAGACGACCTCGGCCCCCAGGGCGCTCGCGCCGGATAGAGCGATCGCCGCGTACACCGGCCAGTTGGTGGGAGTGTCCGCATCTTCCTTGAAGGGCGTTATTGTTGGCGTCGTGTGTGGGCTGAGTCTGGCTAGTAGAAGGCTAACCAGCGCCACTGCCACGTTGATCGCCGCGGCGGTGATGGTGGCGATAGTCAGGTTGAACTCACGCAGCAGGTAGAAGCTGGCCAGCAGGCAGCCGAACACGGCGCCGGCTGTGTTTGAACCGTACAGCAGGCCCATCCAGGAGACGCCTTCCGGGGAGGTTTCCAGCCAGCGCGCCGCCGTCGGCAGAGACGCTCCCATCAGTATGGTGGGCGGCAACAGGCAGACAGCGCAGATGACAGCGCGCAACAGAATCGAGGGCATGCCAAATCCCACTGCCGCGACGTAAATGCCGCTGACCAACGGCATGCCGAGCAGCACCAGGATTCCGAAGAGCGCAATCCCCAGCTCTATGAGGGCGTACATGCGCAAAGGATGTCGCGAATCCTGCAGGACGACACGCGGCAGAAGAATGCTGCCGATGCACAGACCGCCCATGAAGGTCGCAAGCAAGACTCCCAGCGAGACCGCGGTGGAACCGATGACCAATTGCAGTAATTGGTACCAGACGATCTCGTAGATCAGCGCGGAGCATCCACTGGCGGCGAAGAGCACAAGAAGCGCTGCATGAAAGCGGCGCGGCGCGGCGGAGGCGATCAGAGCGGAATTGGCTTTGGTCATATCTCCGCCCTCAAGGCCAGGTTCTGTAATTTTGTTCTGAGGAATTTCAGGGGTAATCTCGTTTCCAGGCGCTGCTTCGCTCGAAGTATACCGCTCTTCAGCGGTAAGGGAACAGGACTACCTTATACTCCGGTCAAACACAGGGCAATTCCGCACCGTCCGGGATTCGAGCGCATCCTCCCGATCTGTCCTCGTCGATTTCCGGGACACGCTTTGCACATCCGCTGCTATGTGCAAAAAACGGGGTTATAGGTAACTACGTTGGCTCCGGAGTTCAAACTGGTCCACCAGCTAAACCGATTACGAGCTATGAAAGTGAGTGAAAACAGATATTATGACGTATGCCCGGATATGTAGCCGATCACACGCCGGTAGAGCAGAAGACGCTGCTTACCCGACGCAAGTTTCTGCTTGGTTCGGCAGCAGCGGCCAGCGGACTGGCGCTCTACAGCGGGGAGCATGCCCGCCACGAGATCAGCGTTGTGACACAGGATATGGCGCTGGCGAAGCTGCCCGATGCTTTCCTCAACTACCGCATCGCGCAGATCAGCGACATCCACTTTGACGAGTACACGGAGGCGTGGTTTGTGCGTCGCGTGGTGGAGCAGGTGAACCGGCTGGCGCCCGACCTGGTGCTACTGACCGGCGACTACATCAGCAATACTCCGATGGGACCGAATTTCGCCGCGGGAGCCATGCTGCGATGCGCCAAGGAACTGAGCGCGCTAACTTGCCCGGCGCGCTATGCGGTGATGGGCAACCACGATTCGTTTCTGGGGCCACCGCTGATTCGCGCTGGATTGGCGTCGGCGTCGATTCCGATGCTGTTCAACCAGCATGTGGCGATTGAGCGTAACGGGCAGCATCTTTGGCTGGCCGGGCTGGCCGATGCCTTATCCAACGTGCCCAACCTGCAGCAGGCCATTCCGGCGATTCCCGACGGGCCTGTAATCCTGCTGTGCCACGAACCCGACTACGCCGATAACGTGCTGGATCAGGGGTACGGGGCGTTAGTGGATGTGATGCTGTCGGGGCATTCGCATGGAGGACAGGTGCGGCTGCCGCTGATCGGCCCTTTAAAACTGCCGTATGGCGGACAGAAATATTCGCTAGGCCTCTACCAGTTGGGGCAGATGCAGCTCTACGTCAACCGTGGGATTGGGACGGTGGGTGTGCCCTTCCGGCTGAACTGCCCGCCGGAGATTACGCTGTTCACACTGACAAGGTCTTAGGTTCGAGGTCTTACCTTCTACCGCGAAGCTCTCTCATGAGGCAATTGCGACTTACCTTGCGCGGCCGGCGGGCTTCTTCTCGCGGGGCATGACGGAGACGTTGGACACAGCTTTGGGGCCGCTCATCCGCACCATCCATGCGTCAAGCAGACTCCGCTTGAAACGCCAGCGGTTGCCCAGCTTGAAGGCGGGAATGAAGCCCTCGGAGGCGTAGCGGTAGAGGGTGTCGCCGCTAATGCCCAGATACTCTGCCGCCTGGCGGATATCCATCACCTCGCGCATCATCTGCTGCACAGCACCCGCCATGGAAGGACGCTCCTGAAAGCCGAAGATACCGGGCAAAGGCCTGCCAAACCCGGCAATCCCTTTTGTATCCCGAAACTGGGGGCGCAGGCAACAGGATTCTAACTCTTCATGCAGAAGTCTATGTGTTAGCTACTAACTGATTGATAAACGAGGAAAGGCAAGGTTCGAGGTTCTGGGTTCGAGGTACGAGGAGAGACAAAAGCAGATTCCTCCCGCTCCCCGCAAGCTCAGGGTCAGTATCAGAAGTGATTGGATGTATGATTCTCACCAGCGAAACTCAGGAACCAACCGCCGTGATCCGATTCGCCTTCTTCCTCGCGCTCCTCTGCTTCGCTGCTGCTGCCGGCGGGCAGAGTGTCACCACGACTACGCTGACGATCAACCCCGGTGGCACAGTCAGGGAGGGGTCCCTCGTCACGCTGACGGCGAGGGTGTGGATGGCTTCCGGCGTTGCCGCGGCGGCGCCGGGGCAGGTGGAGTTCTGCGAGGTGAAGCCCGCGCCGATGCGCTGCACCGACATCCGGCTGCTGGGGACGGTGCAGTTGAGCGCCGCAGGGACGGCGGTATACAACTTCTTTCCCGGCCCCGGAACCCACGTCTACCAGGCGGTCTTCCTTGGAACGCACGTTGAGGCGGCCAGCTCATCGAGCCCAACGACTTACACCGTGACCCCGTATTATCCGACGTTTACCACCATCACCTCCAGCGGCTCGCCGGGCAACTACACGCTGACGGCAAGCGTTACAGGAGGGACTGTGCAGACGGGCACTGCATCGTTTATGGATACAAGCAACGCGAACTACGTGTTGGCGACTGCGCCCATGGTTCCAGACTTAGCGGCATTCGGGCTGAACTTTAACTTTGCCAGCCCTTCGGGAACTTACTATGTGGCTTCATCCATGGCAGCGGCTGACTTCACCGGAAACGGCATACTCGACATCATCGTAACTTCGGCCTCGAACATCCTCAACCCGGTGGATGGGGGTTCGGTTAGAAGTTTGCTGGGCAACGGAGATGGGACCTTCACACAGGCGCCGTTTTCTTTCTTCCCCGCACCTAACGGCAACGCCCGCCCCGCCGTAGCCGACTTCAACGGAGATGGCAAGCCTGACTTCGTGATACCCACAGCCCAGGGGATTGGGATTGGAACTACCACCCAGCTCCAGGTGATGCTGGGCAATGGCGATGGGACCTTCACTGCCGGACAGGCCCTGCCAACGAATGGCGGGGTTTATTCCATCGCAACTGGAGACTTCAATGGAGACGGAATCGAGGACCTCGCCGTGCCCGATGGCACCAATAACACAGTAGATGTTTATTTGGGGAATGGGGACGGCACCTTCACTTTCAAGTCCATGTCGGCGTTGCCAGTGGATGCTGAGGCTACTGCTATTGTCGCAGGCGATTGGAATGGCGACGGTATTCCGGACCTGGCCGTGCTGGATACAGAGAACAGTGTCGGAACGCCTCATCAGGTGTCGATCCTGCTGGGCAATGGCGACGGAACCTTCGGTCCCGGTGTCAGTTATACAACCGGGACTGATTCTGAATCCATGGTAGCGGCCGATTTCAACGGGAAAGGCATTCTGGATTTGGCCTTTGTGAATTGGGGAGGCACTTTGCTCAGCGTGCTCCTGGGCAATGGAGATGGGACCTTTGCACCTCCGGCCCAAATTCCGATACCGAATGGCAGCGCGTCCCCCGCCGTAGGCGACTTCAACGGGGACGGCGTGGCAGATATTGCCTTCGGTAACACTGCCCCGGATGTCTCGGTGCTGCTGGGTCATGGTGACGGAACATTCGCACCGGCGGTGGTTGTTCCATCCGCAACCGGGAGTGGAATAGATCCCATGGTGGCGGCGGACTTCAACGGGGACGGGCTAACCGACCTAGCAGGACTTGGCGATACTCCGACGAGCGGCACTCAGGCAGGCATGGCTGAGGTACTGGTGTATTTATCGAATCTCGGCTCTGAGACGGCAACGGCTACGGCAACGGTGAGTAACATCTCTCCTGTTGGCACCGGAACTCACTTGGTGGACGCGAGCTACTCCGGAGACGGCGCGCACCAGCCAAGCACCTCCGGCACGATCCCGTTGATCGCGGAGCCGGAGCCAACCACGCTGACGCTGACAGCCAATCCCGCAAGCAGCTCCTACAGCCAGCAGATCGTGTTGACGGCGATTGTGAGCCCGGACACGGCGCAGGACCATAACGCCACCGGGACGGTCACATTCGCATTCGGCAATGTGACCCTTGGGACGGTCGCGATCTCCGATGGAGCGGCCACGGCTGTTGCTACGCTGAATGTGACCTCGCTGCCGGTTGGCACGGACAGCCTGACGGCCAGCTACTCCGGCGACACCTACTTTGCCGCCAGCATGGGCACCGCCGCGCAGGTGGTCAGCGGGTATGCGAGCACTACGGTGCTGACTGCCACGCCTGACCCCTCGTACGTGGGGCAAGCCGTAACCCTGACCGCCGTGGTAACGGAAGTGGGGACGGCCTACTTCACTCGCCCCTCCGGCTCTATCACCTTCTATGACGGCGCGACCGAGCTGGGTCAAGTGACGCTTGGGTTCAACGGAGGGGCGAGCAATGCAACGACCATCACGACCGCGCTGGCTGCCGGCACGCACACGCTGAGCGCGGTGTACTCGGGCGATGTGGCCTACTACGCCAGCACCTCTGCCCCCGTTACACAGGTGGTGAACTTGTATGGCAGCGCAACCACGCTGACCGCCGCGCCGAATCCGGCGGGCACCGGGCAGACGGTGACGCTGACGGCCGGGGTGACCGGCACCGGCCCTGCCATTCCGGGTGGGATGGTGACCTTCTATGACGGCGCAACCCAGCTGGGCCAGGCAACGCTGGACGCCACCGGACACGCAACCTACTCGACCACGACGCTGGCGCTGGGCACGCACACACTCACCGCAGTCTACGCTGGCACCGCGACCTACTCCGCCAGCACTTCGGCAGCCGTCTCTGAAGTCATCCAGACGCCCGGCTTCACTATCGCGCTCTCCAGCCCCAGCATCACACTACAGACCTATCACCACACCACGACCACCGTGACACTGACCAGCCTCGGTAACTTCACCGACAACATCGTCGTGGCCTGCGTCAACCCGCCCGCCTACGTCACCTGCATCTTCACGCCGAATCCCGCCGCGCTCACCGGTAACTCAATCACCGCCGTCGCGTTCTATCTGGACACCGACTCCATCATCGGTGGCGATGCCCGCAAAGGCCCAACTTCCGCGCTCGCTGTGCAGCCCAAGTCGTCACGCAATCGAACCTCAGCCAGTAATCTGGCGCTGCTAGTGCCGCCGCTTGGTCTGCTGGCGATTCTTACGGCGCGGCGACGCGGGAGGTTGGGTCGCCGCATCACCCACCGCACGCTTCTGCTGCTGGCGCTCCTCTTCATTCCCGCGGCCCTGTCGCTCGGCGGATGCGGTGGCGACATCTTCTTCCGCATACCCTCCGCTGCCCCCGGCACCTACACCATCCCCATCACCGCGGCCAGCACTAGCACCGGCCTCTCCCAGGCAGCGCAACTCACCCTTACCGTTACTCCGTGAATCCCACCCATTCCGCAAAGAGCGCAGCATGGATGGGGCACCCAAAATCCCAGGTCTCAACTCGAGATATGTGGCATACGGCTATGCGCTTCAGCTCAAGCTACTTTGGGGGTTGGAGGCCGCTGATGACAGCGAAGTAGTCGTCGCCGACGGTGCGGTTCTTGGCGATGGCGTCGGCCAGGGGAATGCTGTCGATCTGATTGCCCTTGAGGACGACCAGGCGGTCGAACTTGCCCTGGTGGACCAGATCGATGGCGGCGAGTCCGTATCGGGTGGCGAGCATGCGGTCGAAGGCGGTGGGCGTACCTCCGCGCTGGGTGTGGCCAAGGTTGACGGAGCGGGTCTCGTATCCTGTGCGCTTCTCGATCTCCTCGGCAAGGGCCTGGCCGATGCCGCTGAGGCGAGCGTGGCCGAAGGAGTCCAGTTTGTCTCCAACGGTGAGTTGGCCCTCGACGGTGGGTAGCTTGGCACCCTCGGCGACGACGACGATGGCGAAGTTCTTCCCGCTGGCCCAGCGTGCCTTGATGAGGCGGACAACCTCGTCGATGTCGATGGGTTTCTCGGGAGCGAGGATGACATCGGCCCCGCCGGCGACGCCCGCGGTGACGGCAATCCATCCCGCATCGCGCCCCATCACTTCGACTACCTGCACGCGGCTGTGCGCCTCGGTGGTGGAGTGCAGACGGTCGACCGCCTCGGTGGCGATGGTGACGGCGGTGTCGAAGCCGAAGCAAACGTCGGTGCCGTTAAGGTCGTTGTCGATGGTCTTAGGCACGCCGACGCACTTGACGCCGCGCTTGGACAACTCCAGTGAGATGGATTGCGTGTCGTCGCCGCCGAGGGCGATGAGGGCGTCAAGTTTCTCGTCCTGAATGACCTTGAGGCACTGCTCGAAGCCGCCAGGGATTTTTTTAACATTGGTGCGCGATGACTTCAGGATGGTTCCGCCGCGCTGCAGGATGCCGCTGGTGGTCTGAAGGTCGAGCGGCATGGTTACGTCGTCCAGCACGCCTCGCCATCCCTGCATGAATCCGATGAAAGTATCGCCATAGTGCAGAATGCCCTTGCGAACCACCGCGCGAATCACAGCATTCAGGCCAGGACAATCCCCGCCCCCCGTCAACATCCCAATGCGCATCGAAGACCTCTGTACTAAAAATGAATTAACTCCATGATACGGCAATCGCGGCGGCGGATTCGTGAGCGATGTCACACAGGGTGTTGGGCGAGAGTTGGGTGAACCGGGGGTGAAAGCATAGTCGCAGAGTATTCCGAGAAGGTTTGCGGTTGAGAAGCGCGTCACAAGGAACGTATGATGAAGACCACTCCGCCGGTTGCGGAGTTCCAGACCAGGAAGGGAGTCAGGAGCCGATGCCGAGGGCGAAGGAGTTTATGGTAACGATTGAGGACAAGCCGGGCGCGCTGGGGAGTTGTTTTCTGGCGCTGGCGAAGCGCGGGGTCAACATCCTGGCCTTTCAATCGTATGTGGACGAGGGCGAGAGCCTGACGCGATTCCTGGTGGACGATGTGTCGAGCGCGCGGGCCGTGCTGGGCGGACTGGGCATGATCTTCGAGGAGACGGACGTGGCCGTGGTGCGGGTGGCGCACCGTCCGGGCGAGCTGGGACGGGTGGCCGCGCGGCTGGGCGAGCATAAGATCAACATCGACTATTCTTACTGCGGGCTTGAGCATGGATCGACGCAGGAGGTGGTGGTGTTCGGGGTGGACAATCTGCCAACGGCCGTAAAGCTGCTGGATGAACTGGCCTGCGAGGATGCTGCATAGACGGAAGGCACCCTGAGCTTAGGGCTGGATTTTGTTGCGTGCATCGCTTCGCGAAGCGATAGTCGAGCGTGGCGCTACTTCCAGCGGAAGATACGCACGGATACGGCGAAGGGCACGGCCAGCCAGGTGAGCAGGACTGCAATGGGGGCGATCATGTGTTGCAGGCCGATGCCCTGAATCATGTTTCCTCGCAGGGCATCGATGGCCGCGGTGAGCGGCAAGGCGCGCACGATGGGTTGAATGACCGCGGGGAAGCGCGAGGCCGAGAAGAAGACTCCGGACAAGATCCACATGGGAAGCATGACGAGGTTCATGAGACCGGAGGCGGCCTCCATGGTTCGGGCGCGCGAGGAGACGAGCAGGCCAAGCGCGGAGAAGGAGAGCGAGGCGAGCACACAGAGCAGGGCGAGTTGCCAGAGCGATCCGCGAACGGGCACGGCGAAGATGAGGCGGGCGAAGCCGAGAAAGGCGACGACCTCGAGCACCAGTAGGGTGAGACGCGAGATGAGATACGCTGCAAGAAACTGCCAGCGACGCATGGGGGAAGCGACGAGGCGTTTGAGCAGTTTTTTCTGACGGGCCTCCACGATGGAGAAGCCGATGCCCCAGATTGCCGAGCCCATGAGATTCATTCCCAGCAGGCCGGGCACAACGAAGTCAATGTAGCGCGATCCCGGCTGATGGACGAGACGGTCGATGGAGGGAAGGGGGTTGCGCCGGCCAGCCGCGGTCTGGAGGTCGCGATCTGCGAGAAGGCGAGCGGTGCGCGCGTCGGGATTGGTGTCGTCGAACTGATACGCGACGCCTTCGGGCTGCTGGATGGCGAGCAGCAGAATGCTGCCGTTGGCAAGGGCGCGCGAACCGGCGGGCTCGTCCATGGTGGACGCGGCGAGGCCGTTGTCGGCTGCAAGGGCGCGCGTGAGTTGGGGAGTGGTGGCGGCGACCTGAAGCACGTCCGCGGGACGATTGCGGAAGGCGATCCCGAGTCCCACGGCCAGCAGGATGGGAAAGATGAAGACCCAGAAGATGGCCTCCGGCTCGCGCAGCGTGAGGCGAAAACGCGTGATGGAGAGTTGATAGAGGCTGCTGGACTGGAGCTTATTCATCGCGCAGGTTCCTTCCTGTCAGCCCGACGAAGACGTCTTCCAGAGTGGCGGAGTGAGTGCGAAGCTCACTGAGGTGCAGACCCTGGCGATTGAGCTCGGCAAAGATGCACGGCACCGCGGTGTGCAGCTCGCGGACCGACAATTGATGCAGACCGGCGACTGTGCGGTGCGAGTGCACGCCGGGAATCGCGGTGAGCAGGGCAATATCGGGCAGGGCGCTTTCGCTCCCACTGGCGGCGATGGCGAACTCAACGATGTGCTCTCCACCGATGGAGGCGATGAGTTGCTGGGGAGTGCCGAGAGCAAGCACGCGGCCGTGGTCCATGATGGCGACGCGGTTGCACAGCCGCTCGGCCTCCTCCATGTAATGCGTGGTGAGGATGATGGTGCGGCCGGCCTGCTTCAGTTGATCGACGAGGTCCCAGAGATGGCGGCGGGCCTGGGGATCGAGGCCGGTGGTGGGCTCATCGAGAAAGAGCAGCTCAGGGTCGCCCACCAGCGCGCAGGCCATGGCGAGGCGCTGCTTCTGCCCGCCGGAGAGCGTGCCGACGCGCGCGGCGCGCTTCTCTTCGAGTTGCGCGGTGCGGATGGATTCGTCCACTGAGATGCCGCGGCGGAAGAAGCTGCGGAAGAGACGCAAAACCTCCTCCACGGATAATTTATCGGGGAACTGCGTCTCCTGGAGTTGCACGCCGATGCGTTGACGGAGGTCGGCGGCGTGGGTATACCAGTTGAGGCCGAGCAACTCAACGGTCCCCTGGTCGGGAGCGGTGAGCCCCTCGCAGATCTCGATGGTTGTGGTCTTACCCGCGCCGTTGGGGCCGAGCAGACCGAAGCACTCCGCGCGCGCGACTTCGAGGTCGAGCCGGTCGACGGCCACCACATCGTCGAAGGCCTTGCTCACTCCTCGGAGAAGCAGCGCTGGGCTTTCGGCGGATGTGGGGGATGCATCGTGCGGCACGGGTAATCGCTCCTGGAGCGGGCATCGCGAAGAGTCTATGTAACCGGTGAGGGATTGAAGAGCGCGAAGTCGTTATGCAGGCCCCAGCGATCGGCCCATGTCTGTTTGCGGCCGCTGGCCACGTCGAGAATGAGATGGAAGAGCTGGGTGCCGACCTGCTCGATGGTGGCGTCGCCGGTGGCGATGGAGCCGGCGTCGAGATCGATGAGGTCGGGCCATCGATCCGCCAATGATGAACGCGACGCAACCTTGATGACGGGAACCATGGCGAGGCCGTAGGGCGTGCCGCGTCCGGTGGTGAAGACGTGCATGTTCATGGAGGCGGCCAGTTGCAGGGTTCCGCAGATGAAGTCGCTGGCGGGAGTAGCGGCGAAGATGAGGCCCTTGGTGGTGACACGTTCGCCGGGACCGGAGACGCTGGCAATAGCGCTGGCGCCGGATTTGGCGATGGACCCGAGCGCCTTCTCGACGATGTTCGTGAGGCCGCCCTTCTTGTTTCCGGGGCTGGGATTGGCGCTGCGGTCTACTCCTCCGCGATCTAGATAGTCGTCGTACCAGGCCATCTCGCGGATGAGGTCGAGAGCTACCTGAGGGTTTGCGGCGCGGGCCGTGAGCAGATGGATAGCATCGCGCACTTCGGTGACTTCGGAGAACATGACGGTGGCTCCCGCGCGAACGAGTAGGTCCGACGCGTAGCCCACTGCGGGGTTGGCGGTGACGCCCGAGAAGGCATCGCTACCGCCGCATTGCAGGCCGACGACGAGGTCCGATGCAGGACGCGTGACGCGCTGACGCGCGTTGAGTTGCGCGAGACGCTTTTCGGCAAGCTGCATGATGGCGGCGACGATCTCTCCGAAGCTGTGGAACTGCTCGTCCTGCATGCGCACGACATACGGAGCGGCAGCGAGGATGGGGAGCGTGTTGGAAGGCAGCAGGCGTACGGGCTGAAGCTTTTCGCATCCCAGGCTGACGACCATGGGCGCGCCGCCGAGGTTGGGGTTCAGGCTGATATTGCGCAGGGTGCGGATGGGAATCTCCGCTCCCGGAGCGTCGATGGCCACGCCGCAGCCGTAGTTGTGGGTGAGGGCGATGACATCGTCGACGTTGGGATAGCGGGGGAGTAGCTCGGCCTTGATGCGCTTGACGGCAAAGTCGACAGTGGCGGCGACGCACTGCACGGTGGTGGTGATGCCGAGGATGTTCTTGGTGCCGACGGAGCCATCGTCGTTGAGAAAACCTTCGAAGGTGTAACCATCGAGCGGGGGGAGCGGCGGCGGCGTAGCGGTGGCGAGGGGAAGATTGTCCAGCGAGGGAGCGACGGGAAGTCGCATTCGCTCTTCATGTACCCAACTGCCGCGAGGGATGGCGCATTCCGCGTAGCCAATGACGGAGCCATAACGGAGGATGGGCGCTCCGGCGGGGATGTCGACCAGCGCGACCTTATGAGCTTCGGGGACGTCTTCGAGGAGAGTGAGGCCGGAATCGAAGTGCGCGCCCGCGGGCAAACCGCCCTGGTTGACGATGATGGCCACCGTGTCGCGGGGATCGACCTGCACGTACAAGGGGCGCAACTTCGGTTGGGTGGACATGCGATGAACCTCGGACGACGGACGGCGGAGCGAGTTAGGGCAGTTGAAGCTTGCCTTCGACGAGACGAATGAGATGAAGGGGGTTCCCGTCCTGCAAGGATTCGGGCAACAGAGCGGCGGGGAGGTCCTGGTAGCAGACGGGTCGAAGGAAGCGCTCAATGGACATGGCGCCGACCGAGGTGACGCGGCTGTCGGAGGTGGCGGGCGATGGACCGCCATGCACCATGGCGTAGCATACTTCGACGCCGGTGGGGAAGCCGTTGACGATGATGCGGCCGGCACGGCGCTCGAGCAGAGGGAGAAGTGTGCGGGCAAGCGCGGTATCCTGCTCTGCGAGATGGAGGGTTGCGGTCAATTGGCCATTGAGATACTCGGCGACCGCGAGAAACTCCTCTGTGCCGCTGCATTCGATGAGCAGGGCCGCGGGGCCAAAGACCTCTTCCAAAAGATTTGGAGAGTTAAGAAAATGCTGTGCGGCGGTTGCGAAGAGCATGGGCTGGCCGGCGAAGGAGCCGGGCTGCGGGTCTCCACCGGCAGAGATCGCGCGAACACCGCTATCTCGTGCCCACTGCGCTGCTCCGTGGCAATAGGCTCGATGAATGCCGGAGTTGAGCATGGTGGTTGCGGACTTGGCCTGGACGCAAGTTTGCGCCGCATACTTAAAGCGGTCGAAATCCACTCCCGCCAAGGCGATAACAATGCCTGGCTTGGTGCAGAACTGGCCGGTGCCGAGGGTGACGGAGTCGATGAGGCCCTGCGCTATGGCCTCGGCGCGCTGGGCAAGCGCGGAGGGAAGGAGAAATACGGGATTGATGCTACTCATCTCGGCGTAGACCGGAATGGGGACGTCGCGAGCAGCCGCCAGCGCGACCAGAGTGCGTCCGACTTTGCGCGATCCGGTGAAGCCGACGGCGCGAATCGCAGGATGTTGAACGAGGGCCTCGCCGACCGAGCTGCCACTGCCAACCAGTAGTGAGAAGACGCCTTCCGGCAACGCGCAATCGGCGACCGCCTTTTGAATAACACGGCCGACGAGTTCGGCGGTGCCGAGATGCGAAGAATGCGACTTTACGACCACCGGGCAGCCCGCGGCAAGCGCAGCAGCGGTATCGCCTCCAGCGATGGAAAAGGCGAGGGGGAAGTTGCTGGCGCTGAATACGGCGACGGGCCCTATGGGAATCTTCTGTGATCGAAGATCGGCGCGCGGCGCAGGCTTGCGGTCGGGCAGCGCTGGATCGAGCGTGGCGTTTAACCAGCGGCCCTCGCGCGCCAGAGAAGCGAAGAGACGGAGCTGGAAGACAGTGCGCCCCCGCTCACCTTCAACACGGCCACGGGGAAGTCCAGACTCCGCGATGACGCGCTCTATTAATAGCTCGCCGAGATCGAGGATGCCCTGGGCAATCGTTTCGAGGAACGCAGCACGCTTTTCCAGACTGACAGCGCGGTATGAATCGAAGGCGGCTTCGGCCAACAAACAGGCGGCGTCCACGTCTGCTTCGGAGCCTCCGCCAAAGGGCGGCTCCAACTCCGCGCCGGTTGCGGGGTTCACTGCGCGCAATGTACTCTCTGTTCCACGCACCGCGCGCGCGCCAATCAACATTTCACCAGTGACGTTCATTTTGATACTCCTGTATCCATGGTACGGCGGCGGGGCTTTGAAGAAAAATTACCGGACGAGGCACGGACGCTTGGGATTGAACTTCCAGTCCGGCATCAGGAACTGCATTGCGCGTGCATCGTCGCGGGCGCCCAGTTCCATCGTATTGTAGAGCGCGTGTGCGCGCTCGATCTGTGGCATGTCGATCTCGACGCCAAGGCCGGGACGCTGCGGGAGCTGGATGCTGCCGTTGGTGATTTGCAGCGGCTCTTTGGTCAGGCGCTGGCCATCCTGCC
>DATKGA010000110.1:0-6140 GCA_035510935.1 Acidobacteriaceae bacterium
AAGGGACTAGGTTCGAGGTTCGAGGTTCGAGGTTCGAGGTGAGTGTACGAGGTTCGAGGTAACAACGTCGACGAGGGCGGCCGTGAGCAGGGGGGAGTCGTTGAGGGATTCGGGGCGGTAGAGGCGAAGGCCGAGGGAGCGGGCGGTTTCGGTGAAGGCGATGTCGATGTCGTAGAGGATTTCGACGTGGTCTGAGAGGAAGCCGATGGGCTGCAGGACGACACCAGGATGGCCCGCGGCGGCGAGGTCGGCGAGAGTCTCCTCGACGGTGGGGCCGAGCCAGGGGCCTCCGGCGACGCCCTGGCTTTGGAAGGCAAATAACCAGGACTTGAGGGTGGGGAGCTGACGGGCGGCGGAATCAAAGACGAGCTCTGCCGTGCGTTTGGCCTCGACGGGGTAGGGGTCGGGGGTGGGGTTGGATTCGCTGGAGACGACCGTGCGGGTGGGAACGGAGTGGGCGGTGAAGAGGACTGGCAGGGCGGTGGCGGATTGATTACAGGCCTCGGGATAGGCGTCAACAAGGCGCTGAGCGAAGGCGGCGATGAGGGCCGGTTCCTCGGACCAGGCATCGATGAAGGTGAGGGCTGGCTTTGGCGCGGAGGGGTTGCGGGAGGCTTCGGCATCGAGCGCGGCGACGAGTGCGCGGCGGTAGAGGCCGGTGCTGGTGCTGGAGTTCTGCGGGGCAAGGCAGATGGCCAGAATGCGGGTGACACCATCGGCGAGCATTTGGCGGACCACATCGGGGATGAAGGGGTGCCAGTTGCGCATGGCGACGTAGACCGGGAGCGCTGTACCAGCTGCGGCGAGTGCGGCTTCCAGCAGGCGGCCCTGCTCCAGCGTCCAACGGGTGAGGGGCGGGGGTTGGGTGCCGTGAGTGTCGCCGAGGCCGGGCTTATCCCGAAGACCAATTAGGGCGTAGCGGTGCTGCAGCTCGGCGACGACGTGGGGCGGGAGGGCGCGGCCGCCGGTGACTTTGGAGAGGTATTCTGCCATCTCGCCGAGGACATTGGGGGTGCCATGGGCGAGGAGGAGGACGGCGGTATTAGCGTTTGCGGGCTGGCTCATACTGGTCTGCTGCGATCCTCCTGAGTTCTATTCTATGGGGAACGCAGTGGGACCGAAGGCTGGGTGATGGGGTGGGCGTCTTTAATCTGACGGACGACCGCGAGGACGGCTTCGACTGGGGTGTTGGGGACGATGCCGTGGCCGAGGTTGAAGATGTGGCCGGGGCGTCCTGCGGCGGCGGCCAGGACCTCTGCGACGCGGGCGTGCAGGAGTTCAGGCGGGCCGAAGAGGGCGATGGGGTCAAGGTTGCCCTGCACGGCGACGGCGTGGCTGAGGGAGCGCCATGCCTGGTCGAGGGGCGTTCGCCAGTCGAGGCCGATGACGTCCGCGCCGGTCTCGCTCATGGCGGGGAGGAGCGAAGCGGTGTCCACGCCGAAGTAGATGACGGGGACGCCGAGGTTGCGGATGCGGGCGATGAGGTCGGTGGCGGGGGCGAGCGCGTACTGGCGATAGTCGGAGACGGAGAGCGCGCCGACCCAGGAGTCGAAGACCTGAATGACGTCGGCGCCGGCGGCGACCTGCTGGGCGGCGTAGTCGGCAAGCACGGTGACGAGTTTTTCCATGAGGATGGGCCATGCGTCAGAGTCGGGATGATCGAGGTTTCCCAACCGCAGGTCCTTCGACTCCGCTCCGCTTCGCTCAGGATGACAATATTTGTGGGTGGATGTGGTGGGGTCCGAAGCGAACATGAGACGCTTGGTTTCGATGTAGTTGCGGGAGCTACCGCCTTCGATCATGTAGCTGGCGAGGGTGAAGGGCGCGCCGCAGAAGCCGATGATGCCGAGCTGGTCTCCATCACTAAGAGGTGACGCGAAGTGGGCGGCGACCTTTTCGATGGCGCGGGCGACGTACAACAAATCTTCCGTCTGGTCGGTGCGGAGGGCACGGGCCTGATCGGCGGAGCGGATGGGGGCGTGGACGCGGGGGCCCTCGTCGGCGACGAATTCGAAGTCGAGGCCCATGGGGGTGAGGGGCAGCAGGAGGTCGGCAAAGATGATGGCGGCATCGACACGGAGTCGCTCGGCGGCGGTGATGGTGACCTCGGCGGCGATCTCAGGAGTTCGGCAGATGTCGAGCAGGCTGTGGTGGCTGCGGACGGCGCGGTACTCCGGCATGTAGCGGCCGGCCTGGCGCAGAAACCAGACGGGGGTGCGATCGACGGGCTGGCGTAGGCAGGCGCGCAGGAATCGGCTGCCTTTGCCGGCTGCAGGGTTAGGGGTAATTGTGCTCAACTTGATCTGACTCCCAATCTTTGAGCGTAGCATCCTTCAGGAGGGGCGGCGGAAGGCTAGGTGCGCCGGCGCGTTGTGCTGTGTGGAAGTTCAGGGTTCGAGTCGCAGGGTGAACTCTTCGATGACGGGGTTGGTGAGGACCTCGCGCGCGATGCGCTCGACTTCAAGCTGGGCCGCAGACGGGTTGGAGGCAAGCGCGTCTTCGAGGGTGAGAAGGAAGTACTTTCCCTGGCGGACGTCCGCGACCCCATGCAAACCCATGCGGCGGAGTGCTCCGGCGACGGTCTGGCCCTGGGCGTCGAGGACAGTGCGCTTCAACGTGACGTAGACATGGGCTTTCATGGGTCTGATTATAAACTTGCCGCGGGGAGGCTGGACTTGCGGCGGGGGAGGATGGATGGGAGAGGCGGAGCGCATGCGCGGAGGGGATGGATCCGACCCCGCGGGCGATCTGCGAAGCGTGCTGGATTGCAACGATGCACTCAAGCGGAAAGGGCCACCTGTGTGAGCGGCCCTTTCATTGGTTGAAGATCGTGAAGCCTAAGGCAAACTGGCTCTAATTGACGGTGAGGTACGCGTTTAAGGTCTTGGCCAGGTTCGCGTGGGCGGCCATGACGACGCATATAGTTCCCGAAGGAATGGTAGCCGGAGCGGTGTACAGGCCGGAAGTGCTGATGGTGCCGTAAGTGGAATTGCCACCGACGACGGCCGTGGAAGGGGACGCGCCGACCTCCCATATGACTGTGTTGTCGATACTATTGATGGTCTGATACCCAGTTGCCTGCAAGGCGCATGCGGCTGTGGTACCGCAGGGCGAATTGCCAACAGCGCCACCATAGAACTGGAACGAGGTTCCACGAGGAACGGTCACAACGGAGTCAGTGAGCCCCGATGGGTTGGTGGGTGTGGTGGGCGACAGGTAGACGTTGAGACCGCCTGTAATCTCCATCAACTGGTAGTAGGTGTATGTCTTGGTTGGATCGTTGGCACTGCTAGGTACCGAGACAGCCAGCAATACATCGCCCTGCGGAATTCCAGTCGCCGTCCCATTGACGGTTGTAATACTCGGCACCCCTTGTACCGATAGTGTCTGCTGGGTGTAGGCGGTGGTGTACTGAAAGTTCTCTGCCTGTTGCAGGGCCGCGCCACTAAAGATAGGCGGGGAAGCCGTCCAGTAGATGACGGTGTTTCCGCTTTTAGAATTCGAATCAAAATAGCCGTCCGTGGGTCCGAGCGAATTCTCGCCGACGCCAGTGGCGCTTGACCCAGTTGGGTACGGGGCAGGCTCTGTGAGGTTCTCCGTCGGATAGAGGGCCCAGGTGAAGTTTGGCGGAGCATTCTGGGCGGTCGCGGTAAAGAAGTATTCAATCTGCCCGATCTCCCAAGCATACGGGATATTCGGATCAGAGATTATCTGCGAGCAGCTATAGGTGCAGTATTCGGTCAATGTGATGCCGACGTTCTGATAGCTGAAACCAGTGGGGGCCGCACAGCCGATCAGGGAATAGGTGAACGCGGCGACTATGGCGACAACGAAAATCTTCAAGCAAAGTTTCATTGGGGGAATCCTTTGTATTGCGGAGCCAGAAGAAGCATATAGAAAAATCCAAATTCGCGAAAGTCTTTTTTTACGTCTGGCAGGCCTCAGCCGTACCCGGCTGCCTGCGACCGATTTGCTTAGAGAAAGGAAATGTACCACCATGACAGCACAACACGCCAGAGTTATCTTGGCGATAGAACCCGGGGTGGGGATTGGCGCGATAAGGCGAGGCGGGCCAAGCGGTAGGCCAGTGGGCCGACGGCAGCAACCAGGGCGGCAAAGGTGAGGGCGGGAAGCGGGCCTACACGCTGATTTCGGGCAGCAATCAGGGCGAAGGCAATGAGCAGGGCAGGGCCGACGCCGGCCAGAACCGCCGCAGTTAACCCGCCTGGAATGCGGAACGGGCGGGCCAGGGCGGGTTCGCGCAGACGGAGCACGACCAGGGCGACGAATTCCAGCAGCAGCGAGGCGCCATAAAGGACGAGATCGATGGAGATGAGGCGCTCGAAAGAGAGGCCAAGCGCCAGGGCCCAGGCAGCGGCGCAGAGCAGGACACAGGCCCATGGGACTGGGGCGCGGGCGGGGCTGGACTGGGTCGTTCGGGTGAGGAAGCGCGGCATCAGCCCGTCTTTGGCCAGTGCGTAAGGCACTCGCGCATAGCTGAGCATGAGGGCATTGAACATTCCGGTGCCATTGAGCATTCCTCCCAACACCACAGCGAGGGCAAGGATGGTCCCGAAGCGGCCAGGGCCAGCGACCTGGCGTGCGGCGTCGGTCCACGCGCCGGTGGTGAACTGACCGGCGGGGATGCCGCTGATGGCGACGGCAGCGAGCGGGACAATATAGGTAGCAGCGACCAGCGCGGCGGAGAGCAGCATGGCGCGGGGATAGTTGCGCTGCGGGTCCTGCACCTCCTGGGCGATGGTGGAGGCGTTGTCCCATCCCATGTAGTTCCATAGTGCGATGGAGACGGCGCCGGCAAGGGAGGGAGCGGCAACCGGAGCTTTGAGCAGTGTGAGCGAGTGCCGCAGGTGGTCGCCGAGGGTGAGCAGCCCGGTAGCGTGGCTGAACAGACCATTCCATAAGCCGATAGTGACCAGAACGACGAAGGGTGCGAGCAGGACGGCGAAGAAACCGATGGAGCCCTCGCCAACGGACTTGGCACCGCGCAGGTTCCATGCCGCACAGGCCAATATCACAGCCAGTTCCCAGAGCGTGCCGCGTGCTCCGGCGGTGAGCGCGGGAGCGACACGAGAGAGGTAAAGGACGAAGATAACGGGATAGATGGCCATGTCAAAGATGCTGGCGACGAGCGAGAGCCAGGCCTCCTGAAATCCCCAGAAGGGACCGAGGGCGCGGCGCACCCAGCAGTAGTAGCCTCCCTCTTCGGGCAGCGCGGAGGCGAGTTCGCCCACCATGAGCGCGGTGGGCAGGCTCCAGACGATCGGGATGAGAAGAAGGATGAGGAGGGCCCGGCCGTAACCCGCGTCGCCGAGGATGTCTTCCAGGCCATATGGGCCGCCGGCGACCATGAAATAGGTGGCAGCAACGAGCGGCAGCAGTCGCATTTTGTTGTTGGGTTTGCCCACGCGCCAACCTCCGGAAATTAATTCCTGTAGAGGAGAATCTACCTGAAGCAGGCGAGAAGTCGCAGTCTGGCAAACTGCCTGTGTGAGCTTCTGAATGCATGAAAACCGCGTGGAACGCATCCTGCATGACACACAGCGCGGGAAACTGCACTATAATCGGGACTCATCCCGGCGCTTGCTTGGAGTGGAGTTGCGGGGAGGCTGGAGAGTTGGCCGAGTGGCTGAAGGCGGCGGTTTGCTAAACCGTTGTAGGGGCTAACACCTCTACCGGGGGTTCGAATCCCCCACTCTCCGCCATCTATCTAATTATAAAAAACTTATTAGAAGTGTACGAGACAGCGGACAGAGCAAATCGCGTTATGCTTATGAATTGCGAACGACGGATTGAACCTTCTGCCCATGACGACAGAGAAGTTGATTGGACGTTCGGTACTGCGCAAGGAAGGGCCGGAGAAGGTCCTGGGGCGGGCGCGCTATATCGACGACATCACCATGCCGGGAATGTGGCACGGGGCCACTGTGCGAACTCAGATTGCCCGCGGGCGCGTAAAGAGCATTCGCTTTGGTGACGGGATCGCGTGGAACGAGTTCGTGATAGTGACCGCGACGGACATCCCCTATGACAATTACATAGCGCACATCCTGAACGACCACACCTGCCTGGTGGACAATGTGGTGAATCATCGGGAGGAGCCCGTAGTGCTGCTGGCGCAC
>DATKGA010000111.1:0-17247 GCA_035510935.1 Acidobacteriaceae bacterium
ATGTAAACGACTGATTCGCTGTAGTTTAGGTCAGATTTTCGAGCGGGATTCTGACCCGAGGTTCATCCCTGGACAGGTCCGAGCAGAGACCCTAGTTCAGGCCAGAGCGACAAGCGTTCAGATCGGTTGAAGTGACCCGGCTGCTGCCGGATGGAGAGTGTGCACGCGTATGGCCGATTACATCTATCTACTTGAAAACCGTCTATCCCCGGCTCAAAAGCTAGCACTTTCCAAGGTACGAGAGATTGCCCGCGCCAAGGGTTTGACGGTGTTTCTGGTGGGTGGAGCGGTGCGCGACCTGACCAGTGGCTCGCCCGTCCGTGACCTGGATGTAGCAGTTCAAGGAAATGCTCTCAAACTGAAGAAAGATTTACAGAAATCCGGATTCGTTATCGACGGCGAGATGGAACCGTCCCAGATGCTGTTTGTCCGATTTTCGGGCAACGTACGGATGGAGGTAGGGAGTACTCTCTCTGTCCAGTATCCAAAGCCTGGCAAGCCGGTGATGAAGGCTGCGACGATCCTGGAGGACCTCCGGCGCCGTGACTTTACCGCGAACGCCATGGCTCTGTCGCTGAACGAGGGGTCGTATGGGCTGCTGATGGACCCGTTGAATGGGGTGGCGGACATCGAGAACCGGGAGCTGCGGCTGGCCAGCAACTACGGGTTTATCGAGGAGCCGGTGCGGATGATCCGGGCGGCCAGGTTCAAGGCGCGGCTGGGTTGGCAGATGGAAGAAAAGACCCAGGTGCGCTACGAGACAGGGAAGGCCGAGGGAAGTATCTCCGCGCTGCAAAGCTTCCATCGCGGGTATGAGGCGGAAGAGATTGTGCATGAGGAAGACCCGCTACGGGTGATGCGAGGGCTGGAGCATGAGGGTTGGATGAAGCGAATGGTTCCAGGGTGGGGCTCGGCCAAGGCGAATGCGGCTGAGTTGGAGAAGCTGCGCGAGGCGCAGATGCAGTTACAGATGCAGGGCATTGTTGCGGATGCGTCAGCGGCCCAGTTTCCGTTGTTGACGGCGAAGATGGCGGCCAAGGATGTGAAGGCCTTGAAGAAGAGCTTCCCGCGCAAGGCGTTTGTGGCTGAGATTGATGCCCTGGAGGGCGAAGCGAAGCGGTTTGCGGCGGAGTTGGGGTCGAAGCAGGTGGCGAAGCCATCGCAGTCCTGGAAACTGCTGATGGGAGCGCGACCGGAGGCCGTGTTGTGGGTTGCTTACTCCACCAAGAACGCGGTGTTGCAGGCGAAGTTCCAGAGCTTTTATAAGGAGTGGCCGCAGGCGCGGTTGCGGATTCCGTACGCTCAGATGCAGGAGATGCGGATTGTTCCGGAGCTGGCCGGCTTCGACGAACTGGTGGAGAAACTATTCTTCGAGCTGATGGACGGACAGTTGGGGACGGTGGAGGAGATGAAGGCGTATCTGGAACCGTACTCGCCGCCCGCTCCGCCACCCGCGGTACACCAGCGGCGCGCTCGGGCGTCGAAGAAAGACGCAAAGGCGTCGAAGGCGCGCAAGAAGGCCGAATCGGATGAGGGTTTGGCGGAGGACGGAGAGGGATTGGAAGAGGCTGGATCGCTGGGTGACGTAGCTGCAGCGTCCGACGAATTTGCGGATGCGGCGACCGGGGTTAAGGCGGCCAAGGCTGATGGTGCCAAGACTGAGGCGGCCAAGAGTGCCGGGGTGAAGGCATTGGAGAAAAAGGCTGCGCCTGCGGCGAAGGCCGCCGTACCGGTGAAACAGGCGGCGCCTGCCAAGACTGCCGTGGCAAAGACGGCTGCGGTAAAGGCACCGGTGAAGAAGGCTATTGTGCCGAAGGTGGCTGAGCAGAAGAAGGCTACTCCGGCTAAGACTGCCGCGAAGCAGATTCCGCTGAAGAAGGTTGAAGCCGCGAAGCAGGTTTCCGTAAAGAAGGTTGCAGCGAAGGCGATTCCTGTGAAGAAGGCTGCGGCGAAAGCTGTGCCTGTGAAGGCGAAGCCGAAGGCTGCCGCTAAGAGTGGGGGCAAGGTAGCCGTGAAGACGAAGGCTAAGCCTGGGGCGAAGAGCACGGGGAAGGCGGCGGGAAAAGCGTCTACGAAGAGCGCGAAGAAGGGGCCTGCGAAAGGTCCGTCGGCAAAGAAACGATAGGTGGAAGCGGCTGGCCGCGGCGCGCGGAGGGAGTTTCGTGATCTCCCACCCTTCCGCGATGAGTCTGCGGAAGGATGGGGCACCCGACGTTTTGTGGTGAGTCAAATGGTGGACACTCGCCATTCTGGTTAGCGGATGGCGAGCAGGGTGAAGAGGCAGAGCCAGAGGGCGGTCATGGCGTGCCAGTACCAGGCTGCGCAATCGACCAGGATCTGGCGATCTTCGACGCTCCTGAAGGCGACAAGGCCGACGACGGCGGCCACCAGGCTGAGGATGCCGGCGACGAGATGGACGGCGTGGGCACAGGTGAGGATGTAAAAGGAGTGACCTCCGTTGCCGCTGGCCTGGAAGCTGAGTCCCTGGAGCGTGAGCTGACTCCATGCGAGGACCTGGCCGGCAAGGAAGAGCGAGCCCAGGAAGAGGGTAGCCAGCAGCCAGGGCAGGGCGCGGCGTGAGGTGGGCTTGCCCAGACCGAACCACTCCTCCATGGCGTCGATGGAGTGGAACATGTGGCGGCGGGCGAACTCTACGGTGACGGAGCTGAGCAGCAGGATGGCTGTGTTGAGCCATAGAACCGGCGGGATGGCGGTGGGCAGCCATGTGTTGAGGTTGCGGTTGTAAATGTCGAGGCGGCCGGCGGCCTGGGTGACGGAGAAGACGCTGACCAGGCCAGTGAAGAAGAGGAAGACAGCGCCGAGGGCAAAGAAGAGGCCGAGGCGATAGGTGATGAGGCGTTGGCCGGCACGGCGCGGGCGACCGGGCCGGTTGCCCCAGTTGTCGTTGTCGCCTCCGCCACCGGTGCGCTTGAGGTCGCGGTTGTTGGGCGGACGGCGACCGTGGCCTCCGTCGTCCTCACCGGAGCGGCGGGGGCGGCGTTCGACATCGGGGGGTGGGATGGTGATCGGCATGGGTCCCCTCACACACGCGCGCGATGAGTAGAGATTACTCGGATTGGCCGGATGTGGCCACTGTGGGAAAAATTATTGCGAGGGAGCGGTGGGGGGGGCGGGATTGGTGGCGGCGTTATTGGCTGCGGGTTGGGGCGGTAACTTGATCCAGTCGGCGGGGAGTTCGAGGGCTCCGATGTGGCCGGTGGATGTCTCACTGACACCCGCACGGAGGAAATAGTTTTCCGCCATCGCATTGTCCGCAATGGGCATGGCGATGGTCTGGTCGAAGGTGACGCCGGTAGCCATAAGATTTTCGAGGTCGTTGGCTGAGGCTTGTATGTGCGCGGTGATGGAGACGGAGTTAGCGACGAAGCCGTCGTCGCGGTAGATGATGGCGACGAACTGAAGATCGTCGCGATAGGAGCCGTTAGCAATTCGTGAAAACTTGAGGCCCTTCGGGTCGATCCAGTAGTGGACCTTGTAGTTGCGATAAGGGGCGTTGTGGAATGAATCGGCGAGGAAGTTGTCTTTGGCGGAGGGCGGGGCGGATTTGGGCTTCTCGATCTGCAATGAAGGGGTGACGACGATGGTGAAGTCAACCTGATTGGGCGTGAGAGTACCGAAGCCCATTGCTGCTTCCATGGGTGAGGGGATATGCGGGATGATGTTGGGCGAGGAGGCGGCGATAGGGGCGATGCCGGGCGATGAGGCTGCGACGGGTTGGCTCACTGGGGACGCGGTGGTTTCCATTCCGAAGGTTGTGGAGCCGGATACAGAGGCTGGATCGGGCTTGGTGCGCGCGTAGTAGCCGTTGCGGTAGACCACATTCGGCTGGCTGTAGGCCGACCACCCGAACCTGGACTGACCTGTTTCTTTAATTCCGCTGACGTTGATCGCGATCTTTCGAAATGCGCCGTTCCAATTTGTATTGGTGGGCACATAGGAGAGTGTGTAGTAGTTGGAACCCAGTGCCATGACCTGGGCCAACGCCTTGTCTGCACCGTCGAAGAACGCGTGGCCGCCTGCGGCTGCAGCTATATCCGCCATTGCCTGATTGGAGAGGAGACCGCCTTGCGCGGCAGGGAAGAGTGGGCAATCTGTCGGGAAAGGGTCTGCGTGCGAGTCGGCAATAATCACCGGTAGTGGTATGTCAGGAACCGGAAGTGGTTGCAAGATGCCGCCGATGTACCCACCGGCTTTGATGGCGTAGGGAACAACGCGGCTGAGCCGGAGTACATTCGTCGATCCATTGAGGTTGCGAACCATGTTGGTGAGGTCTGGGTAATCGTTCCCTCGAAAGCGGTCGGGCATTCCTTCGTCGGTGACCCAGGCAAGATTGATTCGTCCAGGGACTGCGGAGAGATAACGGGCCAAGCGCTGGTATGGGTTGATGACTCCTTTGTAAGGAAGTATGCACGGTGGATGTGTAAAGGGGCTTGTAAAGGGTGGTATCGGAGGCAACCAGCGATTGCTGGCGACAGCATCCTGAAGGCGTTGCGGGTCGGTGGTGAAGCCCTGGACGAGGTGCATCCCCCGCCAATCCATTCGGAGGATGGCGATGGGGTTACCCGGCGCGACGGTCTTCATGAAGGCCAGAACATCGTTGCGTACAAGTGGATAGTTGGGATAGTGAAGATTGTCCAGGACGATGACAGTCTCGGTGCCCTCTTCGGTGAGTGGCGGTTGCACGGTGAAGGTGTTGGGCGGCAGCGAAGGTTGCGTCGCGGCGGTGTTGCTATCTGACGCTTGATGCTCGCTGAAGCTGGCGAAGTTCTGTGGGACACCGTCTTCGGAGAGGGTAAAGTCGGATGGCTTGAGGCCTTGAACCGGGTTTCCATTGCCATCGGTGACGACCACGTCGAGGACGACCAGGCGCGCGGTGGCGCGGAGGGTGGCGATGGAGCGATTGGAATTATTTGCGGGTGTTGCGGATGGCTGGGTGGCCGCGGGTGAGGAATTGGGCGGCTGCTGGGCAGGCAGATGGAGGGGGACTGCGGCAAGGAGTGTGGTCAACAGGGCAATGCGCGCAGGCGACATTGTAGCTCCGTCTGGGGAAAACCAGTTGGAGACAATGATACTCGCGGTGTGAATGCGCGGGTCGAAGAATTGTGAAACGAGAGACTGCAAAAACAACTGGTGAGTCGGATATGCTGGGAGTATTGGGACAAGCGAGGGAAAGGGGTGGCCTATGGTGCGGATGCTGTTGCAATGGATTCTGAACGCGCTGGCGCTGTGGATTGTGTCACGGTACGTGAGCGGATTTGTGGTGAGTGATGCGATCTCGGCGATGATTGCGGTGGTGGTGATCGGGCTGTTCAACGCGACCTTCGGGCTGCTGTTGAAGATCATTACGCTGCCGCTGGGGATCCTGACCTTTGGACTGTTCTTCCTGGTGATCAACGCGGTGGTGCTGAAGTTTGCCAGCGACTTTGTTCCCGGATTCCGGGTGGAGACGTTTGGGGCAGCGTTTCTGGGTGCGCTGGCGCTGGCGGTGCTGCATCTGCTGTTCGGGTTCCTGACTCCGAGGCGGCGCAGGGTGGTCTATCGGGATGAGTACTGAGGCCACTAACTTGGCCGGTTGTTTGGAGGTGGCTCGGCTCCGACTTCGAGGCCGAAGCGGGTGAGTTCGCGCTTCTGCAGGGCGTAGTCGACGAAGAAGCCAATACCGATGGCGAGGGGGGGGAGGCCGCAGGCAGAGACGGCGAGAACCGCGCGGACATCAAGAATTGCGGCTAGCACGAAGCCGAAGACGATGAGGCCGACGCCGATGGAGACGAGAACGACGCCGGCGCGACGGGCGATGGCGAGGCTGCGCAGCGGGTCCTTGGTCTTCACTACTTCCTCGCCGTCCTCTTTGCTGGGGCGTAGCAAGAGGTCGATCTGTTCGGCAGTCATGCCGCGCTGCACCATCGCCATACGCTGCTCGGCCTTGATACGGCGCGCGTGTGCCTGGCCCACGATTCCGGAGACGATTGCGACGATAGCGACTAAGAAGGCTCCGAGCGGAACGATGATTGATGCATCCGATATTGCGGAATATGCTCCCATGATGATTTCCTCCCTTTCCTGCCCGCGTTAGACTGACGGGGCGGCGCAGAGTTTCACTGCGGCGCGTGAAACTTTCGCTGCGGCCCGAGGTCTAACTCTGCTTGGCAACCGACACCAGCTTCGAAGAGATTGTACGCGAGCACCAGGCGATGGTCTTTCGCACGCTGCTGCGGCTGACAGGAAGCCGCGAACACCTGGACGACCTGGCCCAGGAGGTGTTTTTTCGACTGTATCGCGCGCTGCCCGGCTTTCGCGGAGAGGCGCTGGTGACGACCTATCTATACCGCATTGCGGTGAATGTGGCGCAGGATGAGTGGAAGCGGCGGCGAAGGGATGCGCAGTCGCTGGTGTCGATCTCCGACGAGACGAGCGCGTGGGAGGAGCGGTTGCCGCATCCTGGACGCAACGCGGAAGAGTTGATGGAAGAGCACGAGTTTCAGTTGGTGGTCGAGGAGCAGATGCAACGGCTGAGCCAGGTGGAGCGCGCGGTGCTCGTGCTCTATCATCAGGAGGAGCGGACGTATGAGCAGATTGCCCTGGCGCTGGGGTTTCCCATTGGCACTGTGCGAACGCATTTGCATCGGGGACGCAGGAAGTTGCGCGACGGGATTGCAGCACGGCGAAGTGAGGATGATGGAACACCGGAAAAGGAGGTGCCATGCACGAGCAACGGATGAGGTCTGGAATAGATGCATTGGAAGAGCGCGTGACTCGAGCGCTGGAGCGAGTGCCCGAGGTGACGGTTTCCGCGGAGTTCGCGGCGCGGGTGGCTTTACAGGTGCCTACGCGAAGAGAGATTGCGGCGATGCCCGCGCGCTACGGGTTGATGGCGATGAGGATCAGTATGGCGGTGCTGATGATTGCCCTGGTAGTGGTGGCGATGCATGCGGGCGGGCGAAGCAGTGTCTTCGGAATCGCGTTTGAGTGGATGTTGTGCGCTGAGCTGGTTGGGCTGGCGGTGTGGCTGGGAGGCGTACGAGGACTCATTGTGCCGAAGGCGTAAGGGGATGGCGGACCTTCAGGGTCGTTTGCGGGCGGCGTCTACCTGGTTCTGGCGGACGATGTTGAGGAAGAGCTGGTGGACGCGATGGTCGGCGGAGAGCTCCGGGTGGAAGGTGGCGGCCAGGATGAGACCAGAGCGAACCAGGGTGGGGAAGTCGTCGCGAGAGGCGAGGGTCACGACCGTGGTGCCGGTGCGGGTGATGCGCGGGGCGCGGATAAAGACCATCTCCAGCGGCGGGTCGCCGAGCGAGGTGGGAACGGTGAGGATGGAGGAGTCGTTCTGGCGGCCGTAGGCGTTGCGCTCCACCGTGATGTCCAGTGCGCCGAGTGAACGCTGGGCGGGGCCTTCGACGCGGGTGGCCAACAGAATGGCGCCGGCGCATGTGCCGAAGGTGGGGGTGGACTTGACGTAGGTTTGCAGTACCTCGAAGAAGCCGTTGCGGTCGAGGAAGTGGAGCATGGTGGTGGATTCGCCGCCAGGCAAAATGAGACCGTCGAGGCCATGGAGGTCCAACGGGAGACGGACAAGTCGCGAGGTTGCGCCGAGAGCGGCGAGTGCGCGGACGTGTGCGTCGTAGGCACCCTGCAGGGCGAGGACGCCGATGAGCAGAGGCTGGTGCGCGGGACTCATTTTGACTTGCTCACGGGCGGCGCCGGCGAGGCGGCTGGCGTTGTTGCGGAGGGGGCCGGGGCAAGAGTCTTGCGGAAGTCTTCGAGCGCCTGCCTGATTTGAGGCTGCAGGATGGTCAACTTGGACTTGGCAAGCTGCTCGATCTGGTCGTTGATGGCAGGCATTTTATCGAGCAGGGCGATTCCCGCGGGGGTCTTATAGAAGGCGATGATCGCGTCCAGCTCCTGCTCGGTGAAGGTTTGAGCGTAGAGGTCGATGAGTGCCGGCTGCAGCGCCTTCCAGCCCACCTGGGCGTCGATCAACTGAGAAGCTTTCTTCTCAAATTCTGCGAGGTGCATCTTGTTCTGCGGCGTGGGGTTGGCACCGATCTCCTGCTCCGCCGCATCGGAGATTTGCTTCAGAATGGTTGCGGTATTCTGCTGCACCATGCGCTCGGTATGCAGCAGTTCGACCATCTGAGCAGCCTTGGCATGATGGGATGCCTCGTCGGCATGAGCGGTGAGAGGGAGGCAGAGAACAAGGAGTAACAGCAGGGAGAGACGTTGCAAGCGGAGACGGATGGGCATGATGAGTGTAATTTTACTTGGTTTGAAATTTCGAGGGCCGGGACAGATTATTCCGCTGATTGGCGTTTATTTATGTAGCTACAGAAATAAAGTATAATAGTGACAGGCATGATCCTATTCGAGTGGGACGAGGCGAAGGCCGAGAGCAACCTAAGGAAGCATGGGATCGACTTCGACGATGCCATCGAGGTCTTTTACGATCCCTATACTGTGGTTGAGCAGGATCGCGTTGTAGATGGCGAGCAGCGATGGCAGACACTCGGCATTGTCGGAGATGTCGTTGTCCTGCAAGTGGCGCATACGGTTACGGAATATAACTCCGACGAAGTGATACGAATCATCTCGGCCCGGAGGGCTACAAGAAAGGAGCGCAGACGATATGGGAAAAATTGTTAGGAGAGCGTGGGGCGAGTCCCGAATCAGTGAGGAGCGAAAGCGCGAGCTGGCGGAGCTGGCGAAGAGGCCGGACAGCGAGATCGACTTCTCAGATATACCGGAGCTGACAGAGAAGTTCTGGAAGAACGCGGTGCGCAATCCATTTTACCGTCCTGTGAAGAAGCAGGTAACACTGCGCATCGACGCGGACATCCTGGCATGGCTGCGCTCACAGGGAACTGAGGGCTACCAGTCGCGGCTGAATGCAGTGCTACGGCAGGGAATGTTGCAGGAGTTACAGGCGAAGCGGAAGCGGGCGTGAAGCATCGCTATATGCAGGGACTACTTAGTTCGAAGCGCGTATGTCCGTGCGGCAAGCACTACCAGCCGCGGGTTTGCATGAGGTCGTGCTCGTCGATGGCGGCGGCGGCGAGGCCTTTCATGGTTCCGGTGACGGCTTCGCTGGCGTCGGCGACGATTTTGGCATCGTTGAAGTGAGTGGTGGCGATGACGATGGCCTTGGCGCGGGATACGGCCTCGGCGCGCTCCTCGGGATTGCGCGGCTGGTCAATGTCCTTGGGCGTGCACAGGCCGACGGCGGCGTCCTGCTTGGTCCAGAGTTCGACATCGAGCGGAGTGGCCCGTTCCTTCATGAAGATGCCGGAGCCGACGAAGACGCTCTCCGCGCCGAGCTGCATCATCAGCGCCGCGTCTGCGGGCGTGGCGATACCGCCGGCGGAGAAGTTGGGGACGGGCAGCTTGCCGGATTTCGCGACCATGCGGACCAGTTCATACGGCGCACCATGAACCTTGGCCGCGTTGTAGAGTTCCTGATCGTCGAGGACTGTAAGCGCTTTAATTTCGCGCACGATCTGGCGCATGTGCTGCACAGCGTGGACGACGTCGCCCGTGCCTGGTTCGCCTTTGGTACGGATCATGGCCGCGCCCTCGGCGATGCGGCGCAGTGCTTCACCGAGGTTACGCGCTCCGCAGACGAAGGGCGTGGTGAAGGCGTGCTTGTCGATGTGGTAGGTCTCGTCGGCGGGAGTGAGGACCTCGGACTCGTCGATGAAGTCGACGCCGAGATGCTGCAGCACCTGCGCTTCTGCGAAGTGGCCGATGCGGGCCTTGGCCATGACGGGGATGGTGACGGCGGCCATGATCTGGCGGATGAGTTTGGGGCTGGCCATGCGGGCGACTCCGCCCTCGGCCCGGATCATGGCGGGAACGCGCTCCAGCGCCATGACGGAGATGGCGCCGGCCTGCTCGGCGATGCGCGCCTGCTCAACGTTCATGACGTCCATGATGACGCCGCCCTTGAGCATCTCGGCCAGGCCGAGCTTGAGGCGAAGGGTGGTGGCGCCGATGCTGCCGTTGGGAGTGCTGTTGGAGGATGGGACTGCCATGTCGCTCTCCTTCGTGTGTCGCAGAGATTTGATTTACGGGTACCGCGTGCGCGCGGAACGCTGCGAATCTTCAGTTTAGCAGCTTTGGCAGGGGAGGGGAGCGGGCCCTTATTGGCGGAGATGAAGAAAAGACGGTCGTTCGCTATCGCGAACGATACCACCACCCTGTCGCGCGATAGGGCTGCGCGTCGAGGAAGGGGCACCCGGCGGGCTTAGTGGATTTCAAAGTTGACCTCGACGTTCAGATAGACGGCGACGGGTTTGCCATCTTTCATGGCAGGCGAGAATTTGTATTTCTTCACCGCGTCAACTACTGCCTGATTGAGTGAGAGGGCAGCAGCTTGCTGCTTCGGATCGACTGTGTCTGCGATGGACTTCGTAATATGTACGTTCTCGGGACGGCCCTTCACGTTAATGATGAGGGAAACGGTCGCAATCCCGTTGATTTTCTGTTGTCGCGCAATTTCACTATACTTCGGTGGGGGCTGATAGAGGATCTTGGGCGGGATAAGGTCGCTGACGGCGTCAAACAAATCTGAGAAGTTGGTATTTGGGTTGGATGATTCGGTGGGCGGGGCCTGGCTGGGGGCAGTCGCGGTTGGTTGGGTGGCTGGTGTGGTTGCCTGCGCGGTGAAGAGGGCGAGCCAGAGTACGAAGAAGTGGGAAGTCATCGGGTGCCTGTGTGCATTGGGGAAATGTTAGCACGAAGGGCGGATTAATTAACTTACTCATCGCAACGTGTGTGATGGATGGGGCAGGAGGACAAGATCAATTCTGTCGTTCCGGCTGCGCCTGCACTCCGGCCTTCGGCAGAGTGGAAGCGACTTCGGCGCGACTGTTGTCTGGCACGGCTGAAGCCGTGCCCTTCCGGTATGGTGTCTTCCTTCGATTAATGCGTAAGAATTCGACACGAACGAAAGACGGTCGTTCCCTACCTCGAACGATACCCCACCCATGACGATGAAGCCGTCATGAATGGGGCACCCAGTATGTGCGGCTACTTGGCGGGGGTCATGTAGCGGCTGGCCCAGGTGAGGAAGGTGGCGAAGTTGGGCTGCGCGTTGTGGCCGTAGGGATGCTGGCGGAAGGCGAGGTCTCCGGCGACGACCGCAGTGCCGACGGCGGGGAACTGCTTGATGGGGCCGGAGTCGTCGGAGAGCGGCTTTTTGCCGAGGAGCTTGTAGACGGGACCTGCGGCGAACTCGGCGATGTAGGTGCCGCGAACGTCGGCCCAGCCGTCTCCGCCTTCGAGGGTGCCACCGCCGATGAATACGGGGCGTGGGGCGCAGAGGGCGATGAGCTCATGCATGTCCACGGGCATGTCTGCCGGGGTGAGTTGCTTGGGTTCGGCTTCGGCGTACTTAATATAGTTGCCATCCATCCAGTAGGCCTCGCCACCGGCGATGTTTTCGTACTGCTCGCCGAAGCGGCGGCGTGCGAGCGAGGCTCCGCCTGCGCCGGAGGAGTTGATGTAGGCGACGGTGTAGCGCGGTTCGTAGGCCATGGTGACCAGGGCGGCCTTGCCGAAGCGGGAGTGGCCCTCGATGGCGAGGTGGTGCGCGTCGATCGAGGGATCGGTCTGAAAGTAATCGACGAGGCGCGAGGCTCCCCATGCCCAGGCGCGCAGCGCACCCCAGTCGTCGAGCTTGCGTAGCTGGCCGTGGTTGACGAGGCCGATGATTCCGGAGGTGAGTCCGCCGCTGCCATCGGACTGGTAGGTGGTGGGATAGAGCAGAGCGAAGGCCCAGCCCTTGGCGAGGGTCTGCTGTTTGAGGGAGGGGCCAGCCGGAGCGGCGCTGCTGCCGGCTAACAAAGAGCGTGCGGGGACAGGTGTACCGGCGGGTGGTGTTGCGGCGGCGGGTGGGGCCGGGCGAGCGGGGCGTGGCGGCGGCGGAGGGGAGCCGAGTGGGCGGTCGAAGGTGAGCTCAACGACGGCGGGAACGGGCCTGGTTGCGGCTGCGGGGAGGATGAGGTCGACTTCGATATTGACCGTAATTGCCGGGTAGGCGGAGTTGTCGACGTGGCCCATGAGGCGCTTGGTGATGGTGGCGATTCCGTCCTCGGAGCCGGGTGTGGTGGAGACGACCTCCCAGTGGACGGCGGGAAGATTGGCGGGTACGCGGCCAACGATGTCGTTATCGAAGAGTTCGACCAGCTCAGGACGGCGCTTGGTGGTCCAATCCTTGGCGGATTTGACGGGCTTGCCGTTATTGAAGACCAGTGGGTCGGGGAGGTTGGGCCAGGGATTCGCCTTCGACTCGTCCCAGTTGACGGGATGCGGGCCCTGGCCGTTCTGGGCGACTCCGGGACGCAGCGCGGTGATGCCGAGAAGATCCATCATGTGCTGGTGGTCGTTGGGGGGGCGTGCGGCTGTGGGCTGGCCGGCGACTGGGGAAGGTTGGGGCGTGGCGGGCTGAGCGGTTTGGGGCGCGGGGGATTGGGCGAGGATCGGCGTCAGCAGGAGGGCGAGCGAGAGAGTGAGGGATTGTGCGCGCATGATGTCGCAGACACGATAGCAGATTGGAGGTTGGGTGCGGAAGCTGGATTCGGGAGGAAAATTGACACCCCACCCATGACGATAAGGCCGTCATGAATGGGGCACCCTGGTATCGATAACTGTCGTCAGGCCGTGGTGAGTGCGAGGCCTGCGGATTTTTCGTCGCCATCGTCCGAGCCGTCCGGAGAGATGGTGCGGTAGTAGAGCTGGTTGTTCTCCATATAGACCTCGAGGAAGGCGGGCCGTTGCACGATGCCGCCGGCGATGAGGGCCTCGGAGAGCGGGTCTTCGACGAAGCGTTGCAACGCTCTGCGAAGGGGACGCGCGCCGTAGGTTCGCTCGGACGATGTCTTTTCCAGAATCCACTGCTTGGCGTCGTCGGTGACACTAAGTGTGATGGATTTATGGACCAGGTTGGCGTTCATCTGCTGTACAAGCAGCTCCATGATGAGCATGAGGTCGGCGTTGGTGAGCGAGGTGAAGATAATGATCTCGTCCAGACGGTTGAGGAACTCGGGATTGAAGGTGCGCTTGACCTCGCCCTTGACCAGTTCCTCCATTTTGTCCAGGATCATGTCTTCCTTGCTGCTCTGGAAGCCGAGGCCCTCGCGCTTCTGCAGGTGTTTGGCGCCGATGTTGGAAGTCATGATGACGATGGTGTTCTTGAAGTCGACTGTGTTGCCGAGCCCGTCGGTGAGCTGGCCGTCCTCGAAGACCTGCAGCAGCAGATTGAAGACATCTGGATGGGCCTTCTCGATTTCGTCGAGCAGGACGACGGAGTAGGGCGAACGCTTGACGCGCTCCGTGAGCTGGCCGCCTTCCTCGTAGCCGACGTATCCCGGAGGCGAACCGATGAGCTTGCTGACGGAGTGCTTCTCCATGAACTCCGACATATCGAAGCGGATGAGAGACTTGTCCGAGCCGAAGAGGAACTGCGCCAGGGTACGTGCCATCTCGGTTTTGCCGACGCCGGTGGGGCCGAGGAAGAGGAAGCTGCCGATGGGCCGCGCGGGATTCTTGAGGCCGGCGCGGGAACGGCGAATGGCACGGGCCAGCGCGGAGATGGCCTTGTCCTGGGATATGACGCGCTTGTGCAGCTCTTCTTCGACGCGCAATAGTTTCTGCGTCTCCTCTTCTTTAATAGAGGTGATGGGTACGCCGGTCCAGCGGCTGACCACGTCCTCGATGTCCTCTCGTGTGACGATGCCGGCGGAGGAGTCGTCGAGGTGATATTTGTCGCGCAGGCTGCGCAGGTTCTCGCGTTCCTTGCGCTCTTCGTCGGAGTAGAAGCGCGCCTTCTCGAACTCGTGGTTGGCGATGGCGTTTTCCATGCGATGCACGATGAACTTGATGCGCTTCTGCACCTCGGTAAGCTCCTCGGGCAGGGAGGTCTGGCGGAGTTTGACGCGCGCGCCGGCCTCGTCGATGAGGTCGATGGCCTTGTCGGGCAGGAAGCGGTCGGGAATATAGCGGCTGGAGTGGGTTACTGAAAAATTGACTGCCTCCTCGGTGTACGAGACGGCGTGAAATTTTTCGTACTTGTCCTTGATGCCGTTGATGATCTTGATAGCGTCCTCCTCGCTGGGAGGCGGGACTTTGACGGCCTGGAAGCGCCGCTCCAGCGAGCGGTCCTTCTCGATGGACTTGCGATACTCAGCGGGCGTGGTTGCGCCGATGCACTGAATTTCTCCGCGGCTGAGCGCGGGCTTGAGGATATTGGCGGCATCGAGCGACCCTTCGGCCGAGCCTGCGCCAACCAGTGTGTGCAGCTCGTCGATGAAGACGATGCAGTTCTGGTTCTCCATCAGCTCCTTCATGATGGTCTTCAGGCGCTCTTCAAACTGCCCACGGTACTTTGTTCCGGCGACGATGAGGCTCAGGTCGAGGGCGAGAACGCGCTTGTCTGCGAGGAAGCTGGGGACTTCGCCGTCGGCGATCTTCTGCGCCAGGCCTTCGACGATGGCCGTTTTGCCCACGCCCGGCTCCCCGATAAGGACGGGATTGTTCTTGGTGCGGCGGCAGAGGATCTGAATGACGCGTTCGACCTCGTTGTCGCGGCCCACCAGCGGATCGAGCTGCTGGTCGAGGGCGTTCTGGGTGAGGTCGCGGGAGAACTCCGCCAACAGGCTCTGTTCGCTGCGCTGGGCCTTGCTGCCCTGCTGTACCGGGGCCTTCTCCTGCGTGGTGCGCTGCAGCTCATCGCGGATGGCAGGCAGGCGGAGCCCTCGCTCGGTCAGGATCTCCGCGGCAAAGCATTTTTCCTCGCGCAGCAAGCCAAGCAGCAGATGCTCTGTGCCGATGTGCTTATGGGAGAGCCGCTCAGCTTCCTCTGCCGCGTAGGCGAGGACACGTTTGCATTCGTTGGAGAGGGGAAGATCGACCGAGGTCGATACCTTCTCTCGGATGGTAGTGTGGCCTTCAATCTGCTTGCGGATGGATTCCACCGAGGCGTGCGACCGCAGAAAGCGATTGGTCAGCGCCTTGTCCTCACGCAGCAAGCCGAGCAGCAGATGCTCTGTTTCAATGTAGGGCGACCCGAACTGACTGGCCTCGTACCGCGCAAAGAAGATTACGCGACGCGCTTTCTCCGTATAGCGTTCGAACATATTTCCCCTTCAAGCCACAGCCACCGCATCCGCCCGAAGGCCCGATACGGCGCCATTGATCGAACCCGCCTCCACGCCGCTTGCTCGTGAAGACCCTAGAGGATGCTCTTAATTAGACGCATCCGGATACAGAACTTCCATCCCACACCACCAGTGTAGCTGTTGCGCACACGAACCGGCATTCCTCGAAAGTCTGACACCCGTACAGCCTTTAGATGCACACGGTATAAAGTTAGCACCAAAAACCGTGCATCCCCACCAGTCCGCAATGAATCAATCAGCAACTCGCAAGCTCTTGCAGCATCCCATCGCGCAAGCGGAGGACCCGCCCACAGCGGGATGCAAATTCCAGATTGTGCGTCACCAGCACACTGGTGAGTAGATGCTCGCGGTGCAGCTTTTGGAGCAAGGAAAAAACTGCTTCGGCGGTTTTGCCGTCGAGGTCGCCGGTTGGCTCGTCGGCGAGCAAGAGCCGCGGACCGGTGACAAGGGCTCGCGCGAGGCTGACACGCTGCTGCTCTCCGCCGCTGAGTTCACCGGAGCGATGCTCGGCGCGCGCGGCGAGTCCAACTTCGTTAAGCCATAGGCTGGCTTGCTGGAGAGCTTCGGTGTGATCCATGTCGCGCGCGAGCAAGGGCATGGCGACGTTCTCCAGCGCGGTGAACTCCGGCAGAAGATAGTGGAACTGCCAGACGTAGCCTACGTCGCGATTGCGGAACTCGGCGGCCTGGCTGGGGTTGAGCTGACTGAGGTTGGTATCGCCAAGCCAGACATCGCCCGCTGTGGGGCGGTCGAGCGCGGCGAGAAGATGGAGGAGGGAACTTTTGCCGGTGCCGCTCTCGCCGACGATGGCGACCATCTCGCCGGTGGCGATGGAGAAGTCGAGGTTGCGAAAGAGAACGACCTCGCCGGATGAGTTGGGGTTTGAGCTGGCCGTTCGCGAATCTGCCGCGATCGCTGGATAGATTTTGGTGAGGCCGATGGCGCGTAGCATCGGCGAGTGCTGCGCTGTATGCAATGGCTCCGGTGTACTTGTATTGTTCAAGCCGACACCGTCCCGCCGGTGTGCCCTGGATAATCTCCCAGCGCAATTGCAAGCCGGTTCCATGCATTGATGGTGGTGATTGCCAGGGTCAAATTCACCGCCTCCAGCTCGCTGAAGTGCTCTCGCATGTGGTCATACTGAGCATCCCCCGCGTGTCCATCCTGGATGTTGGTCACTGCTTCGGCCCAGGCCAGCGCCGCCCGCTCCCGTTGGGTGTATGCATTCGATCCGCGCCAGTCGTTCAGACCGGCAATCCTGTCTTCCGGCTCATGCAGTTTCTTCAACTTCGCGGAGTGGAGTTGAATGCAGTCCTCACATCCATTGATGAGTGAAACCTGCAGCCGCACCATTTCCAGCAGCACCGTCTCCAGCGCGGAGCCCGTATTCAGATAATGCTCCAGCGTCCGCATCTTCTCCAACCCTTCCGGCGCCAGTTTGTAGAAATCTAATCGAGATGCCATCGCAGGACCTCCTTATGGTTAGATTCGATGCACTTACTCATATCTCAGGGCCTCGGCGGGGAGGACTTTGGCGGCGCTGCTGCTGGGGTAGAGGGTGGCGAGGAGGCTGACGCCGAGGGAGACGGCGGCGACGATGAGCGCATCGACGAGGCGCGGCGCGAAGGGCAGGTAGTCGATGGAGTAGACCGAGGCGTCGAGGTGGATGAAGCGGTAGTGGCCGCCGAGCCAACTGAGGGTGTAGCCGAGGACGAGACCGAGCGCGGTGCCGATGAGCGAGATGAGAAGGCCTTGCAGGAGGAAGATACGGCGGACCTGGTCGATGCGGACGCCGAAGCTCATCATGACGGCTATGTCGCGCGTTTTTTCCATCACCATCATGGTGAGGGCGATGAGGATGTTGAGCGCGGCCACGAAGACGATCAGTGTGAGCACGATGAAGGAGACGTACTGTTCCAGCCTAAGGGCGCGGAAGAGCTCGATGTTCTGTTCCATCCAGTTGGTGGTCTGGAAGCCGGGGCCGGCGGTCTGCTCGATGGCGCGGCCGATCTTGTCAGCCTTGTAGAGATCGTCAACCTTGAAGCTGATGACGGAAATC
>DATKGA010000112.1:0-2264 GCA_035510935.1 Acidobacteriaceae bacterium
CGACGTCGGCGTCGCCGGCATCCATCGCCTGCTGGCGCAAAAGGACTCGCTTCAATCGGCCCGCGTGCTCATCGTCTGCGCCGGCATGGAGGGCGCCCTGCCCACCGTCGTCGCCGGCCTGGTCAACGCCCCGGTGCTCGCGGTCCCCACCAGCGTCGGCTACGGCGCGTCTTTCGGAGGAGTCGCCGCATTGCTCGGCATGTTGAACACCTGCTCGCCCAACGTTTCCGTCGTCAACATCGACAACGGCTTCGGCGCCGCCTGCATCGCCTCGCTGATCAATCGGCTGTGAGAAGGTGTCCAGCGTTCAACTCGTTCACTGATAAGAAATGCCATTCCGAGCGCCTCCGGACCGCGCCGAATGTTGGCCGCTCCAGTGCGATCAATGGTATTTTTTGAACATGAGGATGCGCAGCCTGAATCGGAAGGCATAGCAGGAGGTCAATTGGCATGAAAGAGATCGTGTTTGAAATCGCACAGGACGCTGATGGCGGGTTTACCGCTGAATCAATCGGCGAAAGCATCTTTACCCAGGCAGATAGCTGGGAAGAGCTGAGAGTCAACGTGAGAGAGGCAGTTCAAGCGTTCTATTTCGACTCTGTTCCGCCTGCTGCTATCCGCCTGCGTTTGGTTCGCGACGAGGTGCTGGCCGTCGCATGAAGCTACCGCGCGATCTAAGCGGAGAGGACCTGGTGAAGCACCTCTGCAAGCTCTGGGGATACCAGAGAATCCATCAGGTAGGCAGCCACGTCATCCTGCAAACCCAGCAGCCGACACCTCACCGTATCGCTGTTCCGGCGCACACGCCCCTGAGAATCGGTACGCTGAACGGAATTCTTTCCGCCATCGCCACGCACAAGAACGTGTCCAAAGGGGTCATTCTCAAAGAAATCTAGCGCTTCCTACCGTTGCCCCTTGCCGCGTCTTTGGTTCTTGCAGCAAGAGGGGGCGCCAGCACTCCAGACCCCGCCGCTGTCTCGCGACCTGGCCGGCTCGCGATCTTACGGCCGGTCGTAGAACCGGAAGAACAGCGATGGCTTGGCGCAAGGCTCGGCCTTCGCTACAAGCTCCGTCGCCTGCCCATCGCTGATCGGCGTAAACTCCCGCGCCAGGTGCACATTCTCCTCCAACTGCGCCATCGTGTCGCAGCCAATGATGACCGTGCTCACCGGCCGCGACAGCGTGTAATACATGGCCTCGCGCATGGTCAGAGTGCCGGGCGACGTAGTCTGGATCGTCATCCCTTCCCAGGAATGCTTCTGCTGCTCGACCGGCGGCGGCGTCCACGACGACAGAATCCGCCCGCGCCCCGGCACCTTCATGCCGATAATGCCCATCTGCCGCTCGACGGCCAGCGGCAACAGTTCCTGGTTGAAGCTATAGTGATGCGGATCGGCCGCATTCATAGCCATCAGAATCGTGTCGAACGGATAGCGCTTGATGCCTTCCATCAGCGCCTCAGGCCGGTAGTGCCCAGTCAGCCCCAGATGGCGCACCACCTTCTGTTCCTTCATCTCCACCAGCGCTTCCATCGCGCCGCCCTTGGCGAAGACTTGATCGATATCGAACATGGTGCCGATGTCATGCAGCTGCCACAGGTCCACGTGATCGGTCTGGAGCAACTGCAGCGACTTCTCGATCATCCGCATGGAGTCGTCGCGCGTCCGCTCCTTGGTCTTGGTGGCCAGGAAGGCTTCATTGCGCCGGTGAGCCATCACCTTGCCCACGTATTGCTCGCTCCAGCGCTCCGGCCCGCCGTAGATCGACGACGTATCGATATAGTTCACGCCCATGTCCAGCGCCCGCTCAATGATCGGCACGGCAACATCGAAGTTCTTCGCACGCTCCAGCGAAGCCTGCCCGCCCAGCGAGAAGATGCCCACCTTGTAGCCCGTCTTGCCCAGGTTGCGCGTGGGCATGGCCGTGGGCGTCGCCGGGTTCACAGGCAGCGCGGGCATGGTCTTGGGTGTGTCCGCACGCAGCGCTGTGGGCGCGAGGAGCGCTGCTGTGACGGCTCCGCCTGCTTTGAGGAATTCGCGACGGCCACGCTTGCCGCCTGCTACCGGGTTCTCCGCCATTGGGGCCTCCTTTGAGGCTTCAAGATTGTGAAGGATCATCATATCCCTAGCCGGCCTGTGATGGAAACCACCTGCGGTGGGGCAGACGCCTGCGGCAGGCTGGGCATCGTTTGTGGTTTCCCACGTCTCAATTGAAGAGCAATTCAAGGGTGGACCACCCGGCTCTCGTTGCCAGTCAGCGGCACG
>DATKGA010000113.1:0-27892 GCA_035510935.1 Acidobacteriaceae bacterium
GTTTCTCGTTGATCCAATTGCGGCTGCTTTCGGGCAGTTTGTCCACGTTCAGCTCGCGCTCCGCCAGCATCACCTCGCGCGTGGTGCCGTCGATGCTGTAGCGATCGATATCGACGTCGGGAAAGTCGTAGTAGGTGCGAATCTCCTGCTCCTGACGCAGCGTGTCCTGCAGCGCGTGCCAGTCCCACAGGCGGATGTTCTGGAGGGTGGGCTGATTGTTGGCCGGGTCGGCGGCATCGACTGTAGTCTCCGCAGGAAACTCGCGCTGCTGGAACTGGTCGAGTCCGTATGCCTGCTGGGTGAACTTGATGTTGTTGGCGATATAGGGCGTCTCACGCACCAGCTCGTTGGGCTTGACGATGAAGTTGCTGACGTACCATCCCACAATGCCCAGCACCAGATAGCAGAGCACGGCCGGAATCACGGAGGCGATCAGCAACTTCGCCCGCGTGCCGCGCATAGCGTTGAGCAGTGCGATCCCCGCGCCAAAAACCAGCGCCGCGCATACGATCAGCAGCCCGGCGAGGGTCACATGTGCGTCCGTGAAGTTAATACCGTCGAAGATGGTGTGATGGTCCAGCAGGCTTTGGAAGCGGCTGACGTATGCGTTCATCGCGACCACCAACAGAAGGAATGCGACGCTGATGGAGAGTCCGCGCCAGGGCAGTTCGGCATGTCCACCGCCGCGGCGATTGAGCAAACTGAATCCGCCAGCGAGGGCGATCAACACCAGGGAGACCACACAGACGATGACCGCGAGCATAAGCAGCCAGCCCAGGAGGAGCTGCCACGCGGGCAGGGTAAAGAGGAAGAAGTTCAGCGGGCGGCCGAAGATGGGATCGACAACGCTGCCCGCGGCGCGCGGGGCGTACCAGAAGAGGGCAAGAGTCGGCCAGTCCTGCATCATCGCGGTCCCGGTGAGCGCGGCAACCGCGAGCGACCCGAAGAAGCCGACGATGCGCAGGACGGGCTCGATGGAGAGATTCACCGGCTGTCCGCCGAAGATGACCTGGCGAGCACTGGGCAGACTGGCCTGGTTGGCCCGCTTGAGAGCGATAAATGCTCCATACAGGATGACAAAGGTTGCAACTGCGAAGAGCGCGAAGATCCCCCACTGCAGCCGCCAAGTCGTCCAGAAGACATCCCCGTAGCCGAGCGACCGGAACCAAAGTAGGTCCACCCAGTACGACAGGGCGGTCTTGGCCCCGAAGAAGATTCCGGCAACAATAATCAGAATGACAATCAGCCTGCGCCGCAGCCGCGGATCGCGCGGCCCCCTTGATTCAAGACGTCCCTGCGGAAAGTCAATCGGACCCGGCATATCTCTACCCCGCTCAATTCGGCGCTCACCAGCCACACGAATTGTACAGGCTCCGCAAGCAGCAGGTTACAACTTGGGTCGTATCTTCGAGGGGCCTTGCAGGATTACAATGAATAGTGGGGTAGGAAAGAGAACCTCTGAGCGAGGGGTGGCCTGCGACCGCAGCGTGATCGCGATATGGGTAGAGTTGCCGGACGAGAGCGGGGCGGTCTTTTTTGTGTCTTCTACCGTCTACGTTAAAAGTATTTAGCAACGAGAGGGATGCATTCTTAAATGATAATCAGCGACCTTGAGGTACAGGCCCAGCCGACATCGGACCATGCGAGTGACGATCATCGGACCGTCAACGATTTTTCCATACAAATTGCAACTGTCAACGGTTCTGGATCGCAATCGGCCAATTCCATTCTGCTGCGCAGCATCTTTCGCATGGGAGTGCCTGTTTCGGGCAAGAGCCTGTTCCCCTCCAACATCGCGGGGCTTCCCACCTGGTTCACCATTCGCGTGAGCAAATACGGCTGGGTCGCGCGCAAGCACGAGATTGACATCTTGATTGCCATGAATCCGGAGCGCTCGCACGAGGACGTTCTTTCGCTCTCTCCCGGCTCGGTGGTTATCTTTGACGAGCCGCTAAAGCTGGATACACTGCGCTCGGATGTGACCTTCTACTCCGTACCCTTCGATCACCTTACCGCCGCCACCGGTGCGGAGCCGAAGATTCGCAAGCTGGTGAAGAACATGGTGTACGTGGGCGTGGCGGCGCAGTTGCTCTCCATCGATATGAAGTTGCTGGAGGACATGGTGCGCAAACAGTTCGCCAAGAAAGTGAAGGCGGCGGAACTGAACCTGAGCGCGGTGCGCGCCGGCTATGAGTACGCGGCGGCCAATTTGACCAAGCAGGACCCCTACGTCATTGAGCCGATGAACGGCACCCAGGGCAAGATCCTGATCGACGGTAACTCCGCCACTGCTCTGGGCGCTATGTTTGCGGGCGTCACGGTGGTAGCCTGGTACCCCATCACGCCCTCCACCTCTGTGGTGGAAGACCTTATCGACTATATGAAGCAGTACCGCGTGGAGAAGGACGGCAAGGCCAGCTTCGCCGTAGTGCAGGCCGAGGATGAACTGGCCGCCATCGGCATGGTGATGGGCGCGGGATGGGCGGGAGCGCGCGCCATGACGGCCTCCTCCGGCCCCGGCCTCTCTTTGATGACGGAGTTTGCCGGCCTTGGTTACTACGTGGAGATTCCTGGCGTGATCGTCGATGTACAGCGCACCGGGCCCTCCACCGGTCTGCCCACGCGCACCTCGCAGGCCGATCTCAGCTTCATCGCCGGCCTCTCCCATGGCGATACCAACCACGTAATACTGCTTCCCGGTACGGTGAAGGAGTGCTACGAACTGACCATGGAGGCCTTCGATCTGGCCGAGCAACTGCAGACACCGGTGTTCGTCCTCAGCGACCTCGATCTGGGCATGAACAACTGGATGTCGGAGCCGTTCGACTATCCGGAAGAGCCACTCAATCGCGGCAAAGTGCTCAACGCGAAGCAGCTCGACGAACTGGGCGGCTTCGCGCGCTACAAGGATGTGGATGGCGACGGCATCGGCTATCGTACCCTGCCGGGAACAGACCACCCCGCGGCAGCCTACTTCACTCGAGGTTCCGGCCACAACGAAAAGGCGCTGTACTCGGAGCGTCCCGAGGACTACGAGAACAATATGCTGCGCCTGGCGCGCAAGTTTGAGACTGCCAGGACGCTGGTGCCCAAGCCGATCCTGGAAGGCGGGGGCGGGCAGAAGGTGGGAATCATTGCATTCGGCACCAGTCACTGGGCGGTCATCGAGAGTCGCGACCAGCTTGAGCGCGAGTCCGGGCTGGCAACCGACTACCTGCGCATCCGTGCCTTCCCGTTTACCAAGGAAGTTGCCGACTTCGTAGCCGCCCATGAACGCATTTATGTGGTGGAGCAGAACCGCGATGCCCAGATGCTGGGTCTGCTGAAGACCCATCTCGACGCTGCCGATGCCGTCAAGCTTCACTCTGTTTTGCATTTCAACGGACTTCCCATCGATGCGCACAGCGTTACCGTCGCCATTGCCGCCCAAGAAGGAGCACGCTAGCCACTATGTCCACCACTCCCGCACTGACCACCCCGGAAGCAACCGCCCCCGTCACTCCCAAGCCGGCCAAGACCAACCGCATCGGTCTGGCGATCCTGGACTACCGCGGCGGCAAGAGCACACTGTGCGCCGGCTGCGGGCACAACGCCGTCTCCGAACGCATCACCGAGGCCTTTTACGAGATGGGTATCCTGCCCGAGCGGGTGATGAAGATGAGCGGCATTGGTTGCTCGTCCAAATCGCCGGCATACTTTATGTCGCGCTCGTTCAGCTTCAACTCGGTGCATGGCCGCATGCCCTCGGTAGCCACCGGCGCTCTGCTGGCCAACAAGACGATGCGCTCGATCGGCCTGAGCGGCGACGGCGACACCGCGTCGATCGGCATGGGCCAGTTCATCCACCTGCTGCGGCGCAACGTGCCGATGATCTACATTGTGGAAGACAACGGCGTATACGGCCTGACCAAGGGCCAGTTCTCCGCTACCGCTGATATCGGCTCGAAGCTGAAGACCGGCGTGGTCAACGAGCTGCCCGCCATCGACATCTGCGCGCTGGCCATCCAGATCGGCGCCACGTTTGTGGGCCGCTCCTTCTCCGGCGACAAGAAGCAGCTCTCCGCCATGCTGAAGGCTGCCATCGCGCATCAGGGCACGGTGCTGCTGGACATCATCTCTCCCTGCGTCACCTTCAACGACCACGAGGGATCGACCAAGAGCTACAAGTACATGCAGGAGCATGACGAGGCCGTAGGCGAAGTAGGCCTGGTGCCGCACTTCGAGGACATTGAAGTGGACTACGACCACGACACCACGGTGGACGTTCCGCTGCACGACGGCTCCCACATGCGCCTGCGCAAGATCCACGAGGACTACGCGCCCACCGACAAGGTGCTGGCGATGAAGATGCTGATGGAGTCGCACGATAAGGGCGAGGTGCTTACGGGTGTCTTTTACATCAATACACAGCAGACGGACTTTACCACGCTGCTGAATATGGTGGACGAGCCGCTGGCTACCCTGTCGCAGGAGCGCGTGCGCCCCTCTCGCGAAGTGCTGGCTGAGGTCATGCAGGCGCATCTCTAGAGTTACAGGGTGCGAAGGCGGTCTTCGACCAGGCGCAGGTCGGCTTCCGTGTCCACGCCGATGGTGTCGTGCTGGGTGGGTTCAACGTAAATCAGCAGGCCATTCTCCAGGAAGCGCAACTGCTCCAGGCGCTCGGCGCGTTCCAGCGCGCTGGCAGGCAGGGTGGGGAAGAGGTTGAGCGCGGACTTGCGGTAGGCATAGAGTCCGATGTGCTTCCAGTATTGCGGCACGGGATCGGCGGCGTCACGGTGGTAGGGGATGGCGGCGCGGGAGAAGTAGAGCGCGCGGCCGTCGGAGCCGGTGACGACTTTGACGGCGTTGGGGTTGGCGATGTTCTCCGCGGTGCAGCGGACCTTGAGCGTGGAGACATCTACCTGTGCGCTTGCAAACGGGCGCAACAGCGCGGCGATGTGTTCGGGACGCAGCAGCGGCTCGTCTCCCTGGATGTTGACGTAGACATCGGCGTCGTGGAGTTGGGCGACGGCGTGGACGCGGTCGGTGCCGCTGGGCAGATTCGGCGAGGTGAGCTGGACGGGGAAGCCGAGGCGACGGCACAGCTCAGCAACTTCTTCGCAGTCCGCGGCGACCAGCACCTGGTCTAGCTGCGGGCAGGCGCGCGCGGCCTCCACAACCCATGCCAGCAGGGGCTTGCCGGCAACCTCGCGCAGCACCTTGCGCGGCAGGCGGGTGGAGGCGAGGCGGGCGGGAATGACGCCGAGTGTGCGGAGGGGGGTGGTCATGGGGTGGTGTGGTGTGCGATGCAGTGCGAGTCATGCGACCGGAGCAGCAGGCTTCGGCTTCACGCGCGATGCTGTTTCCAGTATCATAGCTAAGTTGTGCTTTGGAGTCCTGTAGATGGGGCTCGGGCGCGATTCCTGCCCTTTTGCAGCCCCTTTTTACACTTGGCGGTGTAGCTCAGGTGGTTAGAGCGACGGACTCATAACCCGTAGGTCAGTGGTTCGACTCCACTCACCGCCACCAATTTATTCCTCGCTTGGCCGTGCAGACTGCGAGTGGCGAAGCCCCAAGGCATCACTTTGCCGGATCGCGATCGGTTGGCGGAGTGTGCGGCTTGGCGTAGGTTTCCGCGAAGGACGCATCGGGCGAGGCCGCGGGCCAGCCAATAATGACCAGGAAGACATCGAGGACGAAGAGAGCGATGGCAATGTCGTTGAAGATGGTCGCCTGACGGGGGTTTGGCCAGCACTGGTTGGCCGACCAGAAAAGAAAGGCGGCGGCCAGCAGGATGGCCTTGATCCACTCCCTGGGCGGTGGCCGATGCACACTTTGGTATAGGAGGTAGACCATTGCGATCAAGGCAAGCGGAGTTGCCTCGACGAAGCCATGCATGCCGGCAGGAAGAAACCAAGGGAAAGCATCGCTGGCGAGCAGCAGCGCAACGCAGGCCATAGTAATGACTCCCAGAAGGACGGGGACTGCTCTGTGGTCTGCATCGACGCGGGTGTACATGGTGTTAAAGCTATCGTAAAACCTGTAAAGAAACGGTAAGGCACGAGGGGGTCCGATTCGCGACGAATGCGCGGGCGGTATATGATTTTTCTATCTGGTTGCCGTCGGGCTGCGTCTAATCCTGAGGGGCAAGCGGTAGGACTGGAGCCTGCTACGAGACCGGCCCGGTGGAGATGCTGCGACTTATGCCAAAGATTTCGAAGATTCTAATGCTCGCAGTGTCGGTCGTCCTGGTGCTTGCGGTATTTCTGGGGGTGAACTCCAGAAGCGTCAGCGCCGCCGCGCCGGGGCAAGAGGGTGCATATCGCCAGATCGATGTGTACAGCGAGGTGCTGCGCCACATCCAGACGGAGTATGTGACCGACCCGAACATTCCCGCCGTGACCAATGGCGCGCTGCGCGGGCTGCTGGAGTCTCTGGATGCGGATTCCAGCTACCTGACGCCGGAGGACTACAAGACCTATAAGGCGGACAAGGGCGGACTAGCGCAGGTGGGAATCAACATCTCCAAGCGCTATGGATACGCGACCGTGGTGTCGGTGGTGCCGGGAAGCGCGGCGGACAAGGCTGGGCTGGTGGATGGCGACATCCTGGAGGCGATTGAAGGCAAGGACACGCAGGAGATTTCGCTGGCCATGATCCGGCTGATGCTGGAGGGCGCTCCGGGCAGCACGCTGTCGGTTGGGGTGGTGCGTTCCAGCCGCGCCGAGCCGGACAAGATCACCATGACGCGAAGTTTGCAGGCGGTCCCCCCGGTGGGGGAGGCGCTGTATGAAGACTCATCGATCCTGTATCTGAAGCCGGAGATTCTGGACCACGACCACGTTTCCGAGGTGGAGACCAAGCTTAAGGGGATGCAGAAGTCAGGCAACAGGAAGGTGCTGCTTGACCTGCGCGATGTTGCCGCGGGCGATATGACGGAGGCAGTGAGGCTGGCCAACTTCCTGCTGAAGAGCGGGACCATCGCCACGCTGGAAGGACAGAAGTATCCCAAACAGGTGTTTACGGCCGATCCGGCCAAGGCCATCCAGGCGACGGCACCCGTGGTCGTGCTGGTGAATCGCGGAACGGCGGGGCCGGCGGAGCTGGTGGCCGCGGCGCTGGAGGACAACAAGCGCGCCGAGTTGGTGGGTGAGAGGACATTCGGCGAGGGCACGCAGCAGAAGACCTTCGAGCTGGAGGACGGTGCGGCGCTGATCCTGTCGGTGGCCAAGTACGGGTCGCCTGACGGCAAGATGCTGCAGGATGCAGGCGTGACCCCGGATGTGCTGGTGGCGTCGGGGACGGACGAGAGTGCCGGCGCGGACCAAGGTGAGGCTCCGGCGGCCGAGGCCCCGGCACCTGTGGTGAAGAAGGCCGGCATCCAGGTGGACGAGCAGTTGACCAAGGCGCTGGAGATTCTGAAGGCCAAGTCGGCTTAGGGATCGCGCTGAGGCGAGAACCGATTGTGGTTTTATTATTTGCTTCCCCGGCGCGGAACTAACCGATGTCGGATTCTTCGGCGGCACGCCACGCGTCCCTTCCGACGAAGCGGCGGGTGATGGTCTTATCCATTTGCATTCCTTCGTGCCAGAGACCCAACTTGCGGTAGTGCTCTTTGGTCATCTCCCAGGCGGCCGCGACCCGCTCGTCGGGCGTCCGGCTGGCCCAGTACTCCACTCTCTCCTGCTCACTGAGAGCTTCGACTTCCCGAAGGGTCTTTAGTCTCTCTTGCATTTGAATGGCCTCGGCTGATTCTACCGCGCTGGCGAAGTCGCCCAAGAGCCTGACGCGGATACTCAGCGCGGAGGGAAACCCGCAGGCTCGCAACCTCTGCGAGATGGTCGCATACTTGCAGAAGATCGAAGGGACTGTGCTTGAAGTCCATGCCGCCACCGCCGCGTGAGCCAGAGGCAAGGAACGGGGCATTTGGTTTTTGCTGCCACCAAACCCACGTCTCAAAATCGAGACGTGGGGCACCCGATTTCGTGACTCATTCAGACCTGGGCCACCCGCCCCTTGGGACTACGCTGTCAGAGATGTTGAAGGGATTGTAATGCTCGCTCGGTTATGAAACTGACACCGACGAAATGCGGGGATTCTTCCCCATTCGCTGCGCTCAGGGTCAGAATGACAATAGTTCTTGGGTTGGCTGAAAGTGGGATTAGAGCTGATCTCCTGAAGGTGTAGAGGAGCTACAAACAAAATACTGAGATTCTGACTGCGCCAGAATGACGATTTGAGGGTTTCGGCTCTATGCCAACAAGAGAAGCACTATAAACGACTACGCGCTGCCAGTTGTGGCAGCGCGTAGTCGTTATGAAGTGCGTTTGACTACAGGCCCTTTTTGACGAGGAAGAGGATGAGGTCCTTGACGCGGGAGGAGTAGCCCCACTCGTTGTCGTACCAGGCGATGACCTTGCCGGTGGTTCCGACGACCTTGGTGAGCTTGGAGTCGAAGATGCTGGAGAGTGGGTTGCCCTTGAAGTCGGAGCTGACCAGCTCCTCCTCGGTGTAGCCGAGGATGCCCTTGAGGGGGCCTTCCGACGCGGCCTTGATGGCGGCGTTGATGCTCTCCACCGTGATCGGCTTCTCGGCGACGAAGGTGAGGTCGACGACCGAGACGTTGGGAGTGGGGACGCGGATGGCGAAGCCGTCCAGCTTGCCGGCCATCGCAGGAATGACCAGCTTCAATGCTTTTGCTGCGCCTGTTGAGCTGGGAATCATGGAGAGAGCGGCGGCACGGGCGCGGCGCAGGTCCTTATGCGGCGTGTCCAGAATGACCTGGTCGTTGGTGTAGCTGTGGATGGTGGTCATGATGCCGCTGACGATGCCGAAGGTGTCGTTGAGTACCTTGACGACCGGCGCGAGGCAGTTGGTGGTGCAGGACGCGTTTGAGATGACGTTGTGCTTGGCGGCGTCGTACTTGTCGTCGTTGACGCCGAGGACGACGGTGAGGTCCTCGTTGGAGGCCGGGGCAGAGATAATCACCTTTTTGACGGTGCTGCCGAGATGCGCCTTGGCCTTGGCGGCGTCGGTGAAGAAGCCGGTGGACTCTACGACGATCTCTGCGCCGACGGAGGCCCAGTCCAGCTTGGCGGGGTCGCGCTCGGCGAAGACCTTGATCTTCTTTCCGTCGATGGCGATGAAGTCCTCGCCGTGGGTGATCTCGTTCTTGAGGTTGCCGAGGATGGAATCGTATTTAAGCAGATGGGCGAGCGTGGCCGGGGTGGTGAGGTCGTTCACGGCGACAAACTCGATCTCGGGGTTGCCAATTGCAGTGCGGAAGACGTTGCGTCCGATGCGGCCGAAGCCGTTAATGCCTACCTTTACCGCCATTTCGCTTGCTCCTGTGGATTCTCTGTGAGGATTGGAAGCCCATTCGTGCAGTAGATTCGAGCTCTCCAACGCCTGTTGAAGATGAATTTCATGTTTTGTGCGTCAATTCAATGCTAGCACCTGGGTTTGGGCGGCGCAATGAAATGGGCGTGCACAGGCGCGTGTTGTGTGACCGAAATCACATAGGAACCAAGTTGAATCAGAGCCTGAAGAACGACTCGCCCTGCGTGACCGGGTCTTGTGTGGACGTGGTTGGGGAGTGGGGTGGGTGTCAGAGTGGATGCGGACGATTTGCCGCGACCACCGCGCTCATGTTAGTAGTGACCTATGCGCGACGTGCGCGATTGGATGCGCGACCTCATGAGAAGACGTTCCAGACGTGGTCCGAACGAATCGGAATCCACGGGGAAGAGTGGGCAGGAACTGCCCTCGAATCAACAGGCTCCGCTTCGGCCGAGCTATCCGGATCCGTTGCCTGTATCCTCACCCCAGGCGCCAGTGGCCGCTGGCAAGGGTGCAACTGCGGACCAGGCAGACCAGCCCGTGAAGCCGGTTCGCTCGAGCCGTCCCCCTCGGCCCCTGGAAGCGGCGAGTACGCCATCTGCGCCGGAAAAGACGCCTGCCGCGCCTGAGAAGAGGCTGGTGGTGGAGACGCAGCCGGAGTCGCTGGGCACGCCTCCCGAGGAGCCGACGGCGGTGTCGCCGAAGGAGCCGCGCGGCTATGTTGTGTTGGCCATTGGCCTGCCCGGATCGGGCAAGACGACCTGGTACAAGCGGCGCGGGGTCACTCCGCTCTCCAGCGACCTGTTGCGAAGCCTGTTGTTTGACGACATCAGCGAGCAGCGCTACCAGGGGCTTGTCTTCTCCACGCTGCGCAGCCTGCTGCGGGCGCGGCTGATTGCCAAGATGCCGTGGAACTATGTGGACGCCACCAACCTGAGCACACACGAGCGAAAGCAGTGGATCAAGATGGCGAAGAGCTTCGGTTACGAGGTGCAGGCCGTCTTTTTCGACGTGCCTTTGGCGGTGTGCCTGGAGCGGAATGCCAAGCGCGATCGCCAGGTGAGCGACGAAGTGATGCACAAGATGGCCGAACGCCTGAAGCCGCCCACCTTCAAGGAGGGCTTCGAGAAGATCACGGTCGTGCGCGTCAAGGGCCAGCCGGGCTCGCTGCCGGTGACCACCAGCGGCGGCGAAGAGTCCTCCGCGGAGACGGCGGAGAACGCGTAGCCTGCATCGAGGGAAGCTCCGAGTTGGAACGGACTCTTAGAAGTGAACAACGACACCGGTGTTGACGGTGAATAGGGAGATGGTCGGCTGACTTGAGGAGAGACCGACGGTCATTCCCGTGCCGCCGCCGACCTCGATGAGCCGCAGGTCTAAGATCGAGGCAAGCGGAATGTCGACACCTCCGATGATCTCCCACGCTGCATATTTATTGGCGAAGGTTCCACCGGCGATCTGGCTTGGGTTGGACGGATTGGTAGAGATGTTGACCGTTCGGGTTGCCACATAGCCGCCTGAGGCCTGGATGTATGGCTTGAGGTGAATTACAGGCGGATTGAATGCTACCTTAAAGCCGGCCAAGGCGGTGTCCGCTCCAACGGTGCCGGGGCGCGTGGAACCGCGGAAATCGAAGCCAAATTTGACCGGACCGATGGGAAGGAAGTTGAGGGTAACGCCTCCGCCGATGCCCGAAGCCCAGAAGTTGGCGTACTGCTCCTGATAGCCGGAAGCAGTGTATGCCGAACCTGTCTGCACGTTCGAAAAGTGACTTGAGGATGAAGTGACGTATATGGACGCAGCCTGGGCGTGGGATGCAATGGCAGAGAGAAGAAAAAGAGCTGCAATTGCAAAGTGTTTGCGCATCGATTACCTCTTTCCTGGTTACGGCTATTGATCCAGAATACATTGGGCCTGTTTATTGCCCGTTGTTGTTGAATTTGGATGCGTGGAAGTTGCTTTGAGCTGCCAGGAAACATCGCCTGTTTGTTGGACTAGCAAGGACTGCGATGCTGTTTGCCTTATGCCGCCAGCCTCTGCTCTTAAAGCACACAGAGCACATTCACGCGAGCGGCGTCCTGACCGCGGATGCATCTTCAGGTTCCCATCGAGGACAAAACAACATATTCTGTTTGTATGCCCAAGCTTTCGATTCGCGATCTCGATCTTGTCAACAAGCGTGTGCTTATCCGCGTCGATTTCAATGTTCCGCTGAAGGATGGCGCCATCACCGACGACACGCGCATTCGCGAGACGCTGCCCACCCTGGAGTACGCGCTGCGCCACAAGGCCAAGGTGATTCTGTGCTCGCACCTGGGGCGTCCCAAGGGCAAGCCGGTGGAGTCGATGAGCCTGCGCCCTGTCGTCACCCGGCTGCGTGTGCTGCTGGACCAGGTCTTCAACGAGTCGGAGAATGTGGCTTTCTCGCCCGACTGCGTCGGCGAGATTGCCAAGGAGATGTCGCGCGAGCTGGAGTCCGGGCAGACATTGCTGCTGGAAAATCTGCGCTTCCACGCGCAGGAAGAGGCCAACGACCCTCGCTTTGCCAAGCAGCTTGCCGAGCTGTGCGATGTTTATGTCAACGACGCCTTCGGCAGCGCGCACCGTGCCCACGCCTCCACCGAGGGCATTACTCACTTTGTGGGGCAATCGGCCGCCGGCCTGCTGATGGAGAAGGAGCTGAACTTCCTGGGCAAGGTATTGACCCAGCCGGACCGTCCCTTTGTCGCCGTCATCGGCGGCTCCAAGATTTCAGGAAAAATTGATGTGATCGACAACCTGCTGGACAAGGCCGACACGCTGCTGATCGGCGGGGGCATGGCCTACACCTTCCTCAACGCGCTGGGCCAGAGCACCGGCAAGTCGCTGATCGAGGCGGACAAGATCGACGTTGCCAGGGCCGCGCTGGACAAGGCCAAGGCCAAGGGTGTCAAACTACTGCTTCCCGTCGACCACGTGCTGGCCGATAAGTTCGCCGCCAACGCCAAGACGCAGATATTCAGTGGCAAGGGCGCGTTCCCCGCCGAGCTGATGGCGCTGGACATTGGCCCCGCGACGATCGATCTTTTTGCAAAAGAGATCGCCGACGCGCGCACCATCCTGTGGAACGGGCCGATGGGCGTCTTCGAGCTTGCGCCGTTCGCCCACGGGACGAATGCGATTGCCGAGCTGGTGGCGGCCAACAACGACGCTACCAGCATTGTGGGTGGCGGAGACTCGGTTGCAGCGGTGCATCAGGCCGGGGTCGCCGACAGGATCACCCACATCTCCACCGGCGGCGGGGCATCGCTTGAGTTTCTGGAAGGCAAGACCCTGCCGGGCGTGGCCGCGCTGACGGACAAGTAAGGCTTCGGATCTGGGAGCTGGCACCCATGCAAGCTGCGTTCGCCTTTGGCAAGACGGGTCTGACGGTCACGCTTCCCGACGGGCCGCGGTACTCGGTGGTCGAGGGCCGGACTGCCGGTGCGTTGGAGGATCCCGCAGCGGCGATTGACGCGGCACTGGACCACCCTATCGGCTGTCAGCCGCTGGTGGAGCTTGCAGCAGGCAAGCGTACGGCGGCCATCTCTGTCTGCGATATTACGCGGCCAGCTCCCAACAGCCAGACGCTGCCTCCGCTGCTGGAGCGGCTGCACACCGCGGGCATTCCGGTGGATGGCATCACGATCCTGATTGCGACCGGCCTGCACCGTTGCGCGACCGGCGAAGAGATTCAATCGATTGTCGGGCCGGAGATTGCTGCTCGCTATCGTGTTGTCAACCACGACGCGCGTGCGATGGACGACCATCGCTCACTCGGCGCAACCGCCAGCGGAACGCCGGTCTACATCGACCGCCGCTTTCTGGATGCCGAATTGCACATCACACTTGGCTTCATCGAGCCGCACTGGATGCTGGGCTACTCCGGCGGCCGCAAACTGATTGCGCCCGGCCTGGCCGCGCAGCAGACGATCCAGGTGCTGCACTCGCCGCGCTTCATGCGCGAGCCGCTGGCCAACGAGGGCTCGGTCGAGCGCAATCCGCTGCATGCCGAGTTGCTGGAGGTTGTGCGGATGGCGCGGCACGACTTTCTGCTGGATGTTGCGTTGACCCAGGAGCGCGCGATATGCGGCGTCTTTGCCGGTTCGCCGGAGCAGGCCCACGCCGCAGGAGTCGAGTTCGTACGTTCCACCACGATGACGCGGGTGCCTCAGTTCTTCGATGCGGCCATCGTCAGCGCAGCCGGACATCCGCTCGACCTAACCTTCTACCAATCGCTCAAGGGCTTCCACTCCGCGCACCACATCGTGAAGCCCGGCGGCAGGATTCTGCTGCTGTGCGAGTGCGCCGAGGGCATTGGCTCTCCGGAGTTCGCCGCCATGCTGCACAGCTACGCGGGGCCGCGGCAGTTCCTAGACCAGATTGCGAACGCGCCGGTGATCATCGATCAGTGGCAGTTGGAGAAGATCGCGCTGGCCGCACTGAGAAACGAGATGCTGCTCTACACGCCGGGGGTATTGCCGGAACAGATTGGCGCGCTGGGCAAGCGCTGCTATAGCAATGTGAACCAGGCGGTCGCTGCGCTGTTCGATGGCCTGCCCGCAGACGTTAGTGTTGCACTCATCCCCGAAGGACCTTATGCCTTCGCCGAAGTGGCCGAATGAGTGCGGGCGGGAAGCGTATGAAGGAGATTCCGCGTTCGCTCTTCGAGCAGGCGCTGGCGGAGTGCAGCATTGAGCGTGCCTTCGAGCGCAAAGTGAGAGTGGTTACAGACGCAGCGGGTGCGTCGTTGTTGGTGGAGGGCGTCGCCCCGATTGCTCTCGACCGGCTGCGGCGAGTGCGTGTCGTCTCAGTGGGCAAAGCTGCGGTGGCAATGCTGAACGCGCTGCTGGCGCGGCTGCCGGCTTCGTGCGAGTTGCAAGGTGTGCTGATCGCGGCGCAACGACCGGAGAATCTGCCAGCGCCAGTCCAATATTTTTGCGGAGGACACCCACTACCCAATGAGGCATCGTTTGCCGGAGCGCGCGCCACGCTGGCGATGCTGCATGCGCTGAGGGATGCGTCGGCGCAGAGCCGCTGCGAGGATGGCACGCTGTGCATCTTTCTGCTCAGCGGCGGGGCTTCGGCGATGATGGAGCTTCCACTGGATGAGGCGATCTCGCTCGACGATACGATTGCGTTCCATCGCGCACTGGTGCATAGCGGCGCGACGATCGTGGAGATGAACTGCGTACGCAAACACTTCTCCGCGGTGAAGGGAGGACGGCTTGCGCTGGCCGCAGGCGAGGCGCAGACACTCTCGCTGCTGGTCTCGGATGTGCCACCGGCGCATCTGGACGCGCTCGGCTCCGGGCCTACGATTGCGGATTCCACCAGCGTTGCCGAGTGCCGCGAGATTCTTGCGCGCTATGGATTGATGGAACGATTCCCTGCATCGGTGCGGCGATTCTTTGCGTCACCAGAGTTGCCAGAGACACCCAAGCCGGGAGAGTTGAACGCACGCACTTGCAAGCTGGTGGATAGTGACGAGATGGCAGAGGCTGCGCGCAGTTATGCAGAGACCCTCGGATTTTATGCTGTCATCGACAACACGTGCGACGACTGGAGCTATGACGATGCTGCGGATTATTTGCTCAATCGCATGCGCGAATTGCGTCGCGAGTATTCGCGCGTCTGCCTGATCTCTACGGGTGAGGTCACTGTCCGCGTGAATGAGGCTTCCGCGAACGTGCGTGGAGGGCGGAACCAGCACTTCGCGCTTTATGTGGCCACGCAGCTCCGTCCTACAGACGGGTCGATTGCCGTGCTGTCGGCGGGATCGGATGGTATCGACGGCAACAGCGATGCGGCAGGAGCGATTGTGGATGAGCATACGATTGATTGCGATGCGACTCGCGTGTCTGCACTGCGCGCGCTGGCGGAGTTTGATTCGTCAACGTGGCTGAGCGGAGTTGGAGCGACGGTAGTCAATGGACCAACGGGGCATAATTTGCGCGACCTGCGGATACTGCTGGCGGAATCGGCAACTTGAGTGCGGAGTTTTTCGTGGTGTAGTGGCACATCTTGAAGAGAGCGGTCGAGCTTCGCTCGATAACCCACCCTTCACGGTAAAACTGTGAAGGATGGGGCACCCGCTTCTGGACCCGCGTGGATGCCGTAGACTAGCAGGATGATCGACGATCTGGAATATCGATACTCCCCGGTGCGCGAACGGGTTCGCGAGCTGCGGGAGTATCTTTGACTCGGCGCGACTGAAGCGTGAATTAGCCGTCATCGAAGAGAAGATCGCCGACCCCGCCGTGTGGGCGGATGGAGCACGCTCGCAGCCGTTGATGCGCGAGCGCAAGCGGCTGGAGACGCTGCTGTCCGATGACGCCGAACTTCTTCGGCGGACAGATGACATTGAGGCGTACTTCGAACTGGCTAAGGAAGGCGAGGCCACTGAGCCCGATCTGGAGCGCGAGATTCCGGCGCTGGTGGAGTTCTCCGAAAAGCTGGAGTCGAAGACGATGCTGTCGGGCGAGACCGATCCGCTGAACGCAATCGTCACGGTGCATCCCGGCGCGGGCGGAACGGAGAGCCAGGATTGGGCCGAGATGCTGATGCGCATGTATCTGCGCTGGGCGGAGCGGCAGGGCTTCCGCACCGAGATCAACGAGATTCAGGACGGCGACGAGGCGGGCATCAAGTCCGCCACCTTCACCATCAGCGGCGACTTTGCGTATGGCATGTTGACCGGCGAGACGGGCGTGCATCGCCTGGTCCGCATCTCGCCGTTCGACTCCGCCAAGCGGCGGCATACCAGCTTCGCCAGCGTCTTCGTGAGCCCGGAGATTGACGACACGATTGTGATCGACCTCAAGGTGGAGGACTTGCGTATCGACACCTATCGGTCTGGAGGCAAGGGCGGGCAGCATGTGAATACCACCGACTCCGCCGTGCGCATCACGCACATCCCCACCGGCCTGGTGACGGGCTGCCAGAACGAGCGCTCGCAGCACAAGAACAAGGACCGCGCGATGAAGATGATGCGGTCGAAACTTTATGAGTACGAACTGGACAAGAAGAAGGCGGCGACGCGCAAGATTGAAGACTCGAAGCTGGAGATTGGGTTCGGTTCGCAGATTCGCAGCTACGTGCTGCAGCCCTATCGCATGGCCAAGGACCTGCGCACGCGCGTGGAAGTGGGCGATGTGGACCGCGTGCTGGATGGCGATCTGGAGCCGTTTATCCGCGGCTTTCTGCGCATGAGGCGCGAGGGAAATTTCCCCGCGCCGGTGGAAGACGACGACGCAGTATAGGTGACGAAGCGTTTTACTCGCTGACCAACAACAACGGAGAGTGGCATGAATGAACCGGATGCGATTGCAATGATGTTGGGCGAAGGCGAGGCGCGGACGATTGCTGTCGTCGGGCTGTCGCAGAATCCGGCGAAGCCCAGCCACTATGTTTCGGCGTACATGCAGCGGATGGGCTACAAGATATATCCGGTGAACCCGGCCGTGGATACCGTGCTCGGCGAGCATAGTTATAGGTCGCTGGCGGAGTTGCCGGTGAAGCCGGACGTGGTGAACGTATTTCGCGTGCCGTCGCAGATTCCGGCGATTGTGGACGAGATGCTGGCGCTGGGGCTGAAGAACCTGTGGGTGCAACTGGGGATCGTGAACGAGACGGCGGCGGAGCGAGCCGAACAGGGCGGAATCCGCGTGGTGATGGACCGGTGCATCATGGTGGAACATCGGCGACGCGAGAGCGCGTGAATTGGCGGAACCGTAAATTGGCGGAACGTAGCCGGAGACAATCTACAATCGAGGATGTGAGGATTCGACGACTCATCTCGGTTTTACCGCGGGCTGCGGTTGCACTGGTGCTGGCGATCATCGGCGCGACCGCTGGAGTGAATGCGCGCGCGCAGATTGCCGTGGTTGGCGACGGAGGCCCAGGCCCGGTGAAGGCACAGCACCTGACGGCGGAGTTGGTTGCGCTCGGCCCCGCGATTGCGCCCGGTGGAATTCAACAGGTGGGCCTCGTACTCACGCTGGACAAACACTGGCACGTCTACTGGATCAACCCAGGCGACTCCGGTGAGCCACCAAAGATTGTGTGGAGATTGCCCGCAGGGATTAGCGCCGCCGCGATGCAATTTCCCATTCCGAAGCGGCTACCACTTGGCCCGCTGATGGACTTCGGCTACGAGGATGAGGTCGCGTTTCCCGTGACAATAGCTGCCGCCGCGACGCTGAAGCCGGGGCCGGTGCATCTGGACGCGCAGGTGAGCTGGCTGGTGTGCGCGCAGGTCTGCATTCCCGGCAAGGCTCATCTGGGATTCAACCTGACGGTGCAGCCGGGAGCGACAGAGGGGCCGCTCACAGGCGCGCTGGGCGAAGCATTGAATTTGATACCGAAGCCACTGCCTGCTGGTGCGAAGTTCTCCGTCACTGGAGGCGCGCAGCAGTTCGCGCTGACGTTGATCGATGGCAAGCACGAGACCGACGCGGAGTTCTATCCCTATCCCGCCGAAGCCGCCGCGAACGAGGTCCAGCCGCCCGATGCGATCGTCAATGCTGCGGCGCAGAAGATTGAACCGCAGCGCGATGGAGTGCGGCTGTTAGTGCAGCGTTCGCCCGACGCCGCAAGCCTGCCCGTCACGCTGCATGGAGTCGTCAAGCTCAGCGACAGCGAGGCGTACGAAGTGACTGCGCCGGTGGCGCCGGGTGAGGTTGTGGCTGCGAATGGCGGTCCGGCATCCAGTGCGACGGCGCTGGGCGCGATTGGCCTGGCGTTTCTCGGCGGCATTCTTCTAAACCTGATGCCGTGCGTCTTTCCGGTGCTGTTTTTGAAGGGGCTTGCGCTGGTGCAAACGGCTGGAGCGAGTGGGGGTCAGAACCGCTCGCATCTGCTCCGTCACGGGCTGGTGTATGCGCTGGGGATTGTGCTCTCGTTCTGGGGGATTGTAGCCGTGCTGTTGATTGCGCGGGCGGGCGGAAGCCATGCGGGCTGGGGCTTCCAACTGCAGTCGCCGGTCTTCATTGCGCTGCTTGCGTCGCTGATCTTCCTGCTGGCGCTGTCGCTGGCGGGCCAGTTCGAGATTGGCCTCTCGCTGACATCGGTTGGCAGCTCCCTGGTCGATAGGGCAGATCCGGACAAGACAAGGGCAGAGAAGCAGGGCTACGCGGGGAGCTTCTTCACCGGAGTGCTGGCGACCGTGGTGGCGACTCCATGTGCCGCTCCTTTTATGGGCGCGGCGATTGGGTTTGCGTTGACGCAATCGGCGGGGATCGTCTTTGCCGTCTTCACCGCGCTCGCGCTTGGGCTGGCCGCTCCCTATCTGCTGCTGAGCTGGCAGCCAGCGTGGGTACGGATATTGCCGAAGCCGGGCGCGTGGATGGAGGTGTTGAAGCAGATCACCTCGGTGCCGCTGTTCGCAACCGCGATCTGGCTGGTATGGGTCTATGGGCAGTTGCACGCTGCCAGCGGAGTAGACCAGATGGCGCTGCTGCTGAGTTGTTTTCTGCTGCTGGCGATTGCGGGATGGGTGATGGGACGATGGCCTGCGAAGTGGGCGAGTACAGTTGCGGCTCTTGTGCTGATTGCGTTGGGAGTTGCCATTCCGCTGTCACAGGGGCGCGGTGCGGCGCGGGCAGATGCGGAGCCGGCGACAACGGGGACGGCTGGCGCGTTTGCAACGAATAGCACGGAGGTGGTGTGGCAGCCCTACTCGCAGCAGGCACTGGATGCGGCGCGAGCGGCGGGACATCCGGTGTTTATCGACTTCACGGCGGCGTGGTGCCTGAGCTGCCAGGTGAATGAGCGGCTGGTGCTGAAGTCGGCGGACGTGGAGAGCGCGCTGCTGAAGGGCGGCGTGGTGACGATGAAGGCCGACTGGACGAACAGCAATCCTGCTATTACGGCGAAGCTGGCTTCGTTGGGGCGGGCGAGCGTGCCTACCTATGTGGTGTATCCAGCAGCCGCGGGAAGTGCGCCGGATGTGCTACCTGAGGTACTGAGCAAGAGCCTGGTGTTGGCGGCGATCGAGCGGGACACGAAGTGAGTCAATCCATTGCCGCGAAAAGGGTCCTTTGTGCAATACGCCGCCTTCGCATTCCTATCGCTTCGCGAGACCCCGTGATTGCGGATTAGCCAAAAGTGGACTAATATCCCCGTCATGAAACGCGTCCTGCCAGTCCTATTACTTGCGTTCGCAGCTTTCGCGCAAACCGGCAAGCAGCCCAAACAGCTCACCAACGCCGATGCGGCGACATCGCAGCAGGACGCCACTGACTTTGTGCGAGACCTCCGTGGCGCAAAGACGCAGCAGTTCGGACCCCAGTTCGGCTTGGCAGCCAACACCTTTCCCGTGAAGGGCGCCGAGGGTAAAACGGTACGCTTCAGCGCCTGGATCAAGACCGAGAATGTTCGCGATGGCTATGCCGGCCTATGGTGGCGCGTTGACGGACCGGGCGAGGGCACAGACCGTCCTCAGCTTGCTTTTGACAACTCCCAGTGGCGATTCATCGACGGCAAGCCGGACGCTGGTAACGGTACTGTTCGCGGTGCAACTGGTACCACGCCGTGGACCCTCTACGAGCTCAAGCTACCCATCGACAAGACCGCTTCCAACATCAATTTTGGCGTACTCCTGACAGGTACGGGAACTGCCTGGGTCGATGCGATGAAGGTCGAATTCGATGGTGAACCGTATAGTAACCCGCAGGTCGATTTCGACTTCGAATCCTCCACGACGAAGGGCTTCATCGTCGGCTGCGGTGGCTCCGCCATCTGCACCGGCTATAAATACAAAGTCGGCATCGACAACACGGTTTCCTACTCCGGCCACCAGAGCCTCAAAATGCAGTTCGTCGGAGACGCAGCAACCCAGAAGTAGTCTTCCTTCATAAGGCCCCTGGATCAAGTGGGCGACTCGTTTCAAAAAGGTTAAGATTTGCGACACTTTTGTTGGACTTGCGCGTGTATGCGGTTGGGTGCAAAATCTAGTCAGCGCTGCAAGGAAGCGTTGCGAGAGAACGAACGGGCCCCGAAATTTATCTCGAGGTGACGTATGAAGCGTGTCTGGATGGGTCTTCTGATTGCTGTGTTCGCGGCGTCGGCTGGTGTGGTCTGCGCGTTGCCGCCGGGTTCGACGGCACCGGAGTTCAAGGCTGTCGATTCGAACGGAGCGCAACACAGCCTGAGCGAGTATCGCGGCAAGTTTGTGGTGCTGGAGTGGGCGAACAAAGGCTGCCCCTACGAACAGAAGCATTACAACAGCGGCAACATGGAGTCGCTGCAGCGGCAGTGGACGGCCAAGGGAGTCGTGTGGCTGAGCGTCCTTTCGTCCGCACCGGGGCAGCAGGGGTATGTGACGGCGGCCGAGGAGAACGATTACCTGAAGACGATGAAGGCCTCGCCAACCGCGGCGCTGCTGGACCCTTCGGGTGCGATCGGGCATCTATACGACGCGCGCACCACGCCGCATATCTTTGTGATCGATCCCACCGGCAAGATCGTCTACCAGGGAGCGATCGACGACAAGCCGACACCGGACCCGTCGAGCCTGAAGGGCGCGGACAACTATGTGAACGATGCGTTGAACGCTGCAATGGCCGGCAAGCCGGTCGCGGTTGCTGTGACCAAGCCGTATGGCTGTTCGGTGAAGTACTGAAATCAGCGCGTCGAACCCGCGCTATTTAGGCTTCTGCTTGCTGCTGCGGATGCGCGCGATCTCGTCCATGCGCTGGGCGAGGAGTTTCTCTCGGCCTTCCTGAGTGGGGTGGTAGTAGTGGCGGTTGGCAAGCGAGGGCGGCAGGCACTCCATGTCCGCCACACGGCCCTCGACATTGTGCGCGTACTGGTATCCCTTGCCGTAGTCCAGCGACTTCATCAATCGTGTTGGCGCATTGCGCAGGTGCAGCGGGACAGGCTCCGCGGCGGTGGATTCGATGTCTCCGAGGACGGCCCCATAGGCTGTGTAGACGGCGTTCGACTTGGGCGCGAGCGCGAGGTAGACGATGGCCTGTGCCAGCGCGAGATCGCCCTCTGGCGGGCCCAGGAAGTGCATGGCATCGCGCGCCGACAGGCAAAGGTTGAGCGCCTCGGGCGCGGCCAGGCCAACGTCCTCCACCGCCATGCGCACAATGCGCCGGGCAACATACATGGGGTCTTCGCCGGCCTGCAACATACGCGCCAGCCAGTACAGCGAGGCGTCCACGTCGGAGTTGCGCACGCTTTTGTGCAGCGCAGAGATGATGTCGTAGTGCTGCTCGCCCTGCTTGTCGTAGATCAGAACGCGCCGCTGCAATGCCTCGGCGGCGATTTCTTTCGTGATGCGCCGGGCTGGTTGCTCGGCGGCGAGGCTGGCCGCGACATCCAGCGCGTTGAGCGCATTGCGCGCGTCGCCGCTGGCGTAGGACGCGATGGTGGCAAGCGCATCTTCGTCGGCTGTGACTCCAGATGCACCCAGGCCGAGGGCGGAATTTACGCCGCGGACGCTATCCTCGAGTGCACGATTCAGCAGCGCGACGATCTGCGCCTCGCTCAGCGGCAGCAGCGTGTAGACGCGGCAGCGGGAGAGCAGCGCGGCGTTCAGTTCAAACGACGGGTTCTCGGTGGTGGCGCCGATCAGGCGAATCGCTCCGCGTTCCACGTAGGGCAGGAAGGCGTCCTGCTGTGCCTTGTTGAAGCGGTGAATTTCGTCGACGAAGAGGATCGTTCGCGAACGGAAGCCGGCGGCCTTCTCCGCGGCCACCATCACGGCCTTGATCTCCTTGATGCCGGACATGACGGCGGAAAATTCGATGAAGGTCGATTGCGTCATGGCGGCGATGATCTTGGCCAGTGTCGTCTTGCCGGTGCCCGGAGGCCCCCAGAAGATCATCGAGGTGGGATCGTCGTGAGCAATAGCAAGCGCCAGCGGCTTGCCGGGGCCCAGCAGATGCTCCTGCCCAACGAACTCGTCCAGCGTGCGCGGCCTCATGCGATCGGCAAGCGGAGCATGGCTGGCTTGCGCTGAGGTGGTGTCGGGAATGGGGTTGAAGAGGTTCATGACGGCGGTTGCTGGTTGTTAGTTGCTGGTTGTTGGTTGAGATGCGGCGCGCTGGCGAACGGCTTCGTAGAGCAGAAGTGAGCCGGCTACGGCGGCGTTGAGGCTTTCGACGCGACCCGGCGTGGAAATGGTGATGCGCGCGTCAGCCAGCGCAAGCCACTCCTCGCCAAGCCCTGCGCCTTCGTTGCCAATCATCAGAGCGCAGGCGCTGGTGAGGTCGGCATCAGCCGCTGATTTGGAGCCGGAATCAAAGCCGGAGTTGGGAGCGATCGCGGCCAGCAGGCGTACGCCTCGTGTCTTCAAAGCGACGAGCTGCTCAGCGGTAATCCGCACTACGGGAACGCGGAAGACCGATCCGGCAGAGGCGCGCAAGGCCTTCTGGTTCCACTCGCTCACCGTACCCTGGGTGGTGAGGACGGCCGTTGCACCGAATGCCTCCGCCGAGCGGATCAGTGTGCCCAGGTTGCCGGGGTCCTGCAGTCCGGCGGCTATTAGGAGGAGAGGAGTTTTCTCTCCGGCACGCCTTGCAGTCAATACGGATTCCATCTTCCAGGTGGGAGGCACAAGAAGCGCGGCGATCCCTTGTGGGTGCTGCGTGTCTATCGCGCTGTTGAAGACCTCCTCGGAGAGAAGCAGCAGTTCGACGCCGCGCGGCAGCCATGCGGGCGGCGTGACCCGCTCGCTGAGGAAGATTGTCTTCAGTGGCAGCCCGGCGCCAAGCGCCTCTCGTAGAAGATTTTCTCCTTCGATGGCGACCAGCCCGCCGCTGAGGCGCGCGTTTCCCGCAAACGCCGCTCGAAGCTGCTTGACGCGCGCGTTGGCACGGCTGGTGACGATACCGACGCTCGGCTGCGCTGTCATATAGCAAAATCTTACGCTGGTGACGAGTCAGCCCGTTGCCGGATGAGGAGGAAGGACTGTGGATGGAACAGAATCAGTTGCAAGTCAACGCCGTCCACACGCCCCCCGGAGAGTTGTTGGCACCGCTGACAATCAGGTCTACGAATCCGCCTGCTGGTATGGTGTCGCTTCCGGTTGCGGAACACGAATTCCCGGTTGTGGTGGAACAGGTGAGGTCCATGCTGGACGCCAGGCTCGAAGGGGAGGATCCGTAACGCAGCTTGACCGTGATCGTTCCGCCCTGTTCTGAGAAGACATTGAGCGCAGTCGCGGTACACCCCGCCGGTACCCAGGTCAACGCTGAATCCGGCGTCGATTCGGTGGTGCTTCCATTCGGATTGTTCACCGAGATGTAGGGATAGTTGGAGTTGTTGACCACCGAGTGATAGACCGAAGCGAACGGAATCCCGCTGGTTCCACCACCCCCTCCACCGCCGCCGCTTCCGGCCGGGCCGGTCGCTCCCTGCGGTCCTTGCGAACCCGTTGCACCGGTGGCTCCCGCCGCGCCGGTTGGACCGGTTGGCCCAGCGCCGCCCGCCTGCGCCAGCAGCGACCATGCCCCTCCATTTCCTGAATGAGTGTCTGGCTCAGCCGAGTTGTTGCTCACCGTGGCGATATACGTTGATCCGCCGTAGCTCACTGCATCGGTTGCCGTGTAACCATAGCCGGTAGCCCACGGGCCGGTAAAATTCATCCCCGGTGGCCCCGGCGCTCCGTTCGTTCCATTGGCCCCATTGGTGCCATTGGTTCCGGAGGCTCCTGTCAGACCAGTTGAGCCAGCCATGCCTACTGGTCCGGTCGCGCCCGCAGGCCCCGTTGCCCCACTCGCGCCGGTTGGCCCGGATGGTCCCGCAGGTCCCTGCGGCCCGACCGCGCCGGCCTGCCCCGCGTAGCCGCTCGGCCCTTCCAATCCCTGTGGTCCGGTTGCGCCCGCAGGCCCGGTTGCGCCCGCCGCCACCAGCAACCCCCAATAGACCGGACTCACATCCGGCTCGCGACCCTGGTTCGCCAGCACTGAGGTATAGCTGGAACCGCTGTAGCTGACCGCATCGCCCACTGCGTACGAGGTTCCAATCAGCCACTCGCCTCGGAAGGTAACCGGCGGTCCCTGTGGCCCGGTTGCGCCATTCGATCCCGCCGGGCCAGTCGCGCCGGTCGTTCCGTTTGCCCCTACCGCGCCGGTTGCTCCCTGCGCCCCCTGCGTCCCCGCCTGCGCCATCATCGACCATACCGTGGGATAGTTGTCCGGCCTATTCGACGAGTTGCCCTGGGTGGCGATATAGGTCGAGCCGTTGTAGCTTACCGCATCGTTCACCAGGTAGCCCGTGCTGTTGGACCAGACGCCTTGGTAGGTCATTCCCGGCGGCCCAACGGGCCCCTGATTCCCCTGAATCCCCTGGATCCCCTGCGGACCGAATGGTCCCTGCGGCCCGGTTACACCAGTGGCCCCTGCAGGCCCCGTCGTGCCAGCCGCCCCATCCTGCGCGAAGAGCGCCCACCACGCTGGACTCTGGTCGGGAGTATTGCCGTGGTTGCTCGCCTGCAGCGAGACGTAGTCCGCGCCGTCATAGCGGACCCCGTCTGCCAGCGCGTAGTTCACCACCGACGAGTAGACTCCTTGAAACGAAAGCCCCACCGGCCCCGCAACTCCCTGCGGGCCCATCGGCCCGCTCAACCCCTGCGCGCCGGTTGCTCCTGGAATCCCCTGCGCTCCGGCCTGTCCGGCAATTCCCTGATTTCCCTGATCTCCCTTTTCCCCCGGAGGCCCCACGCTTCCCGGCGATCCCTGCGGACCAGCTGCGCCGGTTGCGCCTGCCGCGCCGGTCGGTCCCTGCGGGCCCTGCGCTGTCAGTGGGCCCCACTGCTGCGGGCTTAAGCTGGGCGTATTGCCGTGGTTGCTGGCAATCAGCGAGGTATAGCTGGCACCCTGCCACACCACAACATCACCTAGCGCATAGTTCGTGACCGAGCTGTAGCTTCCTTGATAGACGAACCCTGGAGGCCCCTGCGGCCCGGCTGCACCTATCTGCGCCGAAGCCAGCAGTCCCCATTGCAACGGGCTTAGCGGCGGTGTGTTGCCAGTATTGCTGCTCGTCAGCGAGATATAGCTCGACCCCTGATACTCCACCACATCGCTCAGCGCGTAGTTGGACGAAGATGCATAGGCCCCCTGATACCCAAGTCCAGGAACTCCCTGCGGCCCGGTCGCCCCTGCTGGCCCCGCCGGTCCTGCTGGCCCAATCCCCGTCCCACCCTCGGCCAGCAACCCCCAATCTGTCGGACTCAGTGCCGGAGTGTTCCCATCGTTTCCGGCAATCAGGGAGATATAACTCGACGCTCCATAGAGCACAATGTCATTCAGCGCGTAGTTAGTTGTCGACGCATAAATCCCCTGGTAGGAGACCGCGACGGTGGGCGATCCACTGCTGCCACCCGAGCCATTCGCGCCCGCAGCCGCCAGCAATCCCCACTGCGCTGGGTTCAACCCCGGGGTGTTCCCATCGTTGGACGCGGTCAGCGAGAGGTAGCTTGAACCCTGAAACACGACTACGTCGCCCAACCCGTAGCTGGTGGTCGAAGCGTATGTTCCCTGGTAATCCAATCCTGTGCCACTGCCCGCCAGCCCAGCCGGTCCCTGTGGTCCGGTTGCCCCTGTAGATCCAGCCGCACCAGCCGGCCCCTGCGTCCCCGCGGTACCGCTAGCCCCCTGCGGACCAGCCGGCCCGGTTGCACCAGCCGCTCCGGATGCTCCGCTCGGCCCTTGTGGACCAGCAGGCCCTAGTGCGCCCGTAGCTCCGGCCGGCCCCGCACCCACCAGCTCCACATCGAGCGTCGCGGCGTGCGAGCTCAGATCATTTTCCTTGCTGTCGAACTGGACAATCGCGGTCCCGGCCGAGAGTGCGACTCCGTAATTCGAGGCAGGATTGCTGATCCAGCCCTGCACCAGTGATGTCACATCCAGTGCAACGAACGCTCCGGCCTGGCCCACCAAAAACACTCCAGTCGCGCTGCCGATCGCAGGTTCGGTGGCATAAGTCACGCTGTACTCGCCCCAAGCTCCATTGATTGGCGCGTAGCTCACCAGGCCCGGGGTGGTCACCCGGTTGCAGTAGAGCCGCAGCACAGCGCGCGAGAGCTGCCCCGCGGTGGTTCCCGCCGGCAGCAGCGACAGATCGAACTGAAGCAAGGTCGTATAGCCCCCGCCCACATCCAGATTGGAGATTGCCCCGCTGTTCACGGTTGGCAGCGCGCTGTTCACATGAGCATCAGCCACCAGCGCCGACTCTGCGCCCCAGGCCGGCACAGCCGCGAATAAGCCCAACACTGTGCCCAAGCTCACCCATGGAGCTACTCTTAGGCACCGGTTAAATTCCTGCCCAGTCCGCCCGCCCATACTGGCCCGAGGCCACTCCTGTTGCGGGTTAACCCTGTTCCAGCCAGTCCGAAGACTGGCCGGGGAGATTCGCACCCACATCAACGATCCCTGCTCGACGATTCACGCTGCCACCGATCGTGTTGAACGTGCGAATCCGTGGCTCAATACAGACTTGGAAGTATTACCGTATTTAGGACAACTACTCTGAATACTATGCCATTTCGTCCCAACCCTCCATCCTGCCCGCCGCAACTTCCCAATGAATGGCCGCGACTCACGTCTATTTCCTTTCTCGCAGGCATCTCATAGACTGCAATGGCCTACCAATCCGCGCGGAGAAACCTACCATCATGCCCTCAGAGAAATCCAACCAGCCCGGTACACTCCCCACCCCCGACACCCTGGTCAACATTCCCCGCCTCGTCACCGCCTACTACGCCCTGCATCCCGACCCAGCGGTTCCGGCACAGCGTGTCTCGTTCGGTACGTCGGGGCATCGCGGCTCCGCCTTTACCACTTCCTTCAACGAGGACCACATCGCTGCCATCAGCCAGGCCAGAGCCGATTACCGCCGGGCCAATAACATTAACGCCCCGATCTTCCTGGCCAAGGACACGCATGCCCTCTCCGAACCTGCCTTCGCCACAGCATTGGAGGTCCTCGCCGCCAACGACATTGAGGTGATGGTGGACGACCAGCTCGCGTACACGCCGACCCCGACGCTCTCCCACGCCATACTGACCTACAACGCAAAGCTCAATGGCGGCAAGACGCCTTCACAGGCACTTCTTACAAGCGGGGCGAGTGATGGATCGAAGCAATGGGTAGATGGGATCGTCATAACGCCCTCGCACAATCCGCCCGACGACGGCGGCTTCAAGTACAACCCGCCCAACGGTGGCCCAGCCGATACCACCGTCACTCAGTGGATCGAGAACCGCGCCAATGAGTTGATTGGCAAGAAACTGGATGGGGTGAAGCGCATCCCCTATGCGCGCGCGCTGGCCGCGGCGACGACCCATCGCCACGATTACATCACGGCGTATGTGAACGATCTGGGCAACGTGATCGACTTCGCTCCGCTGGCCGGAACCACGCTGAAGCTGGCCGTCGACCCGCTGGGCGGCGCGGGCGTCTACTACTGGCCGCGCATCGCGGAGAAGTACAATCTCGACTTTCAGGTACTCAACCCGTACGTCGATCCCACCTTCCGCTTCATGACGCTGGACTGGGACGGCAAGATTCGCATGGACTGCTCGTCTCCATTTGCCATGGCG
>DATKGA010000114.1:0-6105 GCA_035510935.1 Acidobacteriaceae bacterium
GGTGTATCGCGGGGGATACGGGGTGCATCTAAAATTGACTTGACTGTGCGCAGGGGGCGATCTACTCTGTGCGCAACTTCGGCAAATTATTGGCAACCCTCGCCAATCCGATTGCAAGCCCGCTGACGATTCGCCGTGCTGCCCGGAGCTTGCGCCTCTCGCCGGAGCTTTTATCCCTCTCCCAACCTTATCCTTTGCGGCACTCAACCCCTGCATGTCCTGACGGAGGTCAGAAAACTACTTGATAAAAAAATCGCTCGAGATCACGCCTGGCATTGAGCCCCTGTACGGGACGCGCGACGAAAACCTCCGGCTGATGGAGGACGGTCTTCAGGTAACCATTGACCTGCGCTCGGACGCGATCGAGATTGGCGGCCCGCCGGAGAGTGTGGAGCGGGTAACGCGCATCTTTGCCGACTTCGAGGCGCTGCGCAAATCGGGTGTGACGCTGCAGAACGGCGAGCTGAAGGGAATGTTGCGGCTGGTGATTGCGGACCCGCAGGTGACTCTGCGCTCGCTGGTGGACTCCGGCAAGCAGCGCTCTGCCGGGGTGAAGCGGATGGTGCAGCCGCGCTCGCCCAACCAGAGAAAATACGTCGAGGCGATCGAGCAGTGCGACATGATCTTTGGGCTGGGGCCGGCGGGCACTGGTAAGACGTACCTTGCAGTGGCGATGGCGGTGTCGGCTCTGATGGCGAAGAAGGTGAGCCGCATCATCTTGGTGCGGCCGGCGGTGGAGGCGGGTGAGCGGCTGGGATTTCTGCCGGGCAGCCTTCAGGAAAAAGTCGACCCGTATCTGCGTCCGCTGTATGACGCACTCTACGACCTTCTGGATCAGGCCAAGGTAGACAGCCTGCTGGAGCGCAATGTGATCGAGGTGGCGCCGCTGGCGTTCATGCGCGGACGTACGCTGTCCGAAGCGTTCATCATTCTGGACGAGGCGCAGAACACGACGATGGAGCAGATGAAGATGTTTGTGACCCGCATGGGTAATGGCTCCAAGGCCGTGATTACGGGCGATATGACGCAGATCGATCTGCCCAACCCAAAGAAGTCTGGGCTGTTTGAGGCGCTGCATGTGCTGGAGGGCGTGGAGGGGATCAGCTTCTGCCACTTCGAAGAGGTGGACGTGGTGCGGCACAGCCTGGTGCAGCGGATTGTGCGTGCCTACGACAGCTATGGGCGCGCGCAGCAGATACCGTTGGAACTGGGCGACGCCGAGCAGGGAACTGATGGCAGAGGGCAGGGAGCCCTGGAAACCAAGCTACAGTAGGATCACGGTGAGTCTGGGAGCTCTGCTGATGTCGATCCAGCCCGCCAAGCACTTCGGCAAGGTGCGGGCGAAGAAGGTCTAGTAGCATCAAATAACAGATGATTACCCTGGAACCTCCGCGAAGTTTGACCGGCGAGGCGAAGCCCTGGCTGAAGCTGGGTCTGTCGCGCGCTGGGCTTAGCCGGTTTCTGAATCGGGCCAGAGCAGCGGTGGGGCTCACAGGCGAGGTGCATGTGCTTCTGGCCGGCGATGCCACGCTGCGGCGGTTGAATCGGAGCTTCCGCGGCAAGAATACTGCCACCGATGTACTCTCGTTCCCGGCGGCGGAGAGTGGCGTGGGCGTGGCGGGTGATCTCGCCATCTCGCTGGAGACGGCGGCGCGGCATGCGAAGCAGTTTGGGCATTCGTTGCGCGACGAGGTGCGGGTGCTGCTGCTGCATGGTGTGCTGCATCTCGCCGGCTTCGACCATGAGAAGGATGCGGGCGAGATGGCGGCGCGCGAGGCCAAGCTGCGGCGGGCGCTGGGGCTGGAGTCGAGTTTGATTGCAAGGGCAAGTGCAGGCAAGCGGGTGCGCGCATGAGCGTGGCGTTTGGGTTGACCCTGGCCGCGCTGCTGGCGGTGCTGGCGCTGGCCGCGTATGTGGACCGCGTCTACAGCGAGATGGGCAAGTTTCTGGCGCGCGAGTACCAGGACAATATCGATGCGTGGACGCGGACCGTGGAGCCGCGACTGAGGCTGGGCCGGGAGAGCCTTGCGCTGTCGGCGTCGGTGTTGCGCCAGCTTTCGCTGGCTGCGATTGCGCTGCTGATGGGGCTTCGCCTGTATGGCTCGGTAGTGTATGGGATGGCCTCGTTGTGGAGCGAGGCTGGGATCACGCTCTTCGAGTTGGTACTGCTGATCCTGCTCTTCGACCGGCTGGTTCCGCAGATTTTATTTGCGCGGACAAGCGGGCTTTGGATTGCGCGCATTCGGCTTCTGCTGGAGGCGCTCTTTTTCCTGATTCTGCCGGTGACGCTGCTGCTTGGGCTGCTGCTGTCGATTGTGGCGCTGGCCGAGCCGGAGGACGCTGAGGAAGAGGAGCATCCCTCGGAGGCGATGGACGCGCTGCTGGAGGCGGGCGAGGAAGAAGGCATTCTGGAGGAGAGCGATCTGGAGCTGGTGCGCTCGGCGGTGGAGTTCGGCGACAAGGTGGTGCGCGAGGTAATGACGCCGCGGCCCGCGATCTTCGCCGTGCCCGAGGGGCTGAGCCTGGCTGGCCTGCTGGAGAAGTTGAAGGAGAATGCCTTCTCGCGCGTGCCTGTATTTGCGGGAACGCTGGACCATGTGACGGGGATCGTGTTTGCCCGCGACCTGCTGCATGTGCTGGACGCAGACCTGGGCATTCGCACCGTGGCCCAGTTGCAGCGGCCGACGGAGTTTGTTCCAGAGACGAAGAAAGTGGCCGAGCTGCTGCGCGAGATGCAGCAGGAGAAGCAGCACATGCGCATGGTGATCGACGAGTACGGCGGCGTGGCCGGCCTGGTGACGATCGAAGACCTGCTGGAGGCGATCGTTGGTTCGATAGCCGACGAGCATGACGAGGCCGAGGCGGTCGACGAGCCGGTGCGCGAGGCGGACGGGCAGTTCGTGGTGCCGGGGAGCTTCGAGCTCTCGCGGCTGCGGGAGTTGTTTGCCGAGCCGGACGAGGGCGAGGCGGAGGGTCCGCAGGCTGGCGAGGGAGATCGAGAGAAAGATCGCCGGGAGCCCGAGAGCGAGGCCAGGGGTCCGATTTACATCTCGCCGCACTACGAAGCGACCACGCTGGGTGGGTTGGTGTCGGAGATTGCGGGACACATTCCTCTGCCGGGCGAGGTGGTGGAAGAGGACGGACTAAGGATGGAGGTGCTGGCTTCCACCGACCGCAAGGTGGACCGCGTGCGGGTGAGACTGGTGAAGCCGGCAGCGGACGTGTAAGGGAACCTTCAAACCCACTGGAAGCCCGCATCTCAGAATCGAAGAGCCAGTCCTGAGCGAAGACGAGAAGCAGGGCAGCCGGTCTCGGCCAGAAGCGGAAGAATGCGCCGATCACGGGCTCCGAGGTGCGCGTGAAGTTGCCGGTTAAATAGTCGCTCAGGCTGCACCAGAGTTATACTTTCAGGACGAGCAACCCGTCTATCAAGGAGAGCCATGCCAAAGCCAGGTCTCCCTCTCTTCCTCCCTCCCAATCGCAGGATTCCTGCGTTCATCCTGATCGTATTCCTATGGACTGCGGCGGCCCACGCACGCACTCCCAACCTCTCCAAGTATCCTTTGCGCGTGCATGTGCTGGCCGCCGGAGAGGCGCAAAGGGAGGACAGGATGAGCCCCGCCGGGTCGGTTGCGTGCGACGCCATCGACGACATGATTAGTTCCAGCAGCGACAATTCCGATGGCACGATATCAGGTATCGGAATCTCCGGGATCTTCGGCGATCCATGCTCTTTCAATACCGGGCCGCTGGCGGGCCGCTTGCTGTATGTGCAGAGCGAGGAGTCCTACTGGGGCGAGGGACGCGGCGACCTGGTATCCCCGCCCGGCGGGACGTTGGGCATCAGCTTCCAATATAAAGACTGCGTGCGGGTGCGAGTGCAGCCCGGCTTCCATTCGCTGCCGGCGCGATGGAAGAAGCCTGGGCAGATGCTGGAAGTCCTGATTCCCTCGGACGGCATCCCTGTTGCCGGCCGGCCCTTGCCGCCGGTGAAGTGCTCCTTCACCGTCACCCAGCACGACTTCGTGTATCTGCTGATTCCTCCCGGCAGGCTCATCCAGGTATCGCAGGAGGTTTACTGGGCAAAGCCAGCGCTGCGGCTATACCTCAGCGGTGGCACTCAAAGCATGCAACGGCGACCAGCGCAGGAGGTTGCAGTCGCGGCACACACCGCCCCGTAGAGCGAGAATCATCGCGTGAGGCACTCATCCCTTGTGACAAGGGGGCGATAATGGTGGGATGGCATTTCGCTCCGGATTCGTATCGATCATTGGCTGGCCCAACGCGGGCAAGTCGACGCTGCTGAATGCGCTGCTGGGGCAGAAGCTGGCCATTGTGACGCACAAGCCGCAGACCACGCGCACACGCATCCACGGCGTGCTGGAGGTTCCGCTGAAGAAAAAGGCAAAAGGCGAGGCGGGGCATCCGGCGGCGCAGGTGGTGCTGGTGGATACGCCGGGCATTCATAAGCCGGAGACGCAACTGGACCGGCGCATGATGCAGGAGGTGCAGGACGCGCTGGAGACGCGCGATGCGGTGCTGTTTATTGTCGATGTGACGCACCGGCTGGCGAAGGTGGAGACGGCGGGTGAGAAGGTAAAGGCCACCGGGCGGATGGCGATGAGCGCGGCGGAGGACGACTTTGCGCTGTCGCTGGTGAAGCGTCTGGACTGTCCCGTGGTGCTGGTGCTGAACAAGATCGATGCGGTGCGCAAGGAGGAGCTGCTGCCGCTGATGGCGCACTGGAGCGCGCAGCACAGCTTTGCCGAGGTCGTCCCCATCTCCGCGCGCAAGAAGGAGGGCCTGCCGCTGCTGCTGGAGAAGATTGTCGCCGTGCTGCCCGAGGGCCAGCGTTACTTTCCGCGCGACCAGGTGACAGACCAGCCGGAGCGGTTCCTGGTGGCCGAGCTGATCCGCGAGAAGATACTGATGCTGACCGGCGAAGAGGTGCCGTACGCCACTGCGGTGGTGATCGAGCGGTTCGAAGAGCCCGCCTCGACGAAGAAGATGAAGGATGGGCGGTTGCCAGTGACCAAGATTGCGGCGGCGATCTATTGCGAACGGACGGGACAGAAGGCGATCCTGATCGGCAAGCAGGGCTCGATGCTGAAGGCGATTGGCACTGCCGCGCGCAAGGAGATCGAGGGGCTGCTGGGCACGCGCGTGTTTCTGGAACTCTTCGTCAAGGTACAGGCGGAGTGGCGATCCAGCCGCGGCTTTGTGGAGGAGCTGGACTGGCGGCGGCAGTTGGAGCAGATCGCGGCCAAACAGCAGAGGGAAGAGTAGGCGCAGTCGAGTGAAATGCGGGGATTCTTCGCTACGCTCAGAATGACAAGCTCTCTCATGTGAGCAATGGGAAATAAATATGACAAGGGAGCTTGACATTGTGCGACTAGTTATGTAAAGTTAGCTTGTCAATAAGGAAAGGAAGCATTACATGACTGATTGCGGTTCCAACAATTTCGCGCAAGGTTGCATGGACGCAAGGCTGCGCTTCAAGAATCCCGCGGTGCGCCGTTATCTGCTGCGGCTGGTGATTGCACAGGTGATCTATGGCGTGGCCTTCTTCCCAATGAAATACATATTGAACCACATCCATCAGACCCCTCAGTGGATCCACTTTCTTACGTTCTCTCAGTGGAACTACTTTATGACGTTCTGGTTGCCCACCTTCCCGATTGCTTTCATTGTGATTACGGGGCTGTATCTCAAGGAAGAGAGCGACGAGTACTGGGGGAAACTGCTGCAACGGGCCATGCTGTGCAGCATTGGCGTTACGCTGGCATTCAGTTCCGTATGGGGAGCACTGGAGATACAGGAGCATATCCGGCATTTTCCTCTCTTTTGGCTCTTCGACATGTTCGTGTTCATTTTTGCCGTCTTCAGCACGATATTTCAGATACAGAACAGGAAGTGCGATGAATAACCGGCTGCGAGTGCTGCGCGCGGAACGGGCGTGGTCGCAGGCCGACCTGGCCGAGCGGCTGGAGGTTTCGCGCCAGTCGGTGAACGCGATCGAGACCGGCAAGTACGACCCATCGCTGCCACTGGCGTTCCGGATTGCGCGGCTGTTCGATACCAGCATCGAGGCCATCTTCACGGATG
>DATKGA010000115.1:0-24564 GCA_035510935.1 Acidobacteriaceae bacterium
GGGGGGGATAACGCCATCCAGGTCTCCGCCATTGCCCTCACCGGCAACAACGCGCGTAGCACCTCCAGCTTCGACGTAGCCGTCCTCTATGAACGCACCATCGACCTTCCCGCGGAGCGCGAGCGGCTCAGCAAAGACCTCGCCAAGTACGAAAAAGGTCTCGCTGCCGCCGAACGCCAACTATCCAACGATTCCTTCATGACCAAAGCCCCCTCAGCCATCGTCGAAGGCCTGCGCAAGCAAGCCGCCGAAACCCGCACCCTCTACGACAAAACCCGCGCCGCCCTCGACGCGCTGGGATGATGCCGCGTGCGCTGACTAGATGTATCGCTAACTCGCTGCCCTTGTAGAATCCCTCCATGGACTGGAAGTCTCGCCGCATTACCACCCTCCTCGCCGTTATAGCCGTCGCTCTCGCCTGCCCTGCGATGCCCGCCCAGACCACCTCCGCAACTTCGGCCGCAACTCCCACTGCCAACGCCGCACCCGCATTCGATGTAGCCACCATCAAGCCGCATCCGGGGATGCTAACCATGACCGGCGTGATGAACGCAGCCGATGGAGTCGACGGATCGGCGGCGACATTGTCGATGCTGGTGGAGTACGCATACGAACTTCGGTCCGACGACCAGGTATCCGGTGGCCCGGACTGGGCGAAAACCGACCGATTCGACGTTCAGGCAAGAGTGGGGGAAGCGGAGATCGCAGCGATCGAAAAGTTGAGCCCTGCGGAGAAGAAGGCGAGGCTCAGGCTGATGATGCAGGCGCTGTTGGAGGAGCGCTTCAAATTAAAGATTCATTCCGCAACCAAACAGGTTCCCGTCTACGAGCTGGTGGTCGCCAAGGGCGGCCCCAAACTCACAGACGCTGCGACCGATACAAGCGACCACCTCATGAAGGGAAAAGATGGCAAGCCGTTGCCTGGATTTCTCTCATGGTCTACGGGCAAAATAGTGGCGCAAGGGTTTCCCACGAAAAGCCTGGCGGACTTTCTCTCGCAGCCAATTTGCGCATTAGGGCGCCCTGTGATCGATAAAACAGGACTGACTGGAACCTATAACTTCACACTCGACTGGACGCCGCCGCATCCGGGCGTACGACTTGGTGCAGAGGGCGATTCAGCTTCGCCAGAGGAAATGCCTTCCATCTTCACCGCGCTCGGAGATGTTGGACTGAAGTTGCAGCCATCCACCGGGCCCCTGGACATCGTCGTCATCGACCACGTCGAGCGTCCCACAGAAAATTAGCCGCCTTGCTAACCCGCTAACTCGCTATCTCGCTGTCCTTGTAGAATCCTCCCATGGACTGGAAATCCCGCCGCATCTCCGCCCTGCTCGAAGCCGCCCTCATCGAGGACAAGGCCGCGCAGGACATCACCACCGACCTCACCATCGACCCTGCGCTGCGCGCCACCGGCACCATCATTGCCAGGCAGAGCTGTGTCGTCGCCGGCATCGGCTGCATCTCCGCCTTCCTCAGCCTCTACGGCAAGCTCTCCAATAAGCCCGCCGGACGCTTCGAGGTTATCTCGCACCCGGAGATCTTCGATGGTGTCCGAGTCAAGAAGGATCAGGCCATCGCCGTCATCCGCGCCAACGCGGCCAGCATCCTCTCCACCGAGCGCGTCATCCTCAACCTCATGCAGCGCATGAGCGGCATCGCCACGCTCACCCATGATTACGTCGCCGCGGTCTCCGCCGTTAAATCCAAAACCAAAATCCTCGACACACGCAAGACCATCCCCGGCCTGCGCGCGCTGGATAAGTACGCCGTCAGTTGCGGCGGCGGCACCAACCACCGGCTCGACCTGCAGGACGGAATCCTCATCAAGAACAACCATCTTTCACTCGGCGGCGGCCTTCCCGCGGCGCTTGCGCGCGCCCTTGCCGGACGCAAGCCCGGGCAGATCGTCCAGGTCGAGGTCCGTACCCCACTCGAACTCGATCAGGCCATCGCCGGTGGAGCAGAGTCTATCCTGCTCGACAACATGACCCCCAAAGAGGTTGCCAGGGCTCTCAAGCTCATCCGTAAATCCCTGCCCAAAGCCACCGTCGAGGCCTCCGGCAACGTCACCCTCAAAACCGTTCGCGACTACGCCAAAACCGGTGTCGACTTCATCTCCGTCGGCGCGCTCACCCACTCCGCCACCGCCGTCGACCTCAGCATGAAGATCACCGCCAACCTGCTCTGATGATGCCGGACTTTTTCGGGAATGAACCACCATTGGTGAACAGAAGCACTACTGCTTCCAATCATCTTCTAGTGTGGTTATTTCCATGGGAAACGCGGGTGTCTTTTCGTCGTGAACCCTACGGGCCTCCTCGCGATGCATTCCAAGAAGCAGGTAGATAATGGCTGCACGTACCAGCTTGAAGAGCCTCAGAGTTTTGGCGTTTAAATCGCCACGAGTGATGGAGTAGGCCAGACGATTTGAGAATATCTCCAGATCGGAAGGCAGCCCAGCTGCGAAGTCTTCGTAGACTCTGAGACTACTGTGTTCCAGTCGGTTGCGAACCACATAGAAGTCTCGCGCTTCCGGTTCGATTACATCGCTATACGGTTCGTCAAACAAGTCTTTTGCTAGCCAGAAGAGACCGCGGAAAGGCCAGTTGTCGAGATTTACAAACTTGGGCTTGAGGGGAAAGGGTTTAGCGCTCCGGTGCTGATACCAGATGGTCTTGAAATAGACATTGCGATCCTTGATTCCGAGCTGAAGATATTCGTTCAAGAAAAAGGCCAGCTTGTCGAACAGCGAGTATGCCATCCGAAACGCGATTTTCGTCTTCTCGACGGAAAGAGCGTGGCAGGAGTAGTCAAGCGTGTTGTAAAGGAGAACGTCGCGATCGGAGAAATGCGTCTTATCTGTTTGAGTCCCCTCGTAAAGAAATAGTCGTGCCGACGCGTACTCTTGCTTCAGTTGGTTGAAGAAGCCAACTAGCGTCGGCGGCTCGTTTACCTTCGTCGTAAAAGAGGGCAACATCACTATGTCACGATTGGCGACCGAATGAGATCCCAGATCATTGAGCGGATTCAGGAATAGCCGATTCTCCAGACACCACGCTCGATAGGTTCGCTCGGCCTCAGTCTTGCCCATAGGATGATCGTGGAGCTTAATCTTTCTGAGATTGGGCACCCGTGACTCGATACGATCCTTGACTGACTCAAAATGAACCAGTGCCTGCGGATAGACCCCATCGAACAAAACCTTCTTTCCAATTGCCAATTTGACAGCCGCGTGAGCGAATTTGACGAAAAGCATCTGATGGCCAGGGTCGTAAAGTGCTCGGGCATAGGTTTCGAGTCCGCAACCTTTGTTGCCAACAGCCATCCCGAACTTGGGATCAAGAGTGAGTGCTTGTCCCCAATACTCCTGTGCCTCGATAAACCGACCAACTGTATCCATACAGTTTCCAAGGTTGGTGAAGACCTGGCAGCGGCGCACCTTATCCAACTTGGAGAACGCGGGATGACAGACACACTTCCGGAGATAGAAGATTTGCTTGCCGAGCGCCGGCTGTTCCCAATCCCAAACATTCGTATGCTCATGTCGCTGAAGGACTGACCACGCGTTCGCACGGAAATATTCCAGAAGGGCTGCGTCCGCTTCCGGGAGCTTGGTTGCATCCAACAGGTCCGACAACTCTAAGGCTCTGCGTGCGCCGTCAGGCTTCCCGAGGTCATCCGAGAGGTCGATGAGACTTCCGATGACTTCAAGAGACTTGGTACGGCTTAGGTCGGCTAATTCGGCAGTAAGGAGAGCCGCGTACAGCTCCACAGGATCGGAAGGATTCGCAGCCATAGCTCTATCTTAGAGAAGTATAAATTCGCCCACAAACTGCCAGCCCCTTGACACCCCCCTGTACAATTAAAGAAGGGTAGAAACAGGAGCGCGGCCTTGATGCCTGGCACTGGGTTCCTTCGGGCGCAATGACAAAATAGAATCGCTAAGTCATTTGTTTGCAAATTTTTGCCTGTAAGCCCTTCAAAACAGATATTTTATGAGCTAGAAAAACTGCACTCTAGGCCTAAGTCCTTATTCCAAAATGCTTTAGACTTAAGCAATCAATCTAGGGGAGGGGGGAGGGGGGCATGCCAAATCCGCATTTTTACAACCTCGCCGAGGTCGAATCCGCGATTGTCTCCACCCAATTCGCTGGCCATCTGAAATACTTTGCTTCTGTTACCTCCACCAGCGACCTCGCCCTCCAGGCAGCCCAATCCGGCGCGCGCCACGGTGTCTGGATCGCCGGCGAGCAGACCGCGGGCCGTGGCCGCGGCAGCCATACTTGGCACTCCAGCCCAGGAGCCGGCCTCTATATGTCAGTACTCATCGCGCCTCCCATCTCCACGATGAGCGCACTCAGCCTTTCGTTTACCGCCGCCATCGTCGTGCAGTCGGCCATCTCGTCCGTTGTTGGCTTTCGCCGCCGCGACCAGATCGACATCCGTTGGCCCAACGACCTCCTCCTCACCCGTAAAGACGGCCCCGCCCGCAAGTGCGCAGGCATCCTCATCGACACCGCGTCCAATCCCGCCACATCCTCACAACCCGCGACACTCCGCTACGCTGTCATCGGAATCGGCATCAACGTCAACCACACAACCTTTCCGCCCGAACTGGACCCCATCGCTACCTCCCTCCGACGCGAGTCTTTCACGCGAAGCGTCGAGAACGGCACGAAGTGCCTCCGCCGTGAGCCGCTCACTGCCGCCATCCTCCTCGCGCTCGATACCGAACTTCGCACCCTCACCTCGAACCTCAAACCTCGGACCTCGGACTTCTCCCTGTACTCCTCCTGGATCTCCGGAAAACGCGTCCGCGTTGAAGCTCGCGAGGACGGTTCCGGAAGCTATACTGGCATTACTGCGGGACTCGATCCCAATGGCTTCCTGCGAGTCCATGGCGACGACGGCCAGCTCCATACCGTCCTATCAGGAGGCCTGCGTGAACCCTGACCGTAGTACCAGGTACCTCGAACGTAGACTATGCTCCTCACCATCGACGTCGGCAACACCAACACGGTTCTCGGTCTCTACCGCATTGCCTCGCCAGAGGCCCCTGCTGCCCTGCTCGCCGACTGGCGCATCACCACCCACCGCAATCCCACCGTCGACGAGCTTGGCATTCTCTTCCGCAACCTCTTCGCTCTGCGCTCGCTCGATATTACGCAGATCAGCGGCATTATTATCTCCTCGGTCGTGCCGCCGCTCGACTCCACCCTGCGCCGCGCCGCCGAAAACCTCAGTGGCGTCAAGCCACTCTTCGTCGAACCCGGTATCCGCACCGGCCTGTCCATCCTCACCGACAATCCGGCGGAGGTAGGCGCCGACCGCATCGTCAACTGCGTCGCCGCCTACGAGTTCTTCAAAGAGGTTGCAGGCCCACACCCGCCTGTCATCGTCGTCGACTTCGGCACTGCTACTACCTTCGATTGCATCTCCACCAAGGGCGAGTTCCTCGGCGGAGCCATTGCCCCTGGCCTCGCCATCTCTGCCGACGCCCTCTTCACCCGCGCCGCCCGCCTGCCCCGCATCGACATTCGTAAGCCCGCCAAGGTCATCGGCACCAGCACAGTCGACAACCTCCAGGTCGGCCTCTACTACGGCTACATCGGCCTCGTCGACGGCATTCTCGAACGCATGATCGCCGAGCTCGGCCCTGATACCCGCACTATCGCCACCGGAGGCCTCGCACGCCTCATCGCGGGCGGTTCTAAATTCATCAGTCACATCGACGAACTGCTCACCCTCACCGGTCTCCGCCTCATCTACGAGCGTAACCAGGACCGTCACAACCGTCCCCGCCACTCCAAAGCCCAACCGTGACTTCCGCGTCAGACTACGCTCCCCCCCCAAGCATGGAACATCGCAGACAACAATTGATACGATTCGCCGATCAGCAATGCAATCATGGTACTTCCAATCGAAACCGATCCTGAGCTAAGAAAATAAATGCAGCCTAAATCGCCACGGGGAGATAGAAGACCAGTCCCGTGATTATGCCTGGGGAGTATTCCCTGCCTTTGAACGCTGCCCAAAGATGCCATGCGCCATTGGAGATCAGGATAGACGACACTGCGATCCAATAGGCAACGCCGAACCGCGTATTGGTAACAAGTGCGGCATCTACGCAGACAGCGAGAAGAATCACATTGACGATGACCAGAAAGCGCGACGTTAATGCTGTGGACGGATAGCCCCCGATATCGCCGGTACTAGCTCATAAAGCTGCATGGCCAAACTAGCTCTTCAAAGATATGGGCCAACGCCGCAGCAAGAGGAGCCCAGGGAAGCCATTGCGGATGACTATCGGGTAAAGTCATTGTTGTAGCCCTCCAGATCACGCTAGGGCGGTTCACCACACCTAGCAGTGACTCCTGTCACGCATGAGGAAGGGCGTCAGTCATCGGCAGCGCCGTGCGATTCCAAGAGTTTCTAATAACCAAGAACTGTCTTTATGAACTACTTTAACTACTTCACCGAAATCGAGAACCGCTTCCAGCAGCGCCGGGGCTCGCTGCTCATGCTTTCCACCCTTGATTGGGCGTTGATTGAGACATGGCGGGAAGCAGGTATCCCGCTGTGCGCCGTCCTGCGCGGCATCGATGCGGCTTTCGACAACTACGACAAACGGCGCGCCCGTCTCGACAATCGCCGCCAACGCAAGGTCAACGGCCTCGCCTGGTGCCACCAGGCTGTGATGGAAGCTGTCGAACAAGCCAATGAGGCGGCCATCGGTGCCGAGACAGACCATCCAACCGAAATTCGCGAATCCGGCTTCGAGACCGCCCGCATCGCCCGCTACCTCGAACACAACGCCAACCTTCTCACCCTGGCCGCCATCACTCTCCCTTCTCCTGCGAACAATGCAGCATTGGAGGCCGCTTCTCGTCAGAGCGAACTGGCGCGTTCTCTTGACTTGCAGTCTTCTAATTCCTTGAAGCTCGAAGAGCTTGACCGCAACCTTACCGTTCTCGAAGAAAAATTCTTCGCTGCACTCCTCGCCGCTGCACCCGAGGACCAACTCGTCGCCCTCCGTAGACAAGCTACCTGCGAGCTCGCCGCCTATCGCGGCAAGATGCAGGCTGTCCAGATCAAGCAGGTACAGCAGCAGTTCCTCCAGAAACGCCTGCTCGAAGCGTACTCCCTCCCGCGCCTCAGCCTCTTTTATATGCCCCACGATGATCAGGCCTGAACGATGCTAGCCATCATCAAACACGCAGACCTCCAACCTCAAGACCGAGCCACTCCTTCGTGCCCACATTTCGGTTCCTGCGGTGGATGCCAGCTCCAACACCTCACCTACTCCGCTCAGTTGCGCAATAAAGCCAGCAATATCCGCACGCTCCTCGAACCCACCGGCCTCTCGCTGCCCGACTTACACCTCCATCCATCTACACCCTTTGCTTACCGCAACCGCATCCGCCTTACACTCGCTGAAGTGGACGGTCAGCTCCGTGCAGGCTACCTCACCTTCACTCCGCGGGAAGCCTCGAACCGCGTAGCGCGTACCACGAACCTTGTCTTCCTCCCTATCACCGAGTGCCCCATCGCTGCACCTATTCTGTGGCGGGCGACCGAAACCTTCCTCGCCCTCATCGACGAATCCCCCACCACCTGGCTACGCAACCCGCACTGCAAACTCGATCAACTCGAGATCTTTACCACCTCCGACGAGTCGCGTCTCCAACTCACCCTCTACATCCGCACTGCGATCAAGTCCCTCCCAAAAAAGCTTGCCGTCGACTTCACAGCCCTCTGTGAATCCCTCCGCACCCGCATCCCCGAACTCAACGGAGCAGGGATTGCTATACTTCCGGCGCTCTCCATTCAGCGCAGCCGCCGTGCCGAACAACCTCGTCCCGGTCCCACCTGGGGTGCTCCCGGCCTTAACTACACCGTTTCGCACCCCGAGTCTCGAACCATGAACCTAGAACCTAGTCTTACTTTCTGGGTTCCACGCGAAGCTTTCTTCCAGATCAACCGCTTCCTTCTCCCAGAACTCGTCGCTCTCCTCACCAATAACCGCAACGGTCAATTAGCCTTCGACCTCTATGCCGGAGTCGGTCTCTTCTCTCGCGCTCTCGCCACTCACTTCACCCAGGTCACCGCCGTCGAAATCGCCGGGCCTGCCTTCGCCGCGCTCATCTCTACCAAGCTCACCAACCTCCACCACATCAAAGCCACCACGCTGGATTTCCTCCGCGCCGCCGCCCTGCATCGCGACCGCCCTGACCTCATCGTCCTTGATCCACCACGCTCCGGCGCCGGTACCGAGGTCTGCACCCTGCTCGCACGTATCGCCGCACCCACCCTGATCTATGTCTCTTGCTCGCCGGAAACCCTGCCCGCCGACCTCATCACCCTCTGCGCCTCTGGCTACTGTATCGCCGAACTTCACCTCTTCGACCTCTTCCCACAGACCACGCACATCGAAACCGTCACGATCCTCACCCGCTAAGAAAAATCCCCACTGCTGGTCGTAGTGTGACAAAGTTATGAGGAAGGACGGGTAGCCTGTTGCGGCAACTCCCTGGTGTTTCCAGACCCGAATCCGAATCCGCCCGTGAGCGCCGCCTATGGCCCCGCGCCCCGCGTGTCGAGCCTCTCCGTTTCCGCAGTGCCCCTCTGCTCTACGCAGCCCTATGCTTCGCCCTCGGCGAGTCTCTCACTAAACTTCCGCCTCTAACCGTGCCTCCCGCTATCCTTCACCTCTTCGTGTTCCTTGCGCTCACAGCGCTCACCCTCCTCGCTCTGCGCCGCACACTACGCGTTGCTTTGCTTCCCGCAGCAACGCTATGGATCGCTGCCGGCCTCTGGTCCGCGCAGATCCAACCCACCCCGTCGTCACAGTCTGCACTGCTCCGCTTCGCCGACGGACTCGGCCGCACCATTCGGGGCCGAATCGTACGTATCCGAACTCTACCCGCACGTTCCGTCAACCACGACAGCGATGTCGATCCCGACCAGTGGGACGAGACCGCTGGTGCAGGTGAGAACTCCACTCCTTCCACTTCAATCGACCTCGACCTCATCGCCATCGAAGAAGTCACACCAGATACCACCCGATTGGTCCCCATCGCTGGCGGTATCCGCGCCACACTCCTTGCAAACAGCACTCCCCAGTCTCAACGCCAACTACATCCCCAAACCCCGCCCCTGTTCCGTTGCGGAGACATCGTCGAAGCCACCCTCCGCCTCCGCGTGCCCGAGCGCTACCGTGACCCCGGCGCCTGGCAATTCGCCGACTATCTCCTCGACCAGGGAATCGCTGCCACCGCCAACCTGCCCTCCACCAAGCTTCACCTGCTTCCAGGTCCAGCACACACTCACCCACTCACAGACCTTTCTGCAAGCGCTAAATGCCGCATCTTCGCCGCTCAGGACTGGGCCGCCAATCGCCTTCTCGCCTATTCTGGCTCCAGCGCAAACCGCCGCCTTCTGCCTTGGTTGCGTCTAACCCCAGATGACGCTGGAATGGTCAACGCAATGCTCTTCGGCGACCGCTCCCGTCTCACTCAGCAGCTTCGCCTCGGCTTCCAGCGTACTGGCTCTTTCCACCTCTTCGTCGTTTCGGGGATGCACGTCGCTCTGCTTGCTGGCCTGCTCGTTTGGATCGCCCACCGCCTGCGGCTACGCAACTGGATCGCAACCCTCCTTACCGTCGCTCTCACTTACGCATACGCGCTGCTCACAGGTTTCGGCGTTCCAGTGCAGCGTGCCCTGCTAATGACCGCTGTCTTCCTGCTCGCGCGCCTTATCTTCCGTCAGCACAACTCCCTCAACGCCCTTGGTGCTGCCGCGCTTGCCGTCCTTCTCTGGTCGCCGCGTGCGCTGTTTGAGGCAAGCTTCCAGATGACCTTTCTCGCCATCGTCGCCATTGCGGGTATTGCAATGCCGATCGGCGAACGCAGCTTCCTCCCCTATACGCGTGCCGCACGCAATCTTCGCTACATCTGGCTCGACAGCGCAATCCCGCCACGTTTTGCACAGTTCCGTGTCACCCTCCGTATGTGTGGCGAACCACTCACCGGCCTCCTCGGCAAGTGGGCCTACGTACTTCCGGCAAGAATGGTGATTACAGCCCTCTGGGTCGTTCAACTCATGCTGATCGGTCTCGTTGCTGAAGCCGTCATGGTGCTTCCCATGACCCTCTACTTCCACCGAGCCACCGTCTTCGCGTTGCCCGCCAACATGATCTGCATTCCTCTGATTGCCGTGCTTGCCTCGCTCGGTCTCGCAACCTTCCTCGCATCGCTGGTAAGCCCGTGGCTTACCGCTCTGCCCGGCTCAGCACTGGCGCTCCTGCTGCATGGTGTCACCGGTGCCATCAACCGTATAAGCCATGCGCAGTCTGCCGACCTTCGCGTTCCCGGCCCCACAATCGTTCCCGCCCTCCTCGCCGTCGCCTGCTTCGCCTTTTGCTGTTGGGCAGTGCGCCACCGCTCTCGCGCGTACGCTTGGGCAGCCGTCGTCGTCCTGCCTCTCGCCGCCGCAATCGTACTCTGGCCGCAGCCGCCCGCCGTCCATCCCGGCCAACTTGAAGTTAGCGCCATCGACGTCGGCCAGGGAGACTCTCTACTCGTAGTCGGTCCCACGGGCCTCGCCATGCTCATCGACGCCGGAGGTCCAACCGGCGCTGCCGCCAACGCCGAGAACGCATCTCTCACTTCCTCCGCGTTCGACGTTGGTGAGGAGGTCGTCTCGCCCTACCTCTGGTCGCGCCAGTTCCGCCGCCTCGACGTCGTCGCTCTCACCCATGCGCACTCCGACCACATGGGCGGCATGCCAGCCATCCTGCGAAACTTCCGTCCGCGTGAGTTATGGGTCTCCGTCGATCCCGACTCCGATTCCTACCGCACCCTGCTCACTGAGGCTGCATCGCTCGGTATCCGCGTCCGTCACCTCCGCGCTGGCGACCACCTCAACTGGGATACCCTCGATCTCGCAGTCCTAGCTCCCACGCCTGCCTACACCAACCCCGGGCCGCCCATCAACAACGACTCTCTCGTCCTGCACCTGCAGTTCGGCCGCGCCTCCGCCTTGCTCGAAGGCGACGCCGAGGCCCCCAGCGAGCATCAGATGGTTTACGCATCCCTCATCAACCCTGCGGCCCAACTCGGCCCCGACACGCTGCTCAAGGTCGGCCACCACGGCAGCCGCACCTCCACCACGCCGGAGTTTCTCGCACTCGCCGCCCCACAGGACGCCGTCATCTCCGTCGGTCGCAACAACACCTTTGGCCATCCCCGCCCTGAAATCATTCAGCGCTTGGCCGACGCACACGCCCGCGTCTTTCGCACGGACCAGTTCGGCCTCACTACCTTCCTGCTCTCCCGCGACGGCCAGATCTTCGCCCTCCCTGCTGCTAATCCATAGTCCTCATCACAGTGTTACTCATCGCTCACCGGCACAGGAAACGGCACAAACCTTCCATCACACTGGTTGGCCGTTCCCTGCGATGGCTTGCCAGTGATTGTCGCGTCTTCCCCCGTGAACGTGAAATTCGTCCCATCCATCCCGATCTCCGCGTGGCGCGCCGATGTCCGCGCGACCGCGGGCTGTTCCATCACGTTGTGGAACGCAATGCTCAGGCGGTGCTCCGCATCCAGTCCATCAATCACGATCCCGCCCCCGCCTTCAATCAAAATATTGCTCAATCGGATGTCGGTATACTGCGGCGGCTTATTACTCTCAGTGGCGTCTACCTCGTGGTGCCCCGTGGAACCAGAGTGCGTCCCAATGTAGATGGGGCTCCCGCTGCCACGAATACACATATCGTCGAACTCCACGTCCCGCACAAGCCCGCCCAGCTTGTCGTTCGATTTCATATTGATACCCGTGCTTGTTCCGTCCAGCGTGAGGTCGGAGACACGCACGTTGCTGATGCCACCGGATGTAGAACTCCCGGTTCCAATTCCATGCCCCGCATAGAAGTGGTTGTGGGTCACAGTCACATGAGATGTGGCAGATCCAGTGCGCGATTTGATCGCCAGATTATCGTCGCCCGCGTAGATGTAGGAGTGAGTAATCGTGACGTTGGTGGTCGGCGTCGAAACCTCCGGCCATGGTTGCCCCAGGTTGATTCCATCACCGTTCAGCGCATCCTTCGCCTGGTTGATGATTACGCCCCACACCGTAAATCCATTCCCGCCCGCATACGACACGGCAAAGTTTGGTGAGTTGCGCAATTGAATGCGATACAGCGTGAAGTTGTCACAATTCGCCAGTGTCAATAGGCGCGGATTGTTCTGCAGCCCAACCACCTTGGGCGGTGTTGTCAGGTCTATGGGAACCTTACCCACGGCGCGCGCCCACCGCGTATACTCCTCTGGCCAACCCATGATCGACTGCTCGGCCAGGTCCTCCCATGTGATCTTTTGCCCAAGTATTGTGGATCCACGTCTTCCATCGATTATGCCGTCGCCCATCACCGCTGCACCGGCAACATTGTGTCCGCCGATCAGCGGCTTGCACCCATGTCCCGAAATTCCCTGAGTATACGGGTACTTCTTCTCCGTAATCGTTCCGCATAGCCCCGGTTCCACATCGTAGTCCCGCGGATTGCGTGAAGCGAACAGTATCACCCCTTTGTCCACCAGCAGAGTTACCCCACTTCGTAATTCCAACGGCCCGGTGAGAAAGGCATCCTGCTCCCCTCTGGCCTTCAGTTCCACCGCTCGCCCCGGCTTGCAATGGTCCATGGCCTGTTGAATACGCGTCGTATCGGGCTTGCTCTCATTCAGCTCCGGCAGCGCCGACCCATGAGACGCTTGCATCGCCGCCAGCACCGTACAACTCAGTGGAATCTTAGGCTCAGTTATCTGCCGCGTATCCTGACCATACCCATGCACCATCGCGGCGGATACCAATAGGATGAAAATCAGAGTGCGCATCATTTTTTAAATGTCCATTCCATTCAAATTAGCTTCAACTGTTCGCAGGCGCATTCAGCATACCGCGCCGGTGGATGATCTGGCTGGACCGCCCCTTAGGCACACACACAAAGGAACCTGTAAACGACTCTCCGCGCAACCAGCCATGCATTGGTCGCATTGGTCCTTATCGATCCGTAGTCGATTCCATCTCCTATGGTGTACGTTAGCCTCATGGCCAAGAGGACTCCCACCACCCTTAGGAAACGCATCGCCATCGGCCAGTCTCAGCGCAAACGCATGCCCCGTACCGCGCTAGCCGCCTGGCTACCCAAACTCCGTCGGGCCGATCCGCTAAAGCTCCTCGCCAACTCCATGCGTGGCCGAGTCCCCGCGCTCATTCCGATCAAGATCGACCGCATGACCGCTTCGCCCTTCGGCTACTTCCGTGGAGCGGTGCCTGGTATGGCCTACGATCTTTCGCTTGGCCCCAACACTGGCATCATCACCCAGCTCTGTGGCGACGCGCATGTTCGCAACCTCGGGGCCTTCGCCGCGTCAGACGGCCGGCTGGTATTCGACATCAACGACTTCGACGAGACGATCCACGGCCCCTTCGAGTGGGACGTCAAGCGCATGGCCACCAGCCTCATCCTCGCCGGTTGCGAGGCCGGCGCAAAAAGCAGTCTTTGCTGCGATGCCACACGCGCCTTCCTCAAAAGCTATCGCACCGCAATGCATAACTTCGCCCAGATGCCTGTGCTGGAGCTCGCACACTTTCAGGTGCATCGACTACACACGGTTGAACCCGTCTCGCAGATCCTCAACCTCGCTGAGCGCGCCACCCCCCTGCACAACCTGGAAACACTCACACAGCCAGCGCTTAAGAAAAAATCATTCCCTCGCATCTTCAAGACCATCGAACCCATCCTCACCCGTGTCCACGGCGACCAGGCCCACGCAGTCCTCGGCGCGCTCACCCCTTATGCCGAAACCCTACAGCCAGAGCGTCTCCACTTTTTCGCGCAATACACCCCGCTCGACGTTGCCTTCAAGGTGGTCGGCACCGGCTCGGTTGGGCTGCGCGATTACTGCGTTTACCTTCAGGGCAACGGCACCAACGATCCGCTCTTCCTACAGGTCAAGGAGGAGCCGATCTCCGCGTACGCGTCATATCTGGGGAAGTCGCCTGTGCCATCACACCAGGGCCGCCGAGTTGTCGAAGGTCAGCGCGCTATGCAGTTTCAATCCGACCCCTTTCTCGGCTACACCACCATCCAGGGTCGCGACTTCCTCGTCCGCCAGCTCAACGACCATAAAGCAGCAGTCGAAATGACCGAGCTGAAGTCTGCCGGCCTGCTGGAGTATGCCATCGTCTGCGGCGAAACGCTGGCACGCGGTCACGCCCGATCAGGTGACCCAGGCGTCATCGCTGGCTATATCGGAGCCTCCGCGCGCTTCGATACTGCCATCGCCGACTTCGCCACTGCCTATGCCGAGCAGACCGAACACGACTGGCAGACCTTCGTCCACAGTCGCACTAACAAGCCCCACAAACGCACTCCGCACAAATCAAAATAGTTTGTGCTACTGCGCGCTGTGCGCTTCCAACCAGCGCTGCAACTCCGGCTCCTGCTCCGCACGCAGATGGATGCAGTCATCGATGTTGTCGATCGACCTAGCCAGCGTTCGTCGACCCGACCCCGCCGGATGCGCAGCAAAGAAACTCCTCACCTCATCCCGCCTCTCCACCGTGCAAAACGCGCCCGTCGCCTCCGCAATCCGCGCTTGCGAGTTCTCCGTCACCCTCTGAGTAATCTCCCCCCAGTGCTGCTGTACAAACGCCCACGCAGCATCCTGCGTCTCCCGCCGCGATAGCAGCAGTGTAATCAGCATCCAACTGTCCTGACTGCGTACCTGCCCCGACACCGCATACTCCAGCGTTCGTTCCACCAACTCCGGGGCTTGGAACCGCGTCAGCGTGTGCAGCGCGTCCAGCTTCATGTCCGGATCGGTCGCTCTCTGCGCCAATTGCAGCATCTTCACGTACATCGCTGCATCGCCCTTGGCTACGGTCAAAGACACCGCCGCATCCATGATCGCCGCATCCGTCGGCCTTCGTCCAGCGAGGAGTGCCTGCGTCTCGCTCATCGCCTCCGCCAGTACTGCTGAATCGCCCGCCCTCCCCAGCGCCACGAACAACGTCTCGCGAAGCTCTTCGCGGTTCTCCATATCATTTCTGCCTCCCCTGGCCAGCCCCGCATACTCACCGCCGAACTCCCGCAGGACTACCCGATCTAGTCGTTTGCTGTCGGCCTCCGTTGCAATCCGCGTCTTGATCGCAGCCACCTTCCCCAGTGCGCTCTCCAACACCGTCGCATTCGGATCGGTCTTCACCGCCAGCACCAGGTCCATAAAATCCCCCACCGGTGCCTGTCCTGCCCGCATCAGCGACCACTCATCGCCCAGCAGCCCAATCCGCTCCGCAGGAGTTAGCATCGTCTCCGCTTGTCCCACAATCGTCTTCAACTGCCCGGCCGCATACTCCGTCCGGTAATATCCCTTGTCTCCCGCATTCGCGTATACAAATGGCTCCGCAGTTCCCCCTTGCAACTCCATGGTCTGCGGCGTTAGCAGTTGGCACGTCGCACTCTTGAAGCACATTGGAATCGTCCATGTCTCTTTCGTACTGTCAGCAGACGCGGATAGAAAAAGTCTGTGTTGCGTCACCGGCAGCTTCGCTCCGTCACTCGTCAGCGTCACCACCGGAACTCCCGGCTGCTCCACAAAGCTTTGCATCACCTTGTCCACAGGCAACCCGCTCACCCGTGTCTGCGCGTTCCAGAAGTCCGACGCCGTTGCATTCCCATACTCGTGAGCCGCCACATATGCCTGCACTCCCTTGCGAAACACCTCTTCGCCAACCCAGTTCTCCACCATCGCGATCACCGCGGCCGCCTTATGGTAGGCAATGTCGTCGAAGCTCTCCTCTATCTCCGCCGGAGTCTCTACGCGAGCTCGAATCGGCCGTGTGGTCCTACCAGCGTCTTCGTCCATGGTGCGGTTCTTCTCCACCGCAACGTCCTGTTCGTACCTCCACTTGGGATGCTCCTTCGCCGCCTCCTTGGTCTCCATCCACGTCGCAAATCCTTCGTTCAGCCACAGGTTATCCCACCACGCCGGAGTCACCAGGTCGCCTAACCAAAGATGCGCCATCTCGTGCGCTACAGTTTCTGCGACCTCCTTCTTCGCCGGCAACGCCCCATCCTTCTTGTTCACCAGCAACGCGGCCTCTCGAAACGTAATGCACCCGAAGTTCTCCATCGCTCCCTCTTCGAAGTCGGGAACCGCCACTAAATCCAGCTTTGCCAATGGGTACTTGATGCCGAAGTATTGGTTGTAATCGTGCAGCGTCTGCTTGGCTTCGCCCAGAGCAAAGCGCGTCAGACCCACCTTGTCCGGCGTCGCGCACACCCGGATCGGCACTCCATCCGACTTGCCCTCCGAGCATTTGAAGTCTCCCACTAGAAAAGCCACCAGATACGTCGACATCCGCGGAGTCGTCGCGAACTGAATCGTATGCTTCCCCGCAACTGGCCCTGCTGTGTCAGACACAATCTTCATATTGGAGATGCCCGTGTCGCCCGCATCCACCACCAGCGTCACGTCGAACGTCGCCTTCAGGGCCGGCTCGTCGAAGCTGGGGAAGGCACGCCGCGCATCGGTCGACTCCAACTGCGTCACCCCATACCGCCGCAGCTTCGTCTTCGATAGATAGAAGCCGCGCAGCTTGTCGTTCAAAATTCCCTTGTAATCGATCGTCAGCCGCACCCGCCCCGCTGGCAGCGCCTGCGCAAAGGTAAATGTAGCCTGCTCCCGCCTCGCATCCAGCGTCACCACCGCCGCCTGCGCATCCGACTCGTCTGCCCCCGTCACCGCCTTCACCGCCCCCAACTCAGTCTCCGCCGCATTCAGAGTAATCGCCGTCGACGCCGCATCCAGCACCACATCGATCGTCTCTTTTCCCGCAAACGTCGCAGCATTTAAATCCGGCGTAATCACCAGAGAATAGTGCTCCGGAAGTACTCCACCGGGCAGCCGCTGCGCCTCTACTCGACCAGTCGCAACACCCGCGATCCCCACCGCAAAACCCGCAGCCACTAATCCCCGCCAAATCCCCATCGCACCCTAATCCCCTATAACCACTCCCACCAGACTAAATCCTGCTTCACAGCTGTGATTCTGCCGCTTGCCCCATTCCTCGCGTTCTTCAAGATAAGTGGGTCTTCGTTATCATTCCGATTCACTCACTACCATGCAGTCCTATCGGTGCCAAACGGTGCTAAGTCTTGCTCAGTGTAGACGCCGCCCGCTCCGACCGATCGGTAATCTCCGACGCGCGCGCCTCTGCATACGCCGCCGCGCCCAGAAGTGCGCAACTTTCATCCAGGATTACCCGCACTGGTATGGACTCCATAAGTGATGACAACCGTCCTTTGTCCAGAAACGCCTGCATGAATCCGCCGCTTGTTAGCGTCTTCAGACTCTTCGGAGCAATGCCGCCGCCAAGATACATTCCACCCAGCGCAAGTACCTTCAGCGCAATGTTGCCCGTCTCCGCTCCGTAGGCCGCCACAAAAGTCTGCATCGTCTCGCGACACAGATCGCTCGACCCGTCCTCGGCGCACTCGCCAATCAGCGCGTTGGGATCTTCGGAGGTCATCCGCTTACGCAGCCAAGTGGGTTCGTCCATCTTCTCCACGTCGCGCAGATACGTATAGATGTTCTGAATCCCGAGCCCAGAAACAACCCGCTCCCAGCTCACCCGTCCGGGCAGTTTATGCCGCAAGTATTTCAGCAGTGCGATCTCGCGATCTGTGCGTGCGGCAAAGTCGCAATGCCCGCCCTCCGATGCGCTAGGACGATGCGCATTTCCGTCCCAGATCAGCAACGCCTCGCCCAGCCCCGTACCTGCTGCAATCAATCCCCGATTCCCCACTGCCGCGGCATCGCCCTCATGCAGCGTCAGCACACTCTCCGGCGCAAGTTCCGGTATGCCGTAGCCATTCGCCTCAAGGTCATTGATCAAAAAGATGTGTTCGATCCCCAGCGACCGCGCCAGCTCGCGCGCATCCAGAGTCCACGGCAGGTTGGTCAGCTTCAGCTGCCCATCGCGTAACGGTCCCGGACAACCAAAGCACGCGGCAACAATCTCCCCGCGCTCCACCGTTTCATCGCCCAGAAAGCTTTCTACCACCCCGTCCAACGTCGCAAACTCATGCGCCGAAAACCTCTCGTCGCGAACAACCTTCAGGCGCCCGCCCGCAAAGCTATACAACGCAAGATGGACCTTCGTCCCGCCAATGTCTCCCGCAAGAATCATCTAAGCAAGCTCCAGCGTCCCACCCGCCGCTTCTGGCAGCATTGCCGCCGCGGACGCATCCAGCAACAGTTCGAGTCTACCGCTCGCCGGTCGAATCAACTGCGACGGCTTTGCCTCAGGATCGTACGCCCCTACAAAGACATCGCGCACCACCTGTGCCTTCGCCGCGCCCTCGATCAGGAACGCAGCCTCGCGCGCCCGGTTGATCACCGGCCACGTCAGCGTAATCCGCCACGTCTCTTTCTGCGTCACATGGTTGGCTACCGCAATCCGTCCCAGCTCAAACAGCGCATCGGTGTGTGGAAACAGCGATGCCGTGTGACCATCCTCGCCCATCCCCAACAGCACCAGGTCGAACACAGGATTCCCGGAGCGGTCCAGCCCAAACTCCGTGCGAATCGCTGCTTCATATCGCGCAGCCGCAACCTCGGGCTCCAGCTCGCCCTCCATCCGATGGATCTGCGACGCAGGCAGTGGTACATGATCCAGCATCGCTTCCTTCGTCATGCGGTAGTTGGAATCCTTGTCCGTCGGTGGCACACACCGTTCATCCACCCAGAATAAGTACAGTTTCTCCCACGGAACCTGCGCGAAGATCGGCCTGCTCCGGTCAGACAGCAGCGCGAACATCGCCTTCGGCGTTGTGCCGCCGGAGATCGCAACCCGCGCCACTCCCCGCTCCTCAACCGCCGCAGCCACCGCCGACGCAAAATACTCCGCCGCAGCCGCTGCCAGCGCCTCTGCTGTAGGCCAAACTCTATAGGTAACTGAAACCGGTCGCGGCACGCACCCTGCTCCTTGCTATTGAATTAAGCCTTCAATCAGTAACCCGCATCCCTATGGACGATACTCGCTCACGCCATCATCCCCTCCCACCAACGCTAGCGTCGCCATGCCCAGAAACAGTCCATGCTCCACTACGCCAACTATCCCGCGTATCGCCGCAGCCGTCTTCTCCGGCTCCTCGATCAATCCGCACGCGCAGTCCAGAATGTAGTTTCCTTCATCCGTCAGATACGACTCAGCTCCGTTCTTCGCCTGCCGCAGCTTCGGATTCAACCCCAGCGCAACCAACTTCGGCTGCACCACCGGCAGCGCCATCTTGATCACTTCCACCGGCAGCGGAAACTTCCCCAGCACGTCCACCATCTTGGTCGAATCCGCCACCACAATAAAGCTCTTCGCCGCGCTGGCCACAATCTTCTCCCGCAGCAACGCACCGCCTCCACCCTTAATCAGTGCGAAGCCCATCCCCTTCACCTTCGCAATCTCGTCGGCCCCATCGATGTACACGTCCAACTCAGGCAGCTCGGTCAGTGTCGCAACGCTCATCCCTAGTGATTCAGCCAGATCATGGCTCACGTCCGACGACGCCACACAGCGAATCTTCAGCCCACATACAGCAAGCTCGCGGATGAACAGCGTCGCAGTCGTGCCCGTGCCCAGTCCAACAACCATGCCGTCCTGTACGAACTCGACCGCACGCTTCGCCACCAGCCGCTTCGCCTCATCCTGCGTCATCCGACTTCCTTTATGAAACCGTGCCCCAACAGCATTGTCATTCTGTACGAAGGCTAGCGTTCAAGCCAACCGCAGTCGAAGGACCGTGGTTGCTTTTGCTGCCCCGACGAGTCCTGCCGTCTTGCTACGAATCCTCATACTCCCAATCATCCGCAGGCAACACGCTGTCTTCATACGTCGCCTGCCGCGAAGACTCAAATGGCTTCCGTTCCCCAAGCTTCGCCTCTTCTTCCTTCTCCCGTAAAATCTCCCGTTCTGTCTCTACCATCTCCGTGCCCCAGCTTTTTGGTTTGTCATTGCGCGCTTCGCTTGTCATTCCGTAGGCGGAGGAATCTGCTTCCGTCTTCTAACTCCGAACATCCCAATCATTCCCGAGCTGCGTTCGCCTTTCACGCGCGCAAGCGTGTCAAGAACCGTACGTAGGGCTTACTTCTTCACTAGTTTCTTCGCGTGCTCCACGACATTTGCCACGTTGATTCCCAGCTTCTCCATCGCAATCGGTCCCGGCGCCGATGCGCCAAATCGGTCGATGCCGATTGCCACGCCGCTCGTCCCAATGTACTTCCACCAACCCATCGTCGCGCCCGCCTCCAGCGAGATCTTCGGCACGCCCTCCGGCAGCAGCTCGGCCTTGTACGCCGCACTCTGCTCGTCGAATATGCGGAAGCTCGGCATCGACACCACCTTCGCCGTTATCTCCGCTGCCTTCAGCTCCGCCGCCGCCTTCAGACATACCGACACCTCAGAGCCAGCAGCAAGCAGGATCACATCTGCCTTCGTCACCTCAGGCGTCATCGAGTACGCGCCCTTCGGCACTCCCGCAATCGCAGACGCCGCGTCGAACACCGGAATGTCCTGCCTGGTCAGCGCCATGAAGCTCGGCCCTTTCCGTTCCAGCGCCAGCCGCCAGCAAACCGCAGTCTCATTCGCATCTGCCGGACGAAAGTCAGTCAGATTCGGCATTACGCGCAGGCTCATCAGGTGTTCGATCGGCTGATGCGTAGGCCCGTCCTCGCCCAGTCCCACCGAATCATGCGTGAACACATACAGAGCATGGATATTCATCAGCGATCCCAACCGGATCGCCGGCCTGCAGTAATCCGAGAAGACAAAAAAAGTCGATCCGAATGGAATCAGACCGCCGTGTGCTGCCATCCCGTTCACCATCGCCATCATGCCAAATTCGCGCACCCCAAAAAACACATTACGTCCCGTCGGATCGACATGGAAGCTCGGGCTGTCCTTGAAGATCGTCTTGGTCGAGCTGGTCAGATCGGCCGCCCCACCAAACAGCTCCGGCACAACCTTTGCAATCGCATTCATCACCACCTGGCCTGCGTTGCGGGTTGCCACCAATTTGGCCTCCGCGCCCGATGGAAAGCTCGGAATCGTCTTCTCCCAACCCTCTGCCAGTTTCCCTGCGAACACGCGCTCAAATTCCGCCGCAGGCTCGGGATAAGCCTTCTTGTACTCGGCAAAACTAGCATCCCACTCTGCGTGTAGTTTCTTGCCCTTCGGTTTGATAGTCAGCCAGTTCACCTTCGCTTCCTCCGGCACATAGAAGTTCTTGTCCTCGGGCCATCCCAGGTTTCTCTTAGTTGCCTTCGCCGCCTCGGTTCCCAGAGCTTCGCCGTGCGCCTTGTTCGTCCCCGCCTTCGGACTTCCGTACCCAATCACCGTCCGCACCCGGATCAGCGTCGGCCGCGTTGTATCCGCTTTGCCTGCCTCAATCGCGTCCTCAATCGCCACCAGGTCATTGCCGTCCGCCACGCTTAACACCTGCCAGTGATATGCCTCAAAGCGCCCCGTCACATCTTCGGTAAAGCTAAGTTCCGTCGGCCCATCCAGCGAGATCAGGTTGTCGTCATACAGCACAATCAGCTTGCCCAGCCCCAGCGTACCCGCCAGCGAGGCTGTCTCATGCGAAACGCCTTCCATCAGATCGCCATCGCCGCACAGCACAAAGGTGTGGTGGTCCACCACCGCATGACCATCACGGTTGTACACAGCCGCCAGATGCTTCTCCGCCGCGGCCATCCCCACCGCCATGCCGAACCCCTGCCCCAACGGCCCGGTCGTTACCTCCACACCCGGCGCGTCGTCCCGCTCCGGATGCCCCGGCGTCTCCGATCCCCACTGACGGAACTGTTCCAGTTGTTCCAGTGGCAGGTCGTAGCCAGACAAATGCAGCGCCCCATACAGCAGCATCGACGCGTGTCCATTCGACAGTACAAACCGGTCGCGATTGATCCACTTCGGGTCCGCGGGATCGTGCTTCATCAGCTTGTGAAACAGCAGATACGCAATCGGCGCGCAGCCCAGCGGCGCTCCCGGATGGCCGCTCTTGGCCTTTTCCACTCCGTCTACGGCCAGAAAACGCAGTGTATTAATCGAAAGTTGGTCCAGTTCCTTCTGCTCGTCGCTCATTATCTGCCCATGTCCCTTGTCTTGATCTCTTGGCGCAATTCTCTATAGTGTACTAGCCAGGTGCCCTATTCATCGGGGTCTTATTGCGCTGGGTGGGGTTCTTGTCTTTCCGGATTTGCAGGGGCATTAGCCCCGGGACTTTGATCGTTGCGCCGAAATCGTTGGTCGTACTACCTCCCTGCAAAAAAACTCGCCCGCACCGCCTCCCGCTGGTTTGCATCCAATACTGCGACGGTCGTTCCAACATCTGCACGATTATCGACAGGAGAAACTACAGTGGCCTACGAACTTCCCCCTCTTCCCTACGACTACACCGCCCTCGAGCCACACATCGATGAGGCGACCATGAAGCTGCACCACGACAAGCATCACCAGGCCTACGTCACTAACCTCAACGGAGCCATCGATAAGCACCCCGAACTCGCCTCCAAGAGCCCCGAAGACCTAATCAAGCACCTCAGCGCCATCCCCGAGGACATCCGCAAAGTCGTCCAGAATAATGGCGGTGGACACGTCAACCACACCATGTTCTGGCAGATCATGAAGCCCGCAGGCGGAGGCGATCCCTCTGGCGCTATCGCCGCCCAGATCAAGGCCGACTTCGGCGACTTCGACTCCTTCAAGAAGCTCTTCAACGAGACCACCGCCAAGCAGTTCGGCTCAGGCTGGGGATGGCTCGTCTTCCAGGCAGGCAAGCTCAAAATCGTCACCACCGCCAATCAGGACAATCCCATCTCAGAGGGCCTCTATCCCATCCTCGGTAACGACGTCTGGGAGCACGCCTACTATCTCAAGTACAACAACCGCCGCCCAGACTACCTCGCCGCCTGGTGGAACACCATCAACTGGGATGAGGTCAACAAACGCTTCGTCACAGCCCAAGGCAAGTAACCCCAACTCTGGGTACCCCACATCTCGCCTTTGAGATGTGGGGTTTTCATTCTCGGCGTAGCTCCTTACCCTCGGGTGTACCATTCTCCCCTAGGAGAAATCCGTGCACCGAAGAATCGTCGCCACCACCCTGCTGACCTGTGGTATCGCCCTCGGCCAAGCCTCCTTCGCACCAACTCAAACCACACCCGCCAAGCCCCTCGCCTTCGAAGTCGTCTCGATCCATCCCGCCAAGCCCGGTACCAACATGATATTCAGCTCCATGACCACCCCTGACGGCTACCGCGTCCCCGGCCAAGCTCTGTGGTACACGATCATGATGGCCTACTTCCCGCAGGGCATGGCCTACTGGTCCAAAGACCGCATCTCCGGAGCACCCTCCTGGCTCGGCGATCAGTACGAAATCGACGCCAAAGTCTCCGTGGCCGACCTCGCCGAGTGGCAGAAGCAGGGCCTGTCCCTCGACAAGAAGCCGATGCTCCAGCAGATGTTGCAGACGATGCTCGCCGACCGCTGCCATCTCGTCGCACACATGGCTCCCGGCCCATCCATCGCCGGCTGGTCCCTCGAGCTTGGCAAGCGCGGCCAGCGCTTCACCGAATCCAAACCCGGGGCAACCCTCCCAGTCGGCGTGAAACTCCTCGGTGGAGGCGTCATGGTCGGGTACGCTCGCGGAGAGAAGCCAATCCAGACCTTCTACAGCGCAACCATGCAGGACTTCGCGCAATACCTCTCCATGCGTACCGTCGGCCACCCCGTCATCGATCACACTGGTCTCACCGGTCACTATGACTTCGTGCTCAACTGGATCCAGGACCCCGACTCGAAACTTCCCGAGGGGGTCGTAGACTCAGACGATCCCGACCCGCTCTCTCACTGGGACATCAATGGCCTCGGCCTCCACGTCACCCCCATCAATCTCCCCGCCGATACCCTAGTCATCGACCACATCGAAAAACCCTCCGAAAACTAACCCCACATTTTGCCTTTGTCTTTTTGTTCGTCATTCTGGCCCGAGCCAAGTCGAAGGCCAGAATCTCCGTCGTTGTCCTTCGGGTGCCCCATTCATCGCGCATTTGTCCCATGCGATGAGCGGGGGTTTTGTCTAGTCGGAGGGAGCAGGGGGATTCATCCCCCTGAATAAGGCCAATCGAATCAAGGGGCTTTAGCCCCGGGCCTTTCCCGCGAAAGAAATCATCCTCAAAACCCCAGAAATTCCCTTTGTCAAGCCCATCGACGCCAAAAAATCCTCATAACTCCTACTCTGTCAACCACTTCCGTCCGAAAAATAGTTGGCATAGTAGTTATGCTCCGCTTGATACAATTAATATATGGATCAAATTCATCGAATCCCGCTGGCCTGCCCTATCAGCTCCGTCCGCGCATCGTAAACGATTCATTGCAGGTATTTTAGCTACAAAATAGCTGCAATGACGGATTTGGCGGCACTGGCTTCCGCCAGCCTAT
>DATKGA010000116.1:0-16654 GCA_035510935.1 Acidobacteriaceae bacterium
GGGAGATGCGGGGCTGATCCTGTACAACACGTGCTCGATCCGCGACAAGGCGGAGCAGAAGGTCTTCCACCGGCTGAATGAGTACAAGCGGCTGCAGGGCGAGGGGAAGCGGTTCGCCGTGCTGGGGTGCGTGGCGCAGCAGGAGGGCGAGAAGATATTTGAGAAGGCCCCGTATGTGTCGATTGTGGCGGGGTCCGCGAGCTACCGAAAGCTGCCGGAGATGCTGGTGCGGCTGGAGGCGGGGGAGCGGCGGATTACAGGCCTGGACGATCGCAAGACGGAGGAGACGTTCGACACGGAGTTTACCGCACGGACGAATCCGCATCGCGGGTACATCACGATTGTGGAGGGGTGCGACAAGTTCTGCGCGTACTGCGTGGTGCCGTATACGAGGGGGAAAGAAAGGTCGCGCGCGTCGGACTCGGTGCTGGCGGAGGCGCGGCGAATGGCGGACACGGGGTACACGGAGATCCAACTACTGGGGCAGAATGTGAACTCGTACCGCGACCCGAGCGGCAAGATGAGCTTTGCGGAATTGCTGGCGGCGGTGGGGGGCGTGGCGGGGATTCGGCGGGTGCGGTTTACGACGAGCCATCCGAGGGACTTTACACGGGAGATTGTGCAGGCCATCGACGCGGTGCCGACGCTGTGCGATCATGTGCATCTGCCGGTGCAGTCGGGGTCGACGCGGGTGCTGGCGGCGATGAATCGCGAGTACACGCGGGAGTGGTATCTGGAACGGATTGCGTGGATCAAGGCGGCGCGGCGTGAGATCAGCATGACGAGCGACATTATTGTCGGGTTTCCGGGGGAGACGGAGGCAGAGCTGGAAGAGACGGCGACGCTGCTGGAAGAGGTACAGTACGATGCGGTGTTCTGCTTCAAGTACTCTTCGCGGCCGAATACTCCGGCGATGGGGATGGCGGACTCGATTCCGGAGGAGGAGAAGGCACGGAGGCTGCAGGTAATTTTGGAGAGGCAGAAGGAGGTGCAGCGCAAAGGCTACGCGCGTCATCTGGGGCAGACGATGGAGGTGATGGTGGAGGGGCACAACGCGGCGCGCGGACAAGTGGTGGGACGCAGTTCGCAGAACAAGACAGTGAACTTTACGGTGAAGCAGCCGATCCTGCCGGCGCTGGGGAGCTATCCCATGGTGACGATCACGGAGACGTTTCCCAATAGCCTGGTGGGCGAGGCTGTGACGGGTTGAGAAGTTGGGCTAGTGGAGGTGGGGGATGAAGAGCGTGAGCGAGCAGGGGGACACGGCGGCGGCGGTGCAGACCGAAGTGGAGATGCAGATTCGCGGGCTGATGATCGATCCGCTGACGAACATGCCGATTGTGGTACTGAAGGACATAGCGAGCGACACGGTGCTGCCGATCTGGGTGGGAATCTTCGAGGCCAATGCGATTGCGCTGGAGTTGGAGAAGACGGCGACCCCGCGACCGATGACGCATGACCTGATGCGCAATCTGACACGCGCGCTGAATGGGGTGGTGCGCAAGGTGGTGGTGAGCGAGCTACGGGACGATACGTTCCTGGCTGTGATCTGGATGGAACAGGACGGCGAGACGGTGGCGCTGGATGCGCGGCCATCGGATGCGATTGCGCTGGCGCTGCGCTGGGACTGCCCGGTGTACGCAAGCCGCTCGGTGCTGGACAATGCGAAGCAGGTGGCCGAGGGGCCGCAGAATGCGAGTGGGGACGAGATGCGGCGCTGGCTGGAGAACCTGGGTGACGACGACATGGGGCGATACAAGATGTGAGCGCTTCGGCACTTCGTGCTGTATTGGACGCTTCGCGTTAGTACTTGAAAGACAGCAACAGTAGCTATAGATATTGGGGGGACTCAGGGCAATTCGGTGGAATCCTTGGGGCAGCCGGTGAGAGAGTGGAGAAGGGTGTCCCACTGGTCGCCGTAGTTGTCCCATCCGCCGAGGATTTTGACGCGGGCGAGGGCGGCGGCGGACATCTGCGCGCGAAGGGCGGGGTCGTCGGCGATGAGTTGCAGTCGATCGGCGAGTGCGTCCGTGTCTCGGGCGGGAAGGATGAAGCCTTCGACGCCGTCTGTGAAGAGGTCTTCAGCGCCGGTATCTGCGGTTGCGACGACGGGACAACCGCAGGCCATGGCCTGACCCTGTACGAGGGCGAGGCCCTCTTCGACGCTGGGCAGAGCGAGGACGTGGCTGCGCGACATCAGGCGGGCGAGCTCAGGCTGAGGGATTGATCCTGTAAAAGTTACATTTTCGGTGGGAAGGACTGCAAGGAGCGGGCGGAGGTCGCGCTGCACACTGCCGACAAGGGTGAGGCTCTTGCGTGGATGGCGCAGGCGGGCAAAGGCCTGCAGCAGGTAGGGGATTCCTTTGCGCAGGCTGACTTGACCGGCGAAGAGGACTTCGAAGGAATCGGCAGGGGGTGGTTCAGCAGGGGTGAACTTGTCAAGGCGGACGCCGTAGGGGATGACGTGGAGCTTTTCGGCGGGGACGCCGTGTGCAAGGAAGGAGCGAAGGGCAACGTGGGAGGGGACGGTGATGGCGTCGGCGAGGGCGTAGATGGCCTCTTCGCGGCGAAGGATGTGAGCGGGGGGCGCGCTGTATGGGAGGCCCCAGCGGAGGTATTCGGCGGCCATGACTCCGTCCTGAAATCGCTGGTGGGTGGAGCCGCGGTCGCAGATAAACTTGCCGCCGCGGGATTGCACCAATGGGCCGTTGGTGAGGCCCGCGCCGGAGATGGCGATGAGCGCGTCGCAGGGTTCGATGTTGCTGCAGAGCCAGACGTCGAAGCTGTCAGAGACCCACTGATTGAAGCAGCCACTGAGCGCGGACGAGTAGAGGGGTGTGCCGCGCAGCAGGGTGTCGAGGGTGTGGACTGGAGGAAAAGTGCGGACGAACTGGCGGGGCAGGCCCTCTCGCCGCAGCCGCGCCCACGGCCAGGTGGAGTAGATGCGGCGCAGGTGGTTGCGTCGCTGGAGCTGGTGGGCCAGCTCGAAGTGATGATAGACGCCGAAGACTGCCTGGGTGATCTGCATACGCTGCTGATGTTAGATGCTAGAGCATTTCCGCAGGAGGTGCGGCATTTTGCGTTTTGGCTAATTGGCCCAGGCGCAGAGGTGGGCGACCTGCTCGGCCCATTCGTCTTCGCTGGGGAGGTGAGGAAGGTTGGCGTGGTGGTGTCGGCCATCGAGGACGCCGTCGATGGCGGAGGCGAGCGCGGTGGTCATGCGGCTGGGGCCTCCTGTAAACACGGTTGCCCAAGGGGTATCGAGGAGTATGTCGGAGACGCCGGAATCTAGGTGGAGCAGGACGGGGATGCCGCGCTGGAGAGCTTCGATGGCGGGAATGCCGTAGCCCTGAACGGCCGGCATGAGGAAGAGATGGGCCTGATCGTAGAGGGCCTGGAGTTCCTGGTCGGGAACGAAGCCATGGAAGTGGACGCGGTTGGCAATGCCGAGCTGGGCGGCTAACTGGCTGAGCGCTACGAGCTGCGGGCCGCTGCCGGCAAGGTCGAGACGCCAGTCAGTCCACAGAGAGAGAGGCGGTGTGGTGGCTTGCAGTATGGCGAGTGAGTGAAGAATCCAGTCGATACGCTTATTGTCTTCGATGCGGCAGACAGAGAGCAGGCGAAGCGTGCCGCCAGGCTGGACGGGACGGATGTGATAGAGGCTTGCGGGATTGTTGACGGCGAGGCCGCCCATGCGCGCGATGTGGGCTTCGATGTGGAAGTCGTGGCGGCACTGTGCGCGGAGATAGTCGCTGGTGACGATGGTGTTGCCTCCGCTGCAGAGGCCGTGGGCGATGATGCGGTTGTAGAGAGCGATGCGCAGGCGGTTGGGTAGACTGCGCGTGGCGGCGTCACTGAAGAGCGAGGGCGTGTCGTGCATAAGGGTGTGGAACCCGCGCAGGCCGGCAAGCGTGCAGTGCAGCGCGGGTTGATAACCGGAGACGAGAGGATGAGGCGAGTTGGCGGGAAGTGACCTGAAGTAGCGACGGAGGGCGGCCATGCGGCGGCGCGCTCCCGATGCAGGGAGGACGACGATGGGAAGTGGGTGGGTGGCGAATTGGGCGAGTTCGCAGTGGTCTGCGTAGAGAACGATATGGCAGGGGAGATTGCGTTGATAGAGCCAGCGCGCGAGGGCGAGAGCGCTGCGCTCCGCGCCGCCGAACTGCACGATCTCGGTAAAGACGATAGGGCGGGAGCCGGCGGTGGGAGGCGTTGAGGTCATGGTCAACGAAGGGCGAGCGAGTCGAGCGAGGTGAAGAATTCGGGGAAGGAGATAGAGGCGGCCTCGGCGCCGAGGATTTCGCTGTCGCCGGTGGCGCGGAGGGCTGCGATGGCGAAGGCCATGGCGATGCGATGGTCGGAGCCGGAGTCGATGGTGGCCCCGTGGAGGGATTGATTGCCGGGAATCTCGAGGCCATCGTGATTTTCGGTGAATTGCGCTCCCATGGCGCGGAGGTTCCTGGCGACGAGTGCGATGCGGTCGGACTCCTTGACGCGAAGTTCCTGGGCGTCGCGCAGGATGAGGCCGCCGGGAGTGAAGGGTGCGATGGCTGCAAGGACCGGGAGCTCGTCGATGAGCTGCTCGGTGAGGGGGCTGTTAATGAGTAAAGGTGTGGGTGTTGAGTTGGCGTGATTTGAATTGACCTGGATGGTTCCGATGAGCTCTCCATGATGCTCTTCGACGGCGAGGACTTTGATGCGGCCGCCGAGGGCAGCGATGACGTCGAGGAGCGCGGCGCGTGTGGGGTTCATGCCGAGAGAGTCGAGGACGAGGTTGGAGTCGGGGAAGAGAAGCGCGGCGCAGAGGAAGAATGCGGCGGAGGAGATGTCTCCGGGAACGGTGGTGTCGATGGCATGGAGATGCTGACCGCCGGGGATGGAGAGACGCGCTGGTTGGCTGGGGCCGCGGGCGCCGGTGCGGGTGAGGGATGCACCGAATGCGATCAGAGCGTGCTCGGTGTGGTCGCGGGTGAGGATGGTTTCGCAGAGGCTGGTGACGCCTTCAGCCTGCAGGCCGGCGAATAGGACGGCGGTCTTGACCTGGGCTGAGGGGATGGGAGCGGTGAAGTCGATGGCGTGTAACGGGGTGCCGTGGATGGTGATGGGCGCATGTCCATCTGTTAGATCAATTATTGCACCCATATGGCTGAGAGGTATACGGATACGATCCATTGGACGGAGGGTAAGGGAGGGATCTCCGGTAAGAGTGAAGGTGTGGGGATGGGAGGCGATGAGACCGGACAACATACGCATGGTGGAGCCGGAGTTGCCACAGTCGAGGGGCGCGGAGGGCTGGCGGAAGGTGCCGGAGACGCCGGTGATCTCGATGGCGCCGTCCGGGTTGCGGAGGACGCGAGCGCCGAGGGCTTCCATGCAGGCGAGCGAGGAGTGGGGATCGGCACCGGTGGAGAAGTTGGTGAGGCGGGAGGTGCCTTCGGCGAGGCCGGCGAGCATGGCATAGCGGTGGGAGATGGACTTGTCGCCGGGAACGGTGAGCGAACCTTGCAGGGAGCGGGCGGGACGAATGATCTGGGTGGACATGCGCTTATCAGTGTAACGCGGGGAGGCGGGGGGACACGATAGGAACAGAAGCAGATTCCTCTGCTTCGCTGCGGAATGACAAACGAATTTTTATGGCAGAACGGTTCGAAGCGTTGAGGTGATGTGGAGAGTGTCGGGGTCCTTCGACTGAGTTTGGCTCTGACGCGCCAAACTGCGCTCAGGATGACAGACAAGAATAGAAGCGGATTCCTTCAGGAATGACAAACAAGAAGAGGCAACGGCCCGGGGCTAAAGCCCTTCCTTCTATTGGCCGCCATTCGTGGGGCTGAAGCCCCACGCTCCCTCCGAAGGGCAGAAGCAACGACAAAAGCCAATACGGAGATTCTGGCTGCGCCAGAATGACGAGCAAGTACAGGCAGCGACGAAATGCGGGGGTCCCTCGACTCGCTGCGCTCAGAATGACAAAAAAAACGGCAACCCACCCTTTCACGATGAAGCCGCGAAAGGATGGGCCACCCAGTAAGCGTCGAGGATGGGGCACCCGCTTGTTGATTCAGGTGCGGAGGATGAAGGCGTAGGCGTATGGGTTGGGGGCCTTATCGGGGAGGGTGATGGTGAGACCGGTGGCGTCCTGGGTGAAGGGGACGGAGTCGGCGCCGATGAGGTCGACGCGCTGGATGGGTTTGGGCAGAGCAGACGCGCCGCGGGTGAGGGTTTTGATGGTGAGTTTGCCGTTGGCGGGCCAGCCGAGAGCGAAGGCGTAGAGGACGTTGGGGTCCTTTGGGTTGGTGGTGAAGCGGATGTCCTGGGAGGTGTAGGGGCGCTGGGCGCGCTCGTTTAACTGGCCGGTGGCGACGTCGGGTGGGCCTTCGCCATAGACGGAGAATGGGCGAGTGCCGTAGATGGCTTCGCCATGTTTGGGAATCCAGGTGGCGATGGCCTGGAGGAAGGCGCGCTCGTCGGAGTCGATGACGCCGTCGCCGGTGACTGGGATGTCGAGCATGAGGTTGCCGTTCTTGCTGACGATGTCGATGAGGGAGTGGATGACGTAGGTGGGCGTTTTGTATCCGTGGGAGTTGAAGAGATTGATGTCGTAGTGCCAGTTGCCGATGCAGGTGTCGGTTTGCCAAGGCTGGGCGAGGATTTCGTTGGACTTGCCGCGTTCGATGTCGAGGGTGAAGGCACCGGACTCGGCGGGACGCGTGTCTTTGGTGGTGAGGACGACATCCATCTTGCCTTTATCGCGGACGCTGGTGTTGTAGTAATGCGCGGCGATGGAGAGGCCGTAGATGCCGTGAGGGAGTTCGGAGTCGTCGAAGTAGAGGAGGTCGGGCTTGTAGCTGTCGACGAGGTCCTGGGCGCGGAGAAACCAGTTCTGGGCGAATTTGGGATGGGTGAGGGAGACGTCCTCGTGCCACTTCTCGTCGTTGTCGTGGAGCCACTTGGTGGCCTCGGCGATGGTCTTGATGCCGTCGGGCATGAGGACGTTGCGGCCGGTGTATAGATCCTGCGGATCGAGGCCGTCCCACCACTTTCCGTTGCCGTCGGCCTTGGTGAGGGTGTAGGCGTCGTAGTGAACGCCGGCGAGCGGGCCTTCGGGATCGTAGTTGTAGGATGTCTGCAACCAGTTCCAGGCGTGCGAGCCGTGGTTGGAGACGGCGAAACGAAGGCCACGTTCGCGGGCGATCTTGCCGTAGATGCCGACGATGTCCTTTTTGGGGCCGATCTTGACCGCGTTCCATGGGGTGTAGCGGGAGTTGTAGGTGTCGAAGTTGTCGTGGTGGTTGGCGAGGGCGGTGAAGTATTTTGCACCGGCGGCGACGTAAAGATCCATCAGCTCTTCAGGCTTCCAGTTTTCCGCCTTCCATAGGTTGGTGAGCTCCATGAAGCCGACCTTGGAGGGGTGTCCGTAGGTGGCGAGGTGGTGGTTGTACTGCTTGTGACCCTGGATGTACATCTGGCGGGCGTACCAGTCTCCCTGGCCGGGGACACACTGCGCGGACCAGTGGTTCCAAATGCCGAACTTGGCGTCGCGGAACCAGTCGGGGGTCTTGTATGCGTTGAGCGAATCCCATGTGGGTTTGAAGGGGCCGGGCGCAATGCGCGGCGCGGGCGCGGCGGCCTGAGCGAGGAGGCTGCGTGCGGCGCGCGAGGTGAGGGCTGCGGCGGGTGCGGCGGCGAGGGCGGACTGGAGAAGACGGCGGCGAGTGAAGCGCGTTGGAGACATGCGGGTGATGATAGACGCGGGGCGAGTAGGTGGGCAAGGAGAGATGCGGGAATGACTTCAGAAGCAGATTCCTACGCTGAGCTGCGGAATGACAAAACAAAAAGGAACCCAACCCATCGCGATATGGCCGCGATGACTGGGGCACCCGATTTTGTGACACAAAGTTAAGTGCGGAGGATGAAGGCGTAGGCGTAGGGGTTGGGGGCCTTGTCGGGGAGGTTGAGGGTGAGGCCTGTAGCGTCCTGGGTGAAGGTGAGCGAGCCGGTGCCGATGAGGTCGACGCGCTGGATGGGTTTGGGCAGGGCAGATGCTCCGCGGGCGAGGGTCTTGATGGTGAGTTTGCCGCCGGTGGGCCAGACGAAGGCGAAGGCGTAGACGGTGTCTCCCTTGCGGGTGAAGCGGATGTCTTCGGAGGTGTAGGCGCGCTGGCTGCTCTCGTTGAAGCGGCCGGTGACGATATCGGGCGGGCCTTCGCCGAAGACGACGAAGGGGCGTGTGCCGTAGATGGCCTCGCCGTGCTTGGGAATCCAGGTGGCGATGGCTTCGAGGAAGGCGCGCTCGTCGGCGTCGATAGTGCCGTCGCCCTTGACCGGGATGTTGAGCATGAGGTTGCCATTTTTGCTGACGATGTCGATGAGCGAGTGAATGACGGAGATGGGCGTCTTGTACTTGTGGTTGGTGAAGAGGGAAGCCTCGTAGTGCCAGTTGCCGATGCAGGTGTCGGTCTGCCAGGGCTGCTCCCTGATGCCATTCTCCTTGCCGCGTTCGATGTCGAGGGTGAAGGCGCCGATATGTTCGGGCTTGATGTCCTTGGCGGTGAGGACGACGTCGACCTTGCCTTTGTCGCGCACGCTGGAGTTGTAGTAGTGGGCGGCGATGTCGAGCCCGTACTGGCCGAGGGGAAGCTCGGAGTCGTCGAAGTAGAGGAGGTCGGGCTTGTAGGTATCGACCAGGTCCTGGCAGCGGAGGAACCAGTTCTGGGCAAATGCGGGGGCCTCGGGCGGAAGCTCCTCGTGCCAGTGGGCATCGTTGGCGGCGTGGAATTTATTGGCATCGGCGATGGTTTTAATGCCGTCGGGCGATGCGTAGTCGTGCATGACGATGTTGCGGCCTGTGTAGAGTTCCTGCGGATCGAAGCCGTCCCACCATTTGCCCTTGCCGTCGGCCTTGGTCAGGTTGTAGGCGTCGTAGCGGACGCCGGCGAGCGGGCCCTCGGGGTCGTAGTCGTACGCGACCTGCAGCCAGTGCCATGCGTGGGAGGAGTGGTTGGTGACGGCGAAGCGCAGATTGTGCTGGCGGGCGAGCTTGCCGTAGATGCCGACGATGTCCTGTTTGGGGCCGATCTTGACGGAGTTCCAGTTGTGGAAACGAGAGTTGTAGGCGTCGAAGTTGTCGTGGTGGTTGGCCAGCGCGGTGAAGTACTTTGCGCCGGCGGCGACATAGAGATTCATGAGCTCTTCGGGCTTCCAGTTCTCCGCCTTCCAGAGATTGTCCATCTCCATCCAGCCAACCTTGGAGGGATGGCCGTAGGTGGCGAGGTGGTGGTTGTACTGACGGTTGCCCTGGATGTACATGTTGCGCGCATACCAGTCACCCTGCTCGGGGACGCACTGGGCGGACCAGTGGTTCCATATGCCGAACTTGGCGTCGCGGAACCAGTCAGGCGTGGTGCAGGCGGTGAGCGACTCCCATGTTGGCTTGAAGGGGCCGGGCGCAATGTGGACTGGCTGGTGCGGACCCTGGGGCACGGGCGCTGCCTGCGCGAGCAGATTACGGGCCGAGAATCTGGAGGCGAGGGCTGCGGCGGGTGCGGCGGCGAGGGCTGACTGAAGCAGGCGGCGACGGGTAAACCGAGATGTAGACATGGCGGAGATGATAGGCCGAGGGAGTGGGCAGAGGCAAGATGCGGGTCGAGGGCGCGGAAGTCTTCAGGACGATTTGGTGGAGAGTTCGTCGAGGATTTTGACGCTGGCGGAGGCGCCGATCCGGGAGGCACCGGCGTGCAGCATGGCGGAGGCATCGGCGAGGGAGCGGATGCCGCCGGAGGCCTTGACGCCGGCGCGGGAGCCGACGACTCCGCGCATGAGGGTGATGTCGTCGATCGTGGCCCCGCCGGAGGAGAAGCCGGTGGAGGTTTTGATGAAGTCGGCCCCGGCGATGAGGGCAAGCTCGGAGGCGCGCAGCTTTTCCTCGAAGGTGAGGAGGCAGGTCTCCAGGATGACCTTGACGATGGCCCCGGCGGAGTGGGCGAGTTCGACGATGGAGTGGATCTCCTGCTTGATGGCGTCGTAGTCCGGCTTGGTGGCGGATTTGAGCAGGCCGATGTTGATGACCATGTCGAGGTCGTGGGCGCCGAGCTTGAGGACGCGGGCGGCCTCGTCCCGCTTGGAGGCGGCGAGCGATGCGCCGAGAGGAAAGCCAATGACGACGCCGACCGGGATGCCGGTTCCGGCTAGGGTATCGGCGGCGCAGGCGACCCACGCGGGATTGACCATGGCGCAGGCGAAGCGATGCTCGGCGGCTTCGTGACAGAGACGGATGACCTGAGCGCGTGTGGCCTCGGGCTTGAGCAGGGTGTGGTCGATGACTGCGGCCAGAGCGGCGGGCGAGGAGAGAGCGTGCGAGGCAAAAGCAGTGGCGTTGAAGGGTGTGTGTTCGGCGATCTTGAGGCTTGGGGTGGAGGATGTTGAAACCGTACTCATTAATCTCCCTCGGGGTGGCCTGGTACCGCCCGGTCTGTTTTATCACAGGCCGGTTGCAACTGGTTTAATGCGACAGGGGGTGGGTAGGCCGAGCATTCCCCGTCGGCAAACGCATGGGGAGAAGGACTTGCCTATGTACGATGTATTCAGCAAAGCATCAACGAATAGGACGCGGCCTCAGTGGGAGGGGTTGCTGGGGAAGAGGCGGATGTCGGGGATGTTGCGGTAGATCTCGGAGAAGTCCATGCCGTAGCCGATGACGAATTCGTTGGGAATCTGGAAGCCAACGTAATCGGCTTCGATGGGGACGAGGCGGCGGCTGGGTTTGTCGAGGCAGGTGGCGATCTTGAGCGAGGCGGGCTTGTGTTGCAACATGAGGCCGCGCAGATAGCTGAGGGTGAGGCCGGTGTCGAGGATGTCCTCGACCAGGATGACGTGGTGGCCTTCGATGGGATTGTCGATGTCCTTGATGAGCTTGACGGCGCCGGAGGAGACGCGCGCGCGGCCGTAGCTGGAGACAGCCACGAAGTCGAAGGTGTTGTCGATGGTGATGGCGCGGGCCAGGTCGGAGAGGAAGATGGCCGCGCCCTTGAGCACGCCGATGAGTACGATAGGCTGGCCGGTGGGTTGGCCGCTGTAGTCGGCGGTGATCTGGCGGCCCATCTCGGCGACGCGCTCCGCGATTTGGGTTGCGGTGAAGAGGACTTTCATCTGGGCGGCGGGCGGAAAGACGGCGGGAGCGGCGGGCTGATGCGAACTGGTGGGCATAGTGACAGGGTAGCGTATGCGCAGCGGACGGTCGAGCGGGTAAATATTGGCTAAGAGCCTGCCCCCACCCGCCTATTGCTGATACTCTTGCTTGACCACGGCCCCCCAGGAAAACCTATGCCAGAGAACCCGGAGATTCCGGAAGAGCTGCCACTTGCCGATGAAGCGGCGGTAAGTGCTGAGGCGATGGCGTCAGCGCCCGAAGGCGAGGCGGTGGAAGCGGCGCACGTTACGGAGACTGTGAAGGAGAACGAACCCATGTTGGAGGTCCACGCACCGCACGAACCTGTCCATAGCTGGACAGACGCGTTCATCCATATAGCGATTATCGTTGTTGGGTTGTTGATTGCGGTGGGGCTAGACGAGGCGGTGGAGTACATCCACCATCTGCACCAACTGCATGTGCTGGAGGAAGATCTTCGCCAAGAGACACTGATCAATCGCGATCGGGGCCAGTTCAACCTTGCTTATATCGACCGCGATATGTACTGGCTGCTCGAACTACACAGACGGGTGGACGCCGTGAGGGCGGGAGGAGACAAGAACCTGTTTGTCTACCCTGCTCCACCCGCGGGATTTCCGGGTGACCCCAATCACACGGATCGCAGGCTGCAGGCGGTAACAGTATGGAATACTGCCCAAGAAAACGCCCAGATCGAACTGCTGCCGACCTTCGATGCGCAGATGTACACCACGTTTTATCGCGTCAACGACCTCTATTCGGATAACTTTACGGCGCTTACCGTGGACTGGAGGAAGCTTACGGGATTCGAGTTTCAGTTCGAAGATAGCCGGGTGTCGAGCCAGCCTGATATCCGGCGGATGTCAGCGCAGCAACTGGATCAGTATTCTGAGATTATTGGGGGGCTTTTTCTCGAAGCAAGCATGGTACGGCGTTACCTGCAGATCCAGATGGCGTACAACCAGGCCGCGGTGGAACACCGCACCTTTCCTGACATCGAGCGCTATCTGGAGGACCACCCCAGTCCTCTACAAGGCAGTTCTTCCGGAGATGTTCCTGCCCGCTAGTGTATACGAAGGCCGATCTTGCCACGATTGATCGACCATGCGTGGAAGGAGAGCATCCTGTCCCCAGAACCAAGAAGGCAGGTCCTTCTCTGCGGACGTTATTTGAGGACGCACCCTAACCCGGTCATCGAAGTTTCTAAGTAGCGGGAGCTGGCATCCCGGTGCAAACCGACGCTTCAAACAGTATGAGGTTGGACGCCAAACTGCTGTGCCAGTCCCGCCTATCGCTGGTATTCTTTGCTTGACCACGGCCCCCCAGGAAAAACTATGCCAGAGTACCCGGAAATCCCGGAAGAGCTTCCGCTTGCCGACGTGGCAGCGGTGGTTGCTGGGGCGACGACGTTCGCGAACGTTCCAGAGACGACTAAGGAGAACGAAGCCATGATTGATATCCATGTGCCGCAGGCGACGCATACGTGGAAGGACTTTTGGATCCACCTGGGCACCATCACCATCGGCCTGTTGATAGCGATCAGCCTGGAGCAGGGCGTGGAGAAGCTGCACCACCTGCGTCAGCGCCACCAACTGGAGGAAGACCTGCGCGCGGAGGCCGCGAAGAATATCGTCATGTTGGACCACAACTATCGCAGAATCGACAATTACATGGCATGGGCATCGGAGCTGCGCGATACGGTCAACGCCATGCACGCCAGCGGCGGGAAGAAGAGGCTACCCTATCCCCCAAGGCCTGACGTTTCCCTGATCGCTCTCACCGCTCCGTCCTCCTCCGCGTGGACGACGGCGCAGGCCAGCGCGTTGGTTGACCTGCTGCCGCGCGAGGAGGCCAAGATGTACGACCGCGCCTACTACGAGCTCAAACTTTACAGCGATGTGCAGGAGATCAGGTCCGAGGCCACTCGCGGCGAGACCTACTTCCTGGCCAGGTTCGCACCGGTTACGCTGGCGCCCCTGCAGCCCAATCTATCGCTGATGACCGTGGAGCAGCTGGACCAGTTCTCGGCGCTGGTGACCGATGATCTTATAGCAACACGCGCGCTTCGAGGCAGGGCGGACGTTCTGTGCGTGGCCGAAAAAACTGTTGTGAGCGGAAGCACCAGCGAAGATGACATCCTGACCAACCTGAATGCGAGTAACGCGGTAAGCGGGAAGTCTCCTGCGCACGATTGCTCCTCGCAATAGCTGCGTGAGATCGACTCGACTGGAATGCTGCTGTACTCCGGCGGAGGCGATTGGGTGTAAAACGCATGGGCAGCTATACTTTGAGGGGAAGCGAGGACTATGTATCCCTATCTGCCTGCGATTGGACCGTTTCATCTGCCGTTCCACCTAGTTATCGGACCAATTCATCTGGGCACCTTCGGGCTGCTGCTGTGGCTGGCGGCGGTGGTGGCGACGATTGCTCTGTACAGGAACTTTACGCGCAACGGCGTGGATGCGGATGCAGTCAATATTGTGGCGACCGTAGTGGTGGCGGGGGTGATTGGGGCAAAGACGTGGCATGAGATGCAGGATGTGAGCGAGCTACAGTACGCGCTGCGAATCATCGGCGCGCCCGGTTGGCACCAGCCGATGCAGGTTGTGCTGGGTTTTCTGGCATGGTTTCGCGACGGGTTTGCGTGGTTTGGAGGCATGGTGGCGGCCATTGCCGTGCTGATGGGACTGGGGCGTGGGACGCGCTTCAAGGGGCCCGGATGGAAGTCCATCACAGACCCCGGGCCAGTTCCGGGCGCGCGACTGGGTGCGGTGCGCATGCTGGACCTGGCGGCCCCGGCGGCTGCGCTGGGCTACGGAGTGGGGCGTATTGGATGCCTGCTGGCGGGAGATGGCGACTACGGCATCAATACCACGCTGCCGTGGGGCGTGCATATGGCGAAGAACGCACTGGTGCCTCCGGTTCCGGCGAACGCACTGGTGCAGCCAACACCGATCTATGAACTGCTGTTTTCGCTGGCGGTGTTCTGGCTGCTGTGGAAGCTGGGCGAGCGGGCGAGGCCAGTAGGCTGGCTGACCGGACTCTATCTTTTGTTGAGCGGCATCGGGCGGTTCCTGGTGGAATTTGTGCGCATCAACCCTAAGCTGTACTTCCACCACACCATGAGCAACGCGCAGGTGGCTGCGTTGTCGAGCGGGATGGTGGGATTGGCTGTGCTTGCGGTGGCGCAGAGGATAGGCAAGACCTGGTCGGCGAAACCTTGTACGGGGTCTGAGACGTGATGGCGGAGAAGCCAACCCGTGGGAGCGAACGCAGCAATCACGGCGCAGGCCATGCGACGCTCAATCAGAACCTGATGTTTGCAGGCTGTGTGCTGTTTGGGCTGGCAATGATCTCCCAGACGCAGGGGGCTGGCGATGGCGGGTGGTATTGGTATGCCACGCTGCTGCGAGGCGGGAAGCATCTTTACCGCGACCTGCATCTGGCTTTGCAGCCGTTGTACGTGCTGGAGACGGCGTGGTTTCTGGGAGTGCTGGGCAAAGGATGGCTTGCCTCGAAGGTACCGGCGGTGCTACATCTGACGGCCTATTGCGTTGGCTTGCTGCTGTTGGTACGGCAGTCGAAGTTATCGGATGGCCAGAAGGCGGTGGTCCTCGGGTGTGGCTTCTTCGTCTCCATCTGTTTTGAGGCGTACCGGTTCGACGACTACCATGTGCTGGCGGATTGCTTTCAGTTGTATAGCCTGGTGGCGCTGCTTCGTCTGCAAAAGGCGTCCAGCACGCGGGCGGTGCTTCTACTAGGCGCATTGCTTGGAGTGCTGTGCGGGCTGACACTGACGACGCGGGTGAACGACGGCGCGGCGCTGCTGGTTGCGGTCGCCATTGGACTGGCGTGCCTGGCGCAGACGCGGCGGCTGGCTGCAGTGGTCCTGTTGCTTGCGGCGTGCGCTGCGACGGTCTGGCTGGTAGTGAGTCTGACCGGCGATACGCTGCGCGATTATGCCATGTACTCCATCTTCCACGCGGCGGGGAGCAAAGGCGGAACGGGCAGCGTACTGGCATACCCGCTACAGCTTCCCATTAATACGCTGCGCTGGTTGAAGGACCGCCAGTACGACAGGGTGATTGCGCATGTGTTTGCCGTTGCGCTGGCGTGGGTGTTTCTGCTACGCCCCCTGACCCGCAGGAGGGGGCGGCGGGAGATTGCGATGGCGGCGGTCGGAGGACTGCTGGTTTTTCTTCTGCTGCGACATATCTACCGTGCGTTTCTGGACATCACCCTGGTGATGAGCCTGTCGGCGGTGGCGGTGCTGGTTAGTTATGCGCTGGGCCTGCTGGTGCTGGCGCGATCGCTGCGCTGGATGCTGCAGCCAAGGGGAACGAATGGGTGGGACCGGCGCGAGGTCCTGCTGCTGGTGCCGCTAGGGCAACTGGCGTCGGGATCGATGTCTTCGGGCGGTACTCATCTGGGACTCTACGGGCCGGTGGGGCTGTTGATTGTGCTGTTGCCGATTTGTTCGCCGATAAGGACCAAGGCGGAATGGGGACGCGCCACAATGATTGCGATTGCCACGCTGCTGCTGTGCAGTGCGGCCAACTTTAAGTGGAACGACCCGTACTCGTGGCATACCTACCGGGAGGAGCCACTGCTTACGGGACGAGAGCTGTACAAGCATCCGGTGTACGGGCCGATGGTGATTGACCGCGGCCTGTTGGGGATGATTGAGCCGGTGTGCGCGCAGGTTGGTGACGGCGGCGCGGGGCATGAACTGTTGTCGCTACCCTTCTCCTATGCAAACTACTTTTGCAATATTCCGCCCTGGCATGACTATGTGCAGACGTTCTTTGACACGTCGAGCAAGGAGACGATCGATGGCCTGATGAACGAGCTACAGACGTCTCCTCCGCAGTGGATGCTCTACCAGAGGGAGTTACAGGTCCTTACAGTGCATGAGCTGACCTACAACCATGGCAAACCGCTGGAACAACGGTATCTCGATGAGTTGATCGAGCGGAAACTGGCCGACGGGAGTTGGAAGGCGGTGTACACGAGTTCCTACGGAACCTACCCCGGACTTTCCGACGAGTGGATTCTGATAACCACTCGGCCATAGCAAATGTGGTTTCAACCAGCAATCTGCCGGTCCCGTTCGCCGAAGAGGGTGCTGGGCAGAGGGATGGAGATGCTGGCGGCGAGCAGCACCAGAAGCGCAATACATTTGAAGACACCATGTAGCGTGAGGAGTGGCTCGGTGGCCATGATCCAGGCACAAGGCAGAAGGAACCAGAGGATTTTTCCCATGGACATTGGCGACTTACCATGGGCAACGTCCTGTAGCAGGAAGATGAGGAAGAAGCCCATGGGGATGAGAAGAAGGACCAGGGTGTAATCTCCCGCGACCAGGGGAAGGACCAGGGTGACGCAGGAGAGAGCGAAGACCTGGTTTAAGACGGGCTTATTCCAGACCATAAAGAGCACGAACAGGGCGATGAGCGCGGCCAGCGGCAGATAGAGCTTGTAGAGCGTCCAGGC
>DATKGA010000117.1:0-45738 GCA_035510935.1 Acidobacteriaceae bacterium
AGTCCTGGTTATTTGCCTTCCAAAGCCAGGGCGTCGCTGGAGGCCCCTGGCTCGGCCCCACCGTCGAGGAAACTCTCGCCGACCTCGCCGCCGCGGGCCATCCTGCTGTCGTCCTGCAGCCCATCGGCTTCCTCTCAGACCACGTCGAAATTCTCTACGACATCGACATCGCCTTCACCGAAACCGCACACACCCTCGGTCTCCGCCTCTACCGCCCCGAATCGCTCAACGACTCGCCGCTCCTCACCGAAGCTCTCCTCCACGTCGTATTGGCCAACGTTTAGCTCTTTTTAGCCCGAGTCATAGGAAGGACGATGAAGACCACAACTAGCATCGGAGTTAGCGCCGGAATAATGGCCGTCAAGGGGAATGGTCGGCGTGCGAAAATCGCCACCAGCACATCAGTCCCCCCCACCAACAGGATGATCAACATCAACCTGACAGCCCAGTTCACATTCTGACGATTTATATTCAACTTCCCTCCGCCACGTCATCCTCGATCAACTGACCACTACCCACTATCCACTAATCACTACCCACTGTCTCCCTACCGAACCACCAGCAACACAACCCCATGACGCGAAATCGTCGTCCGCCAATCGTCCCCAATCTTTCCCAGGTCTTTCGCCGCCCACACATCGCGCACCGTCACCTCGCCCGCAAATCCCATCTCCTTCAGGTGCAGCCGGATCCCTCGCATCTCGCTGGCCGTCTCGCCGAAGTTGAAGATCGCCACAGCTTTGGCCCCTCCCTTCAGCGGCTTCGCCCAAATCTCCACCGGCCCTTCGGCATAGACCCGGCTGCCCTGTTTCCCAAGCGCGTCCTGGTCGATCGCGATTGCTTCTTTGTTCATCAGGATCGCAGCAATCTCCGCTGTCATCTGGGTCAGGTTGTTACCCGCGATCAGCGGCGCCGCCAGCATCGCCCACATCGTCATATGGGTCACATTCTCGTCGTGGGTCAGCCTGCCGTTGCCCACCTCCAGCATGTCCGGATCGTTCCAGTGTCCTGGCCCCGCAAACTTCTCCAGCCCAGCCTGCGACCGCCCAATCAGGCTCATCCGGTCGAAGTTGGCCGAGATGTCGCCCGTCGTACGCCATAGGTTCGCGCCCACGCCCGCCCCCCAATCCCACACCGAATCGTCGCCGTACTGGCACAGGCTATACACCATCGGCCTTCCCGTCTTCACAATCGCCCGGTGCATCTTCTCGTACGCCGCGCGCATGAGCCTGTTCTGCGCCGGCACGTCGTCCGGGGCCTGTTGCCGCATCACGCCCCCATAGCTGCACAGGTCGTACTTCAGGTAATCGATGCTCCAATCCGCATAGGTCTGCGCATCTTGTTCCTCGTGTCCCAGGCTGCCCTCGTAGCGCGCGCATGTCTGCGGCCCCGGCGAAGAATAAATCCCCAGCTTCAGCCCCTTGGAGTGGACATAATCCGCCAGCGCCTTCATGTCAGGAAATTTCTCGTTGCTCTGGATTCGCCCCGTAGCGTCGCGCTTACCCTCCCAGGTGTCGTCGATGTTCACATACACGTAACCTGCGTCGCGCATTCCGGTCGACACCAGCAGGTCCGCCGTGTCGCGTATGTCCTTGTCCGTAACCTTGCCGGCAAAAAAGTTCCAACTGTTCCAGCCCATCGGCGGAGTCGCCGCCACCTTCGCTGTAGTCGCCGTGCTAAGCGTACGAGTCGCCGCGCCATGGGTCCTGCTCGCAGACGCTCCCGCTTTGCCGGTCGGCGTTCCCTGCGCTCCAGCTCCAGCCCCATAACCCATCGCCCATAGAACCAGACAACGTGCGTACAGTATCTGCCGGCGAACGCGCATCCCTAAGCCTCCCGGAAACTCCCCACGAATCTTAGAGTCTGCGCCGACAACATGCAAACCTTCCACAATAAGCTATGGCTTATAAATGAATTTTTGCTATCGCGAGACCGTACCTTCCAGGCAATCTCTTTAAAATAAAATGCGCTCCCACTCTCCGGGTTAGGAGAATGGGAGCGCAGAGGTGCCTGCTACTCGACTCGCAGTCGTTTACTGCTTCTCGATCTTGATGGTAATCGACACTGCTGCCTGCACCGGCTGGTTGTTCACCATCGCAGGCTTGTAGCGGAAGTCGTTCACCGCCTCCAGCGCCTTCTTGTCCACCGCCGTGCCCGCGGAATGGGTCACTGACAGATTGCGCAGGAAGCCATACTCATCCACCGTTCCATTGACCACAACCTGGGACACGTCCGGCGTTGCAGCCATATCCTCCACAGACAGTTGCAGATCAGCAGAGCGGATGATCCTGGGTGCATAAATCTCGCTCGGCGTGCTGCCAGCGAAGCCGTACTCCACTCTGCCGGCCCGGCGCAGCGCTTCCTGGGTAAAGTCCTCCGTCAGTTGGGTCGAAACAAACTCCCGAACCGTCACAGGACTTGCCAAATTCATCGTGGAGGCAGCATCCGCCGCAGCGGCTGCATTCAAAACCGCCTTCAAACCGGCAGGCTGGTTAACCTCGGCCTGCAACTGCACCGAGGGAGTCGCCGGCTTGGATTGCGCCGGCTTAATGGTCTGTCCATGGGCCAGGACAGGAACCAGTACGAGTGAGGACATAATCGCTAGTCGCATGGATAGTCTCCTTTTTAGAACAGGTTTTGCTTACAACCACTATAGGTCTAAATCGATATGATTGTCAATAAAATAATGTAAAAATAATTTATTATAATAAAATCAACGGTTTATTCGGAACGACGATCCCTTTTGCTCACAAATAAAAAATTCTTCCACCGGAATCAGTCCGTGAAAAATCGCGATCCGCGCCTAAGCACAATCCCCTGCGCGCAATCTGCGGTCGCACCCGTCTCCTCAAAACACGCGCAGGCTCACCCGCGCAGCCATCTGCCGCACCCAGGCCTGCCTCGATTGTTATCCGGTCAACCCCACCCTGCTCGGCCCCAACTCCCACTCACCCACACCCGGGAAATCAGCCCGCCGTGCTCACTTCCAGCAGCTTCTCCAACTCTTCCACCGTACTCACCGGCGGCTGACAGGCATTCCCGCTGCATACCACTGCAACACTACCTCCCGCCTTATGAAGGGGAAGACGTGGCAGCGTCTTCTGTAGCTCCGGCGGCAGCGCCCCCAGTTGCGCCGGTCGCAGACGCAGCACGCTCTTGTTCGCCGCGTACTGCCGCAGCGCCGCTGTCTCCAAATCGCGCGCCGTTTCATCTTCGCCGATCACGCACACCTGCATCGCAGGCGTCAACATCCGCTGCAACGCCAGCGCATAGGTTGCCGCGTACAGGCCGAAGTGCTCCACCACGCCGGCGAACGCCTCCATCGTCTCCCGTGCCCTGGCCGCGTACTCCGCGCTTCCATTCAGCTCATGCAGACGCAGCAGAAGCATCGCCGCCATGGGATTTGCCGCCGGTGTGGGAGAGTCCTGCAGCGGCTTGCGCCGTGCTCCCAACACTCCCAGGCTGCGCTCCCCATCCGCCACCTTCTGGGTATCGAAAAACCCGCCTCCCGCAGAATCGTAGAACCGCTCCAGCGTGCTCTGCATCAGCTCCTGCGCAGCCTCGTAGTAGCGCATCTCCCCGGTGGTCTCCCACGCATCGACGGCCGCGTGTCCCAAAAACACATAGTCGTCCAGCACGCCGGCAACCTTGGACTTGTCGTTCCGTAACGGAGTAGAGGAACCTGCTTCTTCGTTCTGCTCGCCGTACGCCATCACATGCGCCAGCCCGCGCTCACGCCCGCCCCACGCCGTTGCCAGCGCCCGGTCCAGCGACTTCAGCGCAAAGGCGCGCGCGTTCGGCTGGTCCAGCACCCGTCCCGCCTCCAGGGTCGCCGAGATGCACATCGCATTCCACGCAACATACATCGTCTTGTCCACATAGGGAGTAGGTCGTGCCAGCCGCGCAGCCAGCATCTTTTTCTGCGCAGCCTCCAGCAGAGTATGCGCCTCCTGCAACTCCACTCCGGCCTTGCGCGCCACCGCATCCAGCCCGCGCTTCACATGCAGCACGTTCTTCGACACGTTGTGATGCATATCGCCGATCACGCCCAGTTCGTAGTACCCGGCCGCCACCGCCAGCTCCTGCGCCGTCAGTACCTCCGTCGCCTCATCCAGTGTCCAGGTGAAATAATCGCCGTCGTCGTCCAGGGAGTAGTCTGCGTCCTGCGATGCATAGAACCCGCCCAGTTCGCGGTCGCTCAGCCACTCCTCCATCCAGCGCAGTATGCCGAGCGCAACCCGCGCCATCTCCTCCTCGCCAAAGGCCTGGTAGCCATGCAGGTAGTTCTTCAGCAGCTCGCTGTTGTCGTACGCCATCTTCTCGAAGTGCGGCACCACCCAGTGTTCGTCCACAGAATAGCGGTGAAATCCGCCCGCCAGATGGTCGTGGATCCCGCCCATCGCCATCTTGTTAAGGGTCAGCATCGCCGCCTGTCTGGCAGCCTCCGTCACGGTCACTGTCTCCTGCCCGCTACGCTTCACGGTGGCCGCCGCGTCCGGGACCTTCCGCGAAGCCACGCCGATCAGCAGGTCCAGCGCGCTGCTGTGGGGAAACTTCGGCTGTGCGCCGAATCCCCCATGCCGCGGGTCAGCGCTCTTCAGCATCGACGCCACCATCTTCTCCACCAGCTCCGGCCCAATCTCCTCAATCGCGCCGCCTGCGCGTCCGCTGAACGCCTCGTTGTGCTCGATTGCATTCATCACGCTCGCGGCCGACTCGTCCACCTCTGTCCGTCGTCCCTGGAAGGCATCCGCCATGGTCAGCAAGACGCGCTGAAAGCTTGGCCGCCCATGCCGGTCCTCCGGCGGAAAGTAGGTTCCTCCGTAGTACGGTTTGCCATCGGGGGTCATAAACGCAGTCAGCGGCCATCCCCCCTGTCCGCTGATCGCAGACACCGCCGCCTGGTAGCGTGCATCCACATCAGGCCGTTCGTCCCGGTCCACCTTCACCGCGACAAAATGCTCATTGATGATGCGTGCAGTCTCCGCGTTCTCATACGACTCGCGGTCCATCACATGGCACCAGTGGCACCACACCGCGCCAATGTCCAGCAGGATTGGCTTGTCCTCTTTCAGCGCGCGGTCGAACGCCGCCTCGCCCCACTCCATCCACTGCACCGGCTGGTGCATCGCCGAACGCAGGTACGCCGACGCAGCGCTGGCCAGCGCATTGCTTCGCCCCTCCTCCTCATCGCCCGCAATTGTCAACGGCCCCTCGCTTATCAATCTTCCACCATTTGTCGGGTGCCCCATCCTTCGCGGTCTTATTGCGCAGGTTGGCTTGCCGGAGCGGGTCCCACCGAGATCGGCTTCACCGCTGCCGGTGCTGTCGGCGCGGTCAGCCCAGGAATCACCGGCGCCGCCGTAATCGTGCCCGATGCCGCCTCCGGTATGCTGATCCCGTACCGGTCCAGCGTATTCGATAGCAGTTGCAGCAGTGCGGCGCGGTCCTTGGCATACGCCGCCGTCGCCGAGATCAGCGCATTCTCCGCTGTCGCCAGGTTTCTCTGCTGTTGCAGCACCAGCGCCGAGGTGGAGGCCCCCAGCTTGAACTTCTTCTGCTCCGCGTCCAGCGACTGCGTCGCGTAATCGCGCCCCGCCTGCGCCGCCGTCACCTGCGCGCGGTCGTTGGTCAGCGCGTACTGCCCGTTGATCACCTGAATCCGGATCTGCGTGTACAGCTGCTGCAGCCGCATCTGCGCCTGCCGGTACTCCATCTGCGAGCGTGCCTGGTCGGCCTGCGCCACGCGGTTGCGCAGAGGAATCGTTACATTCACTCCCATGCCCTTGTCCGGTGCCGAACTGTTGAACAGATTGCCAAACGCCGTACCATAGCCGATCGACGAGACTCCGCCATTGCTGGGTGTGCAGGCCACAAAAGTCGACGACCCGAAGCTTGGGTTGCAGTTCTGAGAAGGATTTTGCGCTCCGGACAATTGACTCGATCCGTAGAACGCATACGCATCCACCGTCGGCAGCAGCCCGTTCTTCTCCGCCTTCATCGTGATCTCGTTGTTCTTCATGCTCAGCACGGCCTGCTCGATCTGCGGATTGTTGACGTAGGCCTGCTGCACCAGCGCATCCACCGTCATGTCCTCCTCCGGCAGCCGGTCCAGTCCCACGCGGTCCGTCGGAATCACCGGCGCATTCGTCAGCACCGGATCTTCCAGGTTGCGCACAATCGCCTGCTTCATCAGTAACTGCTGATACGTCAGGTTCGACTGGGACGCCACCAGCGCCTGCTTGTCCGTCGCCACCGCCGAATCCGAGTTCACCACATCCAGCGGTGCCAGAGTCCCAATCTCCAACTGCTTGCGATTGTCCGAGGTCAGTTGCGTCGACTGTGCCAGCGCGCGCTCCTTCGCCTGCTCATCCTCGTACGCGCTCACCAGGCCCCAGTAGATGTTCTCCACCTGGTTCACCGTGTACAGCAACTGCTGCCGGAACGCCGAGTCGGTAATCCGCCGGTCGTTCTTCGCCTGCACAATAAACCGTCCGTTGATCCCCCACCCGAAGCCCTGTAGCAGGTGCTGGGTCGCCGTCGCGCGGAAGCTCGTCGTGATGTCCGGGCTATAGGCGACGAACGGGTTGTCGCTGGTGACCCGGGAGTTGTTGTAGGTAACGCCCAACTGCGTGCCCGTCAGAAAACCTTGCGTGTAGCCGAAGTTATAGGTGGACGTGTTGGTGGACAGGACCGATTTGCCGCCGCTGAACAACAGGTTCGATTGCTGCTGTTGCAAGGTCTCATACTGCAGGGTCCCGGTCAGCGTCGGGTCCAGGTTCTCCGGAGCAGGTCCGCCGCCATTGGTGCTCAACACCAACCCATTGGCCCCAGCGCCGCCTCCGCCCGAACCGCCGGTCGTCCCGCCCGGCCCACCACCGCCCGTCACCGTTGTCCCCGATCCGCCCAGCGTATTGGCCACCAGCCCGGTCGAAACCCCGCGTAGCCCCGCGCCCGCCTTCGAGCGCAGAATGTCCGTGTCCGCAATGTCCAGATTGATGCGCGCAATTGCGATGTCGAAGTTGTTCTCCAGTGCCAGCAGCACCGCGTCCGACAGGCTCAGATAGATCTTTCCGTCGCGTATCAGCGAGTCCAGCCGAGGCGTATTGTTCAGCCGCGGCAGATCGACGCCGGTCCGCGTATAGGGCTTGAAAGGATTGGGAAACATCGGCTTTAGATGCGTGTAGTCCTTGCCTGTGTCGCGTAGATACAGCGGCTCGGTCAGCTTCGGCGCTGCTTCAGACGGCTGGTTGCCCGCCGCCGGTGCCGCCGGCAGATTGCCCGACACCGGCGCGGACAAACTGCTCTGCGCGGCCTGCGCCCCCGCCATCTGCAAATTTCCGCTCGCCAGCAGGAGCACAATCGCCGCCATCGCCTGCAAATCCTTCAATCTCACGCTCATCGTCTCCAACTCTTCTTCCTGCAACTGCCCAACCCGCACACCTGTACTACGGACGCCTACGCGGTCTGGTTCCAAATCGAACTTTCAATCGCCACTGCCGCATGACGAATGCCCCAGTATAACAACCCATTGCACCGCGAACCTTGATCCTCGCGCCTCGCTCTTTCGTGATACCGTGCAAAGGATCCCCGGCCAGCTTGCCGGCTGGGATGAAATGAATTGTCATTATGACGAACTGGAAGCTCACACTCGCCTACGATGGAACGCCCTACCGGGGCTGGCAGATCCAGCCCAACCTACCCACCGTCCAGGGTCTGCTCTCCGACGCCATCCATCACACCGTCGGCGAGCGCGTCCTCCCTCAGGGCTCCGGCCGCACCGACACCGGCGTCCACGCTCTCGCCCAGGTCGCAAGTTTTACCCTCGCCGCCTCCATTCCCGCCGCCAACCTGCAGCGCGCGCTCAACCGCTGCCTGCCGCCCAGCATCCGCGTCCTCTCCGCCGAAATCGTTCCCCCGGACTTCCATGCCCGCCACTCTGCCCTCGGCAAAACCTACGAGTACCGTATCTATCCCCTCTGCGCTGCATCCCTCGAACCTCATCCTGAAAATATCTGCCCCCCCACCCTCGCTCCTTACGTCTGGCCCTGTCCCTGGCCCCTCGATCTCGACGCCCTCAACGAGGCTGCCGCTCACATCCTCGGTACGCACGACTTCACCTCCTTCGCCGCCGTCGACCCTGACCTCACCCACCGCACCGGACCCGAACCGGGTGCCCCATCCTATCCGGTCTCTTCGGATAGGGTGGGATATTCGCGCCTCGCGCGAACCGCTTTGCCAACCCTTGATCCCGACCCGTCCCACTCCCCCCTCCGCACCATCACCCACTCTCAATGGCTCGCCTCTGACGGCCTTCTCCTCTACCGCGTCACCGCCAACGGATTCCTCCACCACATGGTGCGCAACCTGGTTGGCACCTTCGTCCAATGCGGCGCGCACCGGCTCGACCCTGCGGCAATCCCCACCCTGCTCGCCGCCCGCAACCGCGCCGCCGCGGGCCCCACCGCGCCCGCCTCCGGCCTCTTCCTCGTCTCCGTTGACTACCCCACCCACGACCACCCTGAACCTGCAACGCTGTCATCCTGAGAGTCCACGCGATTACTTCGCCGAAACCGTCAGGCTGTACGTCGCCGAACGCACCAGAAAGCCATCGGTAGCTGTCACCGTCACGGTGTAGTTTCCAGGCGTGGTCCACGAAGGATTCTGGCTCGGCAGTTGGCCCGTGCATCCCGTCACCGATAGCCCAATCGCGCCCAATAGCACCAGCAGCAGCACGCGGGTGCCCCATATCTCGAATTTGAGATGTGGGAGGAATGCGCGTCCACTCCTTCGCCTGCGCCATACCAGCCATCCGCTCGCCACCGCAATCAGCCACAGAAAGCCTCGCCCGCCAGCTACGCCGTAGCCGATCACCGTGTACTGCGAGGTGGTGGTAAAGCTGACCAGGGCGGTGGCAGCCGCACCTCCGTCGATCGTCGCTGCGCTCAACGCACAACTGGGCGCTGCCACTCCCACACCCGCCCCCACAGGCGCCGGGCAACCCAGCAACAGCGGCGCGCTGAAGCCTGCAATCGGAGTCAGGGTCGCGGTGGTCGATGTGCCATCCCCCGCAACCACCGATCCCGAGGTAGGGTTCAGGCTGATCGTAAAGTCGACGCCGTTGCCGCTCAGCGTGACGTTCAATCCGTTATACAGCGGATTGCTGGAATTGACCCCGACCGTTCCACTCTGTGCGCCGGTCGTTGTCGGCAAAAAGGTCACGCTGATCTGGCAGCTCGCCATCGCGGCAACCGTACTGCCGCACGCACTGGTATTCACGGCAAACTCGCCCGTCACCGCAAACACCGGCACTGGCACCGGCCCGGTTGCATTGCTGCTCAGTGTCAGAAATTTCGTCGCCGAGGCGCCCACATCCAGGCTTCCAAAGTTCAACGAGGCAGGCGTCAGCGTGAACCCAGGCACTCCGGTCCCGGTCAGCGACGCGGTCAACTCATTCCCCGCGGAGGACACGATCAGCGTCCCGGAACGCGGCCCCAGCGCCGTCGGCGTAAACACCACCGTGATCTGGCAGCTCGCCCCGCCGGCCACCGTGCCGCAGTTGTTGAACGTCACCGCGAAGTCACCAGTAGTCTGCGCCGTCGACACCTGCGAAGCGAAGCTCGAATTGTTGGTCCAGGTAAAGGTCTGCGGAGCGCTGGTATAACCCACCGCCTCCGAGCCAAAATCCTGCGTCAAGGGAGCAAGCGACGGCTGCCCGCCCTCGTCCGTCAGCTCGAAGAGCATGTACTCCAGCAGCTTCTCCTGCGGGGTCATCGCCGCGCTCACGTCGCATTCGTTGGGGAACGTTGTCCCACCAGGCACACTGCTGCCATTCTGCGGGTTCTCGACGTGGTACTCGTTGTACAGAACGCGACCGCATTGGTTGATCGTCTGCCCGGCGGGCGCGATCGGCGTATCGAAGACAAACTGCATCACTGGATTTGGATTGGAGGGTATTCCACTGTCGTTCAGCGTCAGCCATGACTGCGTCGGCGCATTCACGCCGCTCTGGTCCACCCGCAGCGTGTCGAGCGCCATCTGCCCTGGACTCGTCGACGCTCCAACATTCTGCAACCACGTTGAGAGAGTCTGTCCGTCCGTGAAACCGGTATTGACCGTCGCGGTGCCCGAAGACGGATTCGGCGTCATGGAACTTCCTAACCAATTGGCGACACTGTTGAACGGTGGGTTCTGGTACATCCAGGCGTAGCCATAGTGACTGGTGTAAATGCGTCCGCCCGCGTTGGCGAAGGCGATCAGGTTCTGTAGTTCGCCGTCCGGCTTTACGTAGGCGCCGCCCTCGCAGGGAAGCATCAGCACATCGTACTGATTGAGCGTCGTGGGAGTGCTCATCAGCGAATCCTGCGTCGGTGTACTCGCGTCGAGTGTCGCTCCAGCGCCTTGACCACCGGTGCCACCACCATAGAAATTGATTCGCCCTCCGACACCGGGGTCGGTGAACTCCGATTGGCTGATCCCCATCTTCAGTAGCACGCACTCCGCCTGGTCGGCAGAGCCCGTCGCAATCGCGATCAGGGGAATATCGCCCTGCGAGTGGTTCTGCGGCATGGCCATGTTATAGACCGTCTTGCTGCACGACGCGCCGCTGGTTGTCACAGTCCCCTGCACCCGCCACCTGCCGGAGACCGCGACAATTGGAATATTCACCCCCACCGGAACATCGATCAGGGTAAACTTGCCGTTCACGTCCGTCGTCGTACCCACCAGCGGCGAGCCAGAGGGAGGAGCACCCACCACCGCACAATTCACCCCCGGCGTAAATGGCTGCACCGTGTCATTGGGAATGTACACCGTCACATTGGGCAGAGGGTCTGTGCCGTTGGGAGCGTATACCACGCCGCTGATCGATGTAGTCGCATTCCCGGTACACTGCGTCTGTTGTAGGCATAGTCCCGTGCAGGCTGTTTGCGCGCAGGCCGAGCCTCCCAGTCCGGCTCCGAGCCCCAACGCGGCAATCAGTACTACGGGGAAACTTCGCATGGTGTGCCTGCCCAGGGTAAATCGTAAACCCTGCAGCCATGCGCAGGAGTTTACACTGAATCCTCGGTTGCCGCTTGTTCGCGGCGCGTGGTAATCAGTAGACGGCCATGGCAGATGATTCGATTACTTACTGCATCGCCTTGTAATCGTTCTGTATTTGCCAGCTGGATTGACCTGGATCGGCGACAGTTTCAGCAAGCCGGAAAGGAGGAGGATGAACGGCTCGCGCACCCAGGAGGCCTCCTCGCTTCACCACAACCACTGCCGCGGCAGAATCCACTGTCTGCAAGCAGCCTCGCGCCTCGCCCTCGCTCTCCTGCTCACCGGGTGCCTCGTCTCCGCCGCAACAGCGCAATCCTCGCCCACCGCCAGCCGCGCCGGAGATCTCCAGTTCGGCGGCGGCTTCGTCTTTGGTAACTCCGACTACAACTTCAACAGAGTAAGCCTCAATGGAGGTGCCTTTTACATCACCTTCGATAAAAGAAGCCATTGGGGGTATGAGGGCGACTTCCGCCAGGTCAAACCCGCCTCGGACGCTACCGTCTACGAAAGGACCTACGAGATCGGCCCGCGCTTCTACCTCACCAAGGGACGCTTCGTCCCCTACGCCAAGGTCCTCTACGGTCGTGGGGTCTACAACTTCTCCGGCAACGTCGCCAATATCGCTTACAACATTTATACCTTCGGCGGCGGAGCAGACTTTCTCCTGACGCAGGGGCTCAACCTCCGCGGCGACTACGAGTACCAGAACTGGCAGGGCTTCCCGCTTTCCACCCTCCATCCCGGCCTCATCACCATCGGGATCGCCTTTCACTTCCGTCAGTAGCGCTCTCCGCTACTCCTCGTCCAGATACGCGCGCGAGTTCAGTAACGGTCGCTCCATGCTGCGCACCCACTCGGTCATCTCCGAGCCGCTCTTGCCTGCCGCCGCGCTACGCCCAAATTCGTTGCGCATGGCCTGCATCTTCGCCTCCAGATCGTCCAGCGCGCTCAGCAGCACCGCCTCCGGAGTCATCGGCAGCTTGGGCGATCCGAACTCATACTTTCCGTGGTGGCTCAGGATCATGTGCTCCACCAGCACGCGCAGCTTCTCCGGAAATCCCGGCAGCCCCGCCACTTTTTCCACGAGCATTCCCTGCGCAATCGAGATGTGCCCGATCATCTGCCCCTCCAGCGTGTACCCGAAGGTCGTCCCCCAATGCAGCTCGCGAATCTTCCCGATATCGTGCAGAATCGCACCCGTCACCAGCAGGTCAGCATCCACCTCGGGATAGAACGGGGCCGTCGCCTTGCACACACGCACCAGCGCCACCACATGCTCCAATAGTCCGCCGATCCAGGCATGGTGCAGCATCTTGGCTGCCGGGGCCGTGCGGTACGCCGCTCCAATCTCAGCATCGTCGAGGAATGCATACACAAGCCGTCGCAGCTCCGCATTCTTGAACTCGTCGACATAGCCGCGCAGCTCCGCCCACATCGCTTCAATGTCGAACTTCGTGGTCGGTACAAAGTCCGCCGGCTCCACCTCCGACTCCGCGGCCAGCCGCATCTTGGTCAATGTGATCTGAAACTTCCCTTGATACTTCGACACCTGACCCTGCACCTTGACGTAGCAGCCCTCGCCGCACGTCGCCACGGCGGACGCAATGTCCTCCCACATGCGCCCTTCCATCGTTCCGGTCTTGTCGCTGAGGCTCAGAGCCAGATACTGCCCGCTGCCCGTCTTCTTCTCCCGCACCGATAGCGACGTCACCGCAAAGAACGTCGTCACCGCCGCGCCCTCGAACTTCGCCGCGTCTGCTACATAGAAATCTTTCATGCCCACAGCATACGTCTGCGGCGCAATTCCTTCCACATCGGGACGCACGGGGTATTCCTGCCTGCCTTCACAGCCGGCTCTGTCGTACACGGCTACGAAATTTCAACCGGGCGATCAGTGCATCAAAGCAGAGTTGGATTTTGGTATCAGACAAATCCGCGTGTACACGCTGACACCCCAGGGATGATCGCCATAAATGTTCGATACCGCGACCCGGGCAGACGTGTCGTCATGCCCGTCTTGTATCGCGTAGGCCGTTGCGTTTGCTCCGATGCCAATGCCGGTACCGTGCCAACGGCCAACTTGGCGAGTGTATCCAACGGTGTAAGCCGAGATATCGAACCAGCGGGGTAACGTGGACGCAAGCTGAGGTTGATCGGCGAATAGTTCATCGCGTTGCGACCACTCAAAGCGCCCTGTCACATAGTCTTTGCGTGCGATGGGCAGAACACCCTCGGTGGTAATTGCATTCACCGCGTAGTGACCCGCGGTTTTGTAGTCACGTCCCCAGATAATGCTCGCTGCGCGTGCTTTCTCCGCGTACTCGAGTGACACAGTGGTACGATCTTCATCGCCAGTGCTGAATGCTTCTGGCTGGTGGATTCTTCCCGTCGATACCTGGGCCTGCCAGTTGTTTGACGGAAGCCATGTGAGTCGCGAAGTCCAAGAGTCCATTGGTCCAAAATTGAGGTTCCAGCGGTTCTCTCCGGGCTCGCGTCCATAAAATCCGCCCATCTCAAGGTGGATTCTGTGCCAGGCAAATTCTGCCGTCGCTACATCGTCAGCGATATGCGTGGAGTCTTCGTAGTGGTGGCCCAGAGTCGCCTGTGGCAGTTCCGACGCCGACGCGCGATGGGGATAGGCTGTCGGGCCAAGCGCTGGATCGCCCACCGGCGCGTAGTAAAGACTGAGCACGGCGTTGCCTAGGGAATGCGCATATTGCGTGCCAATTTCCATGAAAAGATTGTGCGGATGCTGCCCATCTACGATCGGCTGGCCGAATGCTGTTTCACCAGTCTGAAACAGCTCCGGATAGCGGCGACCGGTTATTGTTGCCGGCTCCAGGCTCAACATAGTTCGCAACATCACCGAGCCGTTCCCTAGCGAATGTTGTGCGCTCAGCATTCCCCAGTTGGTGGAATACAGTTTGTCTCCGCCGCGCTGCAACGTGCCTGCAGGCGTACTCTCATGGCTCTGCTGCACCTCGACAGCGAATGCCTGGGCCATCCACGAAAGCTGCCAGACGCCGGTCTGAGTCATCACCATGGGCATCGCCCAGCCGCGTGGCTGAACACTGGTTCCTGAAGATTCATTCATCAGCAACGTCGCCGACGGGCCCTCCGGCATCGCCGTACCGGGCATCTCCCCCATATCCATCTGCATGTCAGATCGCATAGGTGTTTGCGTCTGCTGTTGCTGCATCCCTTGCTGCGGCGGAGTTGGCGACTGCATCTGTGCAGTAGCGGCGGGAATCAGCACCATCGACAGGGCGACTATGAAGATCAAGCAGATTGGGCACATGCAGAAATTTTGACATACTTCTGATTAGGAGGCGAAGCGGTTCCCTGTTTGCAACAGAAAAGGAACGCATATAGGCCGACAGTCAGGCTGCGTAGGATGACTGCCCGCTAACTGGTGGGCAATGCATGGCACCCTCTGGCCTACAAACTATGCGCGGAATGTCTACTGCGCGGGCGGGCTCGCCGATGTGCTGGGCTGTGCGTCTACCGGCGCAGGCACCGCAGGCGGCGGGCTCACCACCGGCTCACCATTTTCGCGCACGCTCTTGGGCGGAATCGGCGTCGCCTCCGGCTTGGCCTTCGGCGGCGCTGGCGCCTGCTCCTGCAGCCGCTCCTTCGCATCGCCCTTCGCTCGCTTCTGTTTCTTCTTCTTGGTCGCCGTATCTCCGCCCAACCCCAGAGCAGCGTTCTGGACCTTCTGCTGGACCTGCTCGTCCGCTGGCTGCGCAGCCACAGCGGCAGCAGTCTCTTTCGCCTTCGCCGCCTTCGCGTCCCTTTTGGCCTTGTCTTCGATGGGCGCGCGGTCGCTGTACCGTGTCTTCTTCTGCGCCTCAACAGGAGTAAGCGGCAGGTCGTCCGACGCCACAGCCGTCGGCTGATCGAGTGTCTCAAGCACAGCACCCTGGGCCGGTAGTCCACTGTCCGCTACGCCCGTCCCCTGGTCGGCACCCGGGGCCAGCGTCTCCTCCGGCGCTGCCGGAAGCGAGTTGCGTGGAGCCTGCCCAAAGCGGATCTTCTCTTTCCGAACTTTCTTAGGCTTTTTGTCCGCAGCCACCTTCTTCGTCTTTGCTGAGGTAGAGTCAGCCGCCGAGGTCGCATCAGTCACAACTCCCGGCTTCGCACCGGCAGCCGTGGCCGTAGTACCTGTAGACACAGGTACCGCGGCCGCCGGATGGCCTTTATCCATGCGCGCCTTCTGCTGCTGCTTCTTCTTCACCGGCAGAGTTGTCGCGGCCGCAAACACCGGCTTGGTCTCCTTGGCGCTTGCGCCCGTGTCCACAAACCCCGGCGCAATGTCGATATACGCCTTCTCTCGCAGGCCCGTCAGGTAGGTCCGCAGCGCAGGCTGGATCGCCTCGCGATAGACTGCGTCCTGCACCTGCTGCTCCACCGCGCTCAACGGTTGAATCCCCGCCTGCGTGTGTTTGGTCGCCTTAAACACCACAAAGCCCTCGAGTGTGCGGATTGGCGCGGTATTTTCGCCTTCCTTCAGCGCAAACACCGGGTCCTCTAGAACGGACGACCCGAGATCGCCGCGTTTGTACTCGCCCAGGGTGCCACCTTTATCCGGGTTGGGTCCCGCGGAAAGCTGCTTCGCCATCTCCTCGAAGCTCGCGCCCGCCTTCAGCTTCGCCACCACGTCGTCCGCCCTGGCCTTCGCCTGTGCAACCTGCTCATCGGTCGCTTTGTCCGGAGTTGGCACCAGGATCTCGCTCAACTCTACCTGTTCCGGCTGTGCGTACTCCTGCTTGTGCTGGTCGTAGTAGGCCTGCTCCTGCTTGGCCGTCAACCGCAGATTCTGGCCAACCTCCTTGCCCACCACCTGCTGCTGAATGATCTGGTTCTTGATGCCTGCCTTCCAGTCCTCATACGAGATGCCGGACTGGCGCACCGCCTTCTCCAGGTCTTCCATCGTGTCCAGGTTGTTCCTCTTGCGGATATCGTCCAGTTGCCGGATCACATCCGCGTCAGCGTTGATATCCAGCTCCTTGCCGCGCGAGATCAGCAGTTGTTGATCGATCAGGTCTCGCAGCAGGTCCTTCTGCTGTTGTTCAGTCTCGGCCGGGCTCCACTTCTCGCGCTGAGAGTCTTGCAGCATCTGTTGTTGCGCGCGTTGGTAGTCGCTGTTGTCGATGATTTGGTCGTTCACGCGTACGATCGGATACTCCACCACCGCGCCGCTGGGAGTGATCGGATCCGGCACTGGTAGCGTCAACTGCGGCGCCGGAGCTTCGATCGGACTCTGGTATCGAGGCGCCTTCACCTGTCCCCACGCCGTACCTGTCAGCATCGGAGCACATGCCAGTAGAAGCGCCGTCGCTCGCAGCCCACGCAAAACCATCCGCCCAGCGGCATCGCCCAACCTGGTTCGCAACGCATCCATAGAGTTCAAGCTCATAGATCTCAAAAGGTCTCTCTCACTTCCGTTGGCCAAAAACAATACTCACCATACAAATCGATCATCCGCTCCTATTCTATCTGTCCCACCCCGCCGCGCACTAATCCGCCGGCTGGCAAAGGGACCAGACGCAGGCAGGCCCTATCTCCATCCCCGCAACCGCGAGACAGGAACGCCAGTCTGTCTCCTCCCCCTCGCTCACCGAACCGATGTTATACTCGTCCTAATAAGGACTGGGTTTTACTGGGCGAACCAGCCTCATGTCGCGGCCAACTGGTGCCTTTCCCGTTCTACTTCGAGGTAATTAAAGCCGATGGTTCCCCGCACTCGCCGCGCTCTCTTTTCCGTCACCCTGTTTCTGGCCAGCTGTGCCCTGCTCGGCTCCTTCATCAGCAATAAGGTCGCCGCCCAGTCCGCATCCGACGAATCCACCCTGCGTGATTCGCTGCACCAGTTCACCGACGTGTATTCCCTGGTGGAGCAGAACTACGCAGAGCCGCTGGACCAGGACAAGATCGACAAGGCCATCTACGACGGCGCCATCCCCGGCATGCTGCACGCGCTCGATCCCCACTCCAATTTCTACGACCCCAAGGCCTTCGCCCAGATGCGCGAAGACCAGCACGGCAAGTACTACGGCGTCGGCATGTCCATCCAGCCGCAACCTGACAAGAGCGGCGTCCTCCATATCGTAGTGCTGGCCCCGTTTGAAGGCACGCCCGCATTCAAGGCCGGCATCCGCCCCGGCGACATGATTATCGCAGTAGACGGAAAGCCCGCCGTGGGTCTCGATTCCTCCGCGGTCGCCGCCATGCTTAAGGGGCCGCGAGGCACCCACGTCTCGGTCGCTATGCAGCGCGAGGGACACGACGGGCCGCTCACATTCGACCTGGTGCGAGACGAGATTCCACGCTACTCCGTCGATCTGGCCTTTCTGCTCAAGCCCGGCGTCGGCTACATCCACATCACCAACTTCATGGAAACTACCAGCCGCGAGTTGGGCGACGCACTGGCCAACTTCCAGGCCGCGGGCCCTCTGCACGGCCTCGTCCTCGACTTGCGCAACAACCCCGGCGGCCTGCTCAACGAAGCCGTCAATGTCTCCGACAAATTTCTCAAAGAGGGCCAGATCGTGGTCTCGCAGAGAGGCCGCGCCTTCCCCGACCAGGTCTACAAGGCCTCCCACGGAGAAGAGGGTACGGACAAGTACCCCATCGTCGTCCTGGTCAACCGCAACACCGCCTCCGCCGCAGAGATCGTCTCCGGTGCGCTGCAGGACCATGACCGCGCCCTGATCGCCGGCGAAACCACCTTCGGCAAAGGCCTCGTGCAGACCGTATTCAATGTCTCGGAAAACACCGGCCTCGCGCTCACCACATACCACTACTACACGCCCTCCGGCCGCCTCATCCAGCGCGACTATGATGGCATTTCGGCCTATGACTACTTCTTCGTCCGCGACGACGCCAAGAAAGCAGACAAGTCCAACCTCGAGGTCAAGCTCACCGACTCTGGCCGTACCGTATACGGCGGTGGCGGCATCACCCCCGACGAGAAGGTCAACGGCGGCTTGTTCGACCCCGAGAGTTTTAACCGCCTTCAGACATCGCTACTGCAGCACTACGTCTTTGTCATCGGCGGCGTCGGCGGATTCACCAAACACTACCTCGCAACCCACACCGTAACTCGAGACTTCACCGTCGACGATGCCATCCTGCAGCAGTTCAAGGACTTCCTGAAGGCCAATCAGGTGGATTATAGCGACGCCGAGTTTGCGAATTCGCTGGACTGGATCAAATCCAACATCAAGGCAGAGCTCTTCACCTCGCAGTTCGGCCAGTTGGAGGGCCTCAAAGTGCGCGCCCAGACCGACCCGGAGATCGCCAAGGCCACCACCTTTATGCCCGAGGCCATGGCGCTGGAAGACCGCGACAAATCGCCGCAGAAGACCGCTAGCCTGGTCCCATAGAAGAGTTTCTGGAGCGGGAGACGGGGATCGAACCCGCAACCAACGGCTTGGGAAGCCGCTACTCTACCATTGAGCTACTCCCGCTTCACCTGAGAATTATACCCCGTGCATGAAGCGCAGCGGCCCGTGTCATCAGGCGGCTGAAACCCATGCAACGGCGCTGCCTCTCTGCCATTCATCCCAGCTCCTGCGAGCCTTCGATGCGCAGCGTGTAGGGCATCCCCGCGATAGGCGCGGTTGGCGGCAGCGTGACAACCAGCGCGTCGGCATTTTGCTTGAAGGGGACGGGCTGCGACGAAACACCGAGTAGTGTCACCCGTTCGACCTTGGCCATGTTGCCGGAGAGCGACTTGATGCTCGCGCTCCCGGCCTGCGGATAGCGGTAGCCGAAGGCGTATAGCTTGCTACCCACCGTCGTGAAGCGGAAGCTGGCCTCGGTGGTCTGCACACGCGGAGTGGGCCCGTCCTTGATGGCGGTGGACTGGTCGGCGGTCGACCCGCCCTTCCAGTCGGGCGGTACCTCCGCAGGCGTGCCCGGTCCTTCGCCGGGAATGCGCCACGCATGAGAGTCGTAGATGCCTTCGCCGTTCGCCTTCATCCATTCGCCGATGGCCGCCAGCACCGTCTGCTGGTTCTGCGGGATACTGCCATCGCCCATCGGCGACACATTCAGCATCAGGTTGCCACCCGTGCTGGCGTGCTCGATCAACTCGGCGACAATGCTCGCCGGCGTCCGAATGCCCATCGGCTGCGGCGATTCGGTATAGCCCCAGGTGCTGCCGATGGCGTCGTCGGACTGCCATGGATACGGGTAGATCCACTTCGGAGCGCGCTGTTGCTTCTCGAAGTCCTGCACGCTGCCGGCAAGGTAGGCCCAGTCCTTGGTTCCAAAGGTGACCTCCTTGCCCCACTTCAGCGCGCTGTTGAAGTAATACGTCGCGGCGCGCAGCTTGATCGGATCGTACACGCGCGGGTTCACCCCATTGTCGAAGTAGATGAGCTGAGGCTCGTACTTGTCGATCAGTTCCTGCACCCGCGCCAGCCAGTCCTCCTGGAAGACCTGCGACGCGCCGCCGTCGTTCATATCGCCCGGAATCGGAGGCCCGTAGAATCCCGCGTAGCGCGGATCGAACTGGTCGTTGGCTAGGCCGGCCTTTGGATACGCGAAGGTGTGGTGCTCCATGCGGTGCGTGGACAGCCCGAATATCATGCCCTGCTTCTTCACCGCGGCGGCAAGCTCACCCGTCAGGTCGCGCTTCGGGCCCATCTTCCCGGCGCACCACGGCGTAATGTCGGAGTTCCACATGGCAAATCCGTCGTGGTGCTCGGCCACAGGCACAACGTACTTTGCACCGGTGTTCTTAAAGAGCTGCGCCCACTCTTCGGGGCGATAGTTCTTCACTGTGAACAGTGGAATGAAATCCTTGTAGCCGAACTTGTCGGGCGGCCCATAGTGCTGTGTATGCCACTCCACGTCGGAGGTATACATATGCTTGATGTACCACTCGTTGATGCGCGCCGGAATCGAATAAAGTCCCCAGTGTATGAATATGCCGAACTTCGCCTGGTTGAACCACGCAGGCGTGTGGTGCAGGTCGCGGATCGACGCCCACGTCGGCTTGTACGGCCCTTCGACGTCGGGCTTGGGCTTGGCGTAGGCGTCAGGCGCGCCAGCCGGAGCGCCGTTCTGGGCATGTACTCCGCGCGGTAGAAAAGTGGAGGCTGCGGTGAGCAAGGAGGACTGGGCTATGAAACTGCGTCGGCTGATCGGCATGGGCTCAAGCCTATTCCACACAGAGAATCTCTTTCAACCGAGGACTTGACCTGTAGCCGTGTGGTCTAGTTTGCACTCTACATTCACCGCTTTCTGCGCTACCCTTATTGGGCTCCCGTTCGCCACCCGCAGAGTTTCACCAGGAGACCCCAATGCCCATCCTTCGCAGCAGTTTATTGACGGCGGTTCTGACTGCCGGACTCATCCTCGTCTCTTCCCAAACATCTCCCGCAGTGGCCCAATCTACGCCCGCGCCCGCCGCCAAGCCAACTCAATCCGTCTCCCAGAAGATTGCCGCATCGAAAGATCTGCTCGACATCAACACCGCGACCGCGACCCAACTGAAGGCTCTGCCGGGCATGGGCGACGAGTATGTACGGCGCATCATCGCCGGCCGCCCCTACACCGCTAAGAACCAGTTGACCACCCGCGGCGTCCTTCCTCAGGCCTCCTACGAACAGATCAAGGACCAGATCATCGCCCACCGTCCCAAATCCTGACCTCGCTCCCGAGCTACGATTGCTTGGCCTGCTGCGCGAAGATCTCCTTCAGCGTCACTCCCGCGGCCGTAAGATTGGCCAGCCACATCTCCACGTACTCGCGCGACAGCACAACGCCGTCCGCTCCCGCGCCGAATGCGGCACGCAGCGCGGCGCTTACATCCGCTGGCTTGGTCTTCTTGTCGGTCGGCTTGGGATTCTCCGACAGGGTTGGCACGTCGATATCGATTCCTGGATAGATCTTCACCTGTCCGGCCACTCCGGCGATCGCACGCTTGGTCTCTTCCGCAACGTAGTCCGGCGAAAGTCCAGCGCTGGCCAACTGGTCGAACGGCGCTTCCTTGTAGTTCATCATCTTGTAGTAGAGAGGCAGAAAGTCCTGCGGAGTGGCGTCGCGGAAGATGCCGCGGTCCAGACCATTCAGAAAGGTCTCCAGGCGCGGACCGCCGGCATTGTTGTACGTCGCAAGCTTCAGGAAATCAGCGGTAGTCCTTCTCTTGGAATAGTCTTCTTCCGCCCGATAGAACGGACTGAAGGTCATGCTCTGCATGATATGAAACCCGAAGGGCTTGGTCGGTGCCATCTCTTTTCCGGTCCCATACAACTCGGCCTGCATCCCCTGAAAGCTGTCCGTCCACAGTGTCTCCCAGCTCAATATCTCCGGATATTGCAGCAATATTCTCCAGAATGTGGAGAAGTAACCATCCATCGGTCCCGAGCTCTGGCCCGTCGCATGGAACAACAGGCCCATCTGGCGGTATCCCTCCTTCGCTCGCTCCACCGAGATGCCCCGCTCGCGTCCCTTCGCCTGGCAGAACTCGCAAAAGCAGGTACCTCCGCCCCCTCCGCTCAGCACGCCGTTCAACGGCCCCTCGCGTTCGCAGCCCCAGGCCACGCCATCCACCTCGCTGGCATAACCGCCCAGCAGGCTCTCCACCTTGCCCAGCAGAAATGCCCGATAGTCGGGATGATTGAAGCATGCGCTCGAAGTTCTTTTGCCATTCAGATCGACTTCGGTCACGGTGGCATAGTTTGGAATCGCACGGGGCAGCGCCGCGTTGGCGTTGTTCAGGTCCCAGGCAAAAAAGTCCATCCCACGCGCCTTCGCCTTTGGCGCAACCTGCTCAATCACGTTGAACTTGCCGTAAGCAGATGCGCGGAAGTCCTTGATGACCGTGCTCTGGAAGTACTTCGGGTCGTAATCGTAAAATGCGCCTGCGGCCTCGCCCGTCCCCGGCATCGCCGATTTCCCGTGATCGGGCAACCCGCCGCCCGCCCTCAAACGCGCTTCTCCGTAGGAGAACGTATAGGCCCACACGGTGTTGACGCCGCCCTTGTTCTGAATATTGTCCAGCACCTGGTCGACACCCTCGTCGACCCATCCAAAGGCCCGCACCTGGATGCCGACAAAGTCCTTCCTGCTCGCCACCGGGGCAACCCTGCGTCGGCGTCCGGCTGGCGCGGCTGGCGCAGCGGGGCTGGTTCGCTGTGCTGCCGGCGGAGTTGCGCTCGGTGGCGCTGCCTGTGGACGCGCCTCCTGCGCCATCAGGGCTGCGGTTGCGGAGGCCAAACGGAGGAAGGTTCTGCGATCGAGACGAGAGTGCATAGGTCATGCTCCTTGGGGGGACAGACGTGAGACGCTGCACAGGCAGTATGAGTTTCGAGAACCTTTGTAACAGAGCGAACGTTCACATGGCGAGTTGGCATCACGAAATACCATCGCCAACCGTCCAAAGTAGTACTCGCAGTCCCGTTTACCAGCTCCGTGCGCAACCGTGTTCTTATAATCTTGTATGACTGATGTTTCGGCCGCCTGTGAGGTGTGCTATGAAATATGCGACGCTCGTTCTTCTTCTCTGCACAACAGCCCCGGCAGTCTGTCAATCCGCGACGCCGCCTCCGCCAGGTCCGCCCCAACTCTGGCAGACACCGCCAGCCCCCGCGAAGCCCTGGATGGATTTCAGTAAGCTGCCTTCGTTGCAGCCGTTCAAGCTTTCTTCTCCGCTGAGACAATTCATCGTCCCAAAAGCCGCCGCGGAGATCCGCTGGAACGACGCGCAGCTCGATCCAAAGATCATCGTGCATCCGCCTCAGTCCAGGCTCGGTCTACAGCCGTCCGGCACCGACATCGCAACGAACCAGTTCCCCAACCTGAAGTTTCTGCCCATTGCCGCGCCAGACCCCGCATCGCACGCAATCCCAGCGCAATGGCCCAGCTTCAAAATTGAGGAGATTCCAACCCAATGGCCCAAATTTGCGTTGTCGCTGGTTCAGAGTGCGAAGCAAATTTCGCCGCTGCCTCCGGCCAAATAAGCTCGTTTCCAGTGCGTTATCACTTCGATCCCGTCGCCCGAACGCAATCTCATGGCGTGGCAGTCTTCGCGATCGGTCCAGGACTCAGCAGCCTTTGTCGATCGCTGCGCGGGCCTGTTGCAGGGCATGTTCCTCGGCAAGGTCCATGGTGGCAAACTTCTCCGTTCCATGAACGATGGTTACGGTTCGTCCTGGGTGCTGAATGAGGGAGTAGTCGCACTTCCAATACTGCTGCGCCTGTTGCTGCAACTCCATTTCGATCTCTACGCCTTTGTAGATTGCTTGAATCATGGTACTCACCTTCGTCTGCGAAGCAGGGGTGGAATGGGTGGATAGGACGAGCGTCGCCGTCAAAAATGCGTGTGTGTGTCCTGAAGTCGGGCCTGATAGCCGAGTTCGAGCATCGCATCGACGTCTGCTGCAACATCGGACGATGCATCGGTTACCGTGATCTCCTGTACTGGCCATGGTGGCGCTCCAGAATCTGCGGGCGGAGTGATCTCAATCTTCACGCTGAACTTTCCAGGCTCGGTCTGCTGAACTTTGACCGTCGATTCCCAATCCGAGAGTCCACGCCGTTCGATAAACCGGCGCAGCGCTACCCGGCAGTCATTTTGCTGTTCTTCGCTGAGTCCCGCCAATGCCTTGTTCATTCGATTTGCTCCATCCCTCGGGAGTGCTGAACTACAGCGACTGCTTCGTTGAAATTAGGATGCTTCAGGAGAGATTGCAGGTTGCACGGCGAGACAGAAGGATGCTGTTCGCATAATCGGCAATCAGATTCCCTCCCATGCATCCGCTGGTTCCGGCCGCTTCTGCGTTGACAAAGGGATTGGCTTGACGGTAACTTCATAGGAGATGAGCTTTTCGACCGAGCATCGCGGGCACCACCATCACCATGCGCAGTGCGTGTTGGCGGCAGTGTCCGGTGCGACGAAGTAACAAAACTCACACCAGCATTTCAAAGGCCCGCCGACGCGCACACCGCGAGCGGGCTTTTTTGCTGTGCGCGGACCACTGCCGAAGCTAAACTCCCGAAGCCGCAAAACGATCGATCGCAGCCGAATAGACATATCATTCAAGAGAGAGAGAACCAATGGACACACCAATCAACGCACCAACAATCGACTTCGCCAAGATGGATGGCCTGGTCCCAGGCATCGTGCAGGACGCCCGCTCCGGCGAGATGCTCATGCTCGGCTTCCTCAACGAAGTCAGCTACCGCAAGACGCTCGACTCCGGCTTCGTCACCTTCTGGAGCCGCACCCGCCAGAAGCTGTGGATGAAGGGTGAGACCAGCGGCAACCGCCTTCGCATCATCAGCGCCAGCACCGATTGCGACAACGATGCACTACTCTTCCGCGTCGAGGTCGAGGGTGACGGCCTGGTCTGCCACGAGGGCACCGTCAGTTGCTTCACCAAACCGATCGCACTGGCTGCCACCGCGGAGGCCAAATAATGGCGAACAAACTCAAGCTTGGAATTCCCAAGGGCAGCCTGCAGGATGCCACCATCGCCCTGTTTGAGCGTGCCGGCTGGCGCATCGCAGCCAGTGGTAGAAGCTACTTCCCCACCATCGACGACCCGGAGATCGACTGCATGCTGGTGCGCGCACAGGAGATGGCGCGCTACGTTGAGCACGGCGCGCTCGACGCCGGCCTTACCGGCAACGACTGGGTGCGGGAAAACCAGACCGACGTCGAATACATCACCAGCCTCACCTACTCCAAGGTGAGCCGGCAAAAGGTGAAGTGGGTACTCGCCGTTCCCGAGGACTCACCCTTCCATAAGCCCGAGGACCTCGCCGGCAAAATCATCGCCACCGAACTGGTCGAGTTCACCAAGCGCTACTTCGCCGAGCGCAACATCCCGGTCAAGGTGGAGTTCAGCTGGGGCGCGACCGAAGTGAAACCACCAACCCTGGCCGACGCCATCGTCGAAGTCACGGAGACCGGCTCCAGCCTGCGCGCCAATCGCCTTCGCATCATCGAGACGTTGATGGAGTCCGAGACCCAGCTCATCGCCAACAAATCCGCCATGAAGGACGAGTGGAAGCGCAACAAAATTGAGATCCTCTCGTTGATGCTTAACGCCGCCATCGCCGCGCAAGGCCGCGTTGGCCTCATGCTCAACGCGCGCAAAGCTGACCTCGACAAGATCGTCGCGCAGCTTCCCGCGCTCAATTCGCCTACTATCTCACACCTCAGCGATCCCGCGTGGGTTGCGCTTAACACCATCCTTGACGAGTCCATCGTTCGCGACGTCATCCCCCGGCTAAAGGCCGCGGGCGCCACCGGAATCGTAGAGTATCCGCTCAGTAAAGTTGTTTTGTAATATTCGGAGTTACATATGAAACTGGTACGAACATTTGGACGAACCAGGAAAGCAGCCACGGCGTTGATCGAGGCGATCGAACGGCGCGGTGTTGCCAATACGTCGAAGGTCGAGCCGGTTGTACGCAGGATCCTCGCCGATGTGCGGCTGCGCGGAGATGACGCCCTGCGCGCCTATGCGGCAAAGTTCGACGGCCTGCGGGCTGGCGCATCGTTGCTGGTCTCGCGCAATGAGATGGAGGCCGCATGGAAGGCGACGTCGCCAAAGCTACAGGCAGCAATGCAAATCGCTCAGGCCAACATCCGCACCTTCGCTGAGGCGCAGAGGCCGAAGGAGTGGACAGTTTCTCCGATTTCGGGTGTGATAACCGGTCAGATCGTGCGCCCGTTGGAGTCCGTCGGTTGCTACGTTCCCGGCGGCCGTTATCCGCTTCCCTCCACGCTTCTGATGGCGGTGACGCCCGCGCAGGTGGCGGGTGTTGCGCGCATCGTTGTCTGCTCGCCCAAGCCCGCGGCAGAGACAATGGCCGCGGCCTGGCTTACCGGTGTAACGGAGTTCTACCGTGTCGGCGGGGCACAGGCCATTTCAGCCCTCGCATACGGCACCCGGACCATCGCCCGCGTAAACAAGATCGTTGGTCCGGGCAATCTCTATGTCACCGCCGCAAAAATTCTGATCTCTCAGGAGTGCGGCATCGACATGCCCGCTGGCCCAACCGAGATCGTCGTCAGCAGTGAGACTGGCAACCCCGCTGGAATCGCCGCCGACCTCGTTGCCCAGGCGGAGCACGATCCCGAGGCACTCGCCGTGCTCATTACCAGCAATACTGCACTTGCCGACGCAGTCAAAGCCGCAGTTAAAGTTCAGTCGCAGCACAACACCATCGCCAAACAGTCTCTCGCCTCACAGGGATTTATTTTTGTTACAGAATCAGTTACAGAATCGCGCGCACTCACCAATCGTCTTGCCCCGGAGCACCTTACCGTTGATACGCTAGCGGATCTAAAGTGGGTGAGCAACGCTGGTTCGGTCTTCATCGGCAACTATTCTCCGCAGTCGATGGGCGACTACATCTCCGGCCCCAACCACGTTCTGCCAACCGGCCGTGTAGGACGCGTGCGAGGAGGTCTGAGCGTGATGGATTTTGTGAAGGTCATCACCGTACAGCGGTACACACGCAAGGCGCTGCGTACATTAGGGCCCTACACAATTGCACTGGCTGAAGCGGAAGGCTTAATGGCCCACGCTCAGAGCGTGCGCGAGAGGATGCGATGACATCTGAAACTATAATAGTTACGAGTAAATCGGCCTCGTCGAAATTTGTAACCACAATTGTTCCTCGCCGCGCCGTTCTGGCCATGCCGGAGTATCACCCGCCGCTGGCCGGTCGCGATGCGCTTCGTCTGGACTTCAACGAGAACACATTTTCTCCCTCGCCCAGGATAATCGAGCGTTTGCATCTGATTACTGCGGAGAAACTTACAAAATACCCCGAGCGCGAGGGGGTAGAGCGCATCGCCGCCGCTCACTTTGGCCTGCAGACGGACCAGGTTTTGCTGACCAACGGAGTCGACGAGGCGATTCACCTGGTCTGCGCCGCGTTTCTCGAAGAAGCGGACGAGGTGCTCATCTCAACGCCCACCTTCTTTATGTTCGAGGTCAGCGCGCGCATGATGACCGCACATCTCACGCGCGTGCAGGCGGATGCGACGCTGGAGTTTCCCTATGATCGCTTTCTCGCTGCAATTACACCGCAGACCAAGCTGATTATTGTCGCCTCGCCCAACAATCCTACGGGCGCTGTCGTCTGCCGCGAGCATCTGCTGGCGATCTGCGCGGCCGCTCCACAAGCCGTTGTCATGGTGGACGAGGCGTACTACCACTTCTTCGGCGAGACAATGATCGCGGATGTCGGTAAGGTCCCAAACCTACTCGTCGCGCGCACCTTCTCCAAGGCATACGGACTGGCCAACCTACGCATCGGTATGCTCGCAGGCAACCCTGAACTTTTGAAATATGTGCGCAAGGTCAGCTCGCCCTACAACGTCAACGGTGTTGCATTGGACTGCCTTCCTGTTGCGCTTGCCGATGAGGCCTACGTCGCGTGGTACGCCGAACAGGTGAACAAGGGCCGCGCCCGCATGACGGACGGCCTGCGCTCGCTAGGCGTGGACTTTTTTCCCAGTCATGCCAACTTTGTGCTGATGAAGATCGGCGCTAAGCATGCTGAATTGGTTGCTGCCATGCGTGCGCGCGGCGTGTTGCTGCGCGATCGTTCCTCCGATCCCGGATGCGAGGGCTACGTCCGCATCACCATCGGCATCGAAGAGCATGTAACGTGCGGTCTCGCCGCATTAAAGGAATCGCTGCTGCAGATTGGATGGAACAAATGAGCGATGCGATAAGGACAGGAACAATTCAGCGTGACACTACGGAAACGAAGATCGCCCTGACGCTCACTATCGACGGGCAGGGCGCGTACTCCGTCTCCACCGGCATCCGCTTCTTCGACCACATGCTGGAGTTGTTCACACGTCACGGCGGCTTCGACCTCACGCTAGCCTGCAAGGGCGATCTTGATGTCGATCAGCACCACACCGTGGAGGATGTGGGCATCGCACTGGGCGAGGCCTTCGCCATTGCGTTGGGTGATAAGAAGGGCATTCTGCGAGCTGGATACTTCGTCATGGCAATGGACGAGACGCTCGCCGTCGCAGCAGTAGACCTGAGCGGACGCACTGCCTACGTCGTCGACGATCAAGTGACGGTTCCGCTGGTCGGCGACTTCCAGACCGAGCTGCTGCCCGACTTCTTCGACGGCTTTGCACGCGGAGCCAAAGCAAATGTCCATGTGAAGACGATGTACGGCCGCAGCAATCATCACAAGATCGAGGCAATCTTCAAGGCATTCGCGCGGGCGATGCGTGGTGCGTGCAGTCGCGATGAACGCATGCGCGAGCTGCTGCCAAGTACAAAGGGGCTGTTGTGATTGCGGTGATTGATTATAAGGCGGGCAATCTGACCAGCGTCGTGAAGGCGCTGCACTTCCTCGGCGCGCGCGAGGTGGTGGTTACGCAGTCGCCCGAGGTGGTGCGCAACGCGGATAAAGTAGTGCTGCCCGGCGTTGGTCACTTTCAAGCGACAAAATTGCTCGCTGATCTCAACCTTACCGAAGCCGTGCGCGAGAGCATCGCAAAAGGCGCATGGTTTCTGGGGATATGCGTCGGCCTGCAATGGCTCTTCGAGGGTTCCACCGAAGCCCCGGGAACGCTGGGCCTGGGTGCGTTCGCAGGCATGTGCGAGCACTTCCCAGCGAAAGAAATGAAGCAAATCGATGGAAAGGAAATCGCCGTGGAGTTGAAGTCGCCGCATGTGGGCTGGAACTCGCTGGAGCAGATTCACCCGGATTCGCGGCTGCTGCTCGGCGTTGCAGACGGATCGTTTGTCTACTTTACCCACTCGTGGCGCGCTCCCGCTGTTAGTGAAACCGTAGCGGTTACAAATTACGGCGGTGCTTTTACATCAGCCGTCGAACACGATAATGTGATGGGCGTACAGTTCCATCCGGAGAAGTCAGCGAACGTGGGACTGCGTGTGTTACGGAATTTTTTGGAGTTGTAGATGCTGACGAAGCGAATTATTGCGTGCCTGGATGTGCGTGGCGGACGCGTGGTGAAGGGCGTGCAGTTTGTCGATATCGTCGACGCGGGCGACCCAGCGGAGCTGGCCCACCGCCACGCCGCCGCGGGCGCAGACGAGATTGTGCTACTTGACATCACGGCCACACACGAGGGCCGTGGCACGCTGCTTGACACGGTGCGGCGTGCGGCTGCAAAGCTCTTCGTTCCCTTTACCGTGGGCGGCGGAGTGCGCACGGCCGGCGATGCTTCATCTGTCTTCGACGCGGGCGCGGACAAGGTGAGCATCAACTCGGCAGCCATTACACGGCCGCAACTAATCGGCGAAATCGGCGCCAGCTTTGGCGCGCAGGCCGTCATTGTGGCGATCGATGCGCGGCGCGGCGCGAAGGGCGTGGAAGAAGCTGAAGTCTACGTCAGCGGCGGCCGCAAGCCAACCGGTCTACGCGTTATCGAGTGGGCGCGCGAGGCGGAATCGCGCGGCGCGGGCGAGATTCTGCTGACCAGCATGGACACCGACGGAATGCGAGACGGCTTCGACTGCGAGCTGACCGCCGCCGTCAGCGAGTCGGTGCAGATCCCTGTGATTGCCAGCGGTGGCGCGGGATCCGCGGAGCACTTCGCCGATGTCTTTGGCCTTGGACCACATGGGGGCAAGGCCCACGCCGCACTGGCGGCCAGCATCTTCCACTTCGGCATCACAAGCTCACGCGAGTTGAAAACACAGCTCGCATCGGCGGGAGTCCACGTGAGGCTCCCATGCTAATTCCTTCGATTGATCTAATGGGCGGCCGCATAGTTCAACTGGTGCTGGGCGAAAAGCTGAAGCTTGCCTTCGACGATTTCGACTACTGGATCGAGCGCTTCTCCACCTACCCCCTTGTTCAGTTGATCGATCTCGATGCGGCGATGCGCCAGGGTGAGAACCGCGCGCTGATCGAGATGATATGCCGCCGTTTGCCCTGCCAGGTCGGCGGCGGATTGAAGACCGCCGACGACGGCCGCGCGCTGCTGGATGCGGGCGCAAAGCGCGTCATCTACGGGTCAAGCCTCTTCGGTGTCGAACCATCCCCTCCATCACAAGACGCCGTGATGGTTGGGGCACCTCTATCTACGCGCCGCCACAAGATGATCCGCCTGGAGTTTGCCGCCGAGTTGAAGCGCGCGCTGGGCGAAGACTCACTCTGCTTCTCCGTCGACACCAAGAACGGCCGCGTAGCCGTCAAGGGCTGGAAGGACTCCGTCGACCTGACGCCGGAGGAGGCCATCACCTGGCTCGAGGACTTCTGCGCCGCGTTCCTTTATACGCATGTGGATACCGAGGGAACGATGCAGGGTTTTCCGCTGGATGTTGCGGCCACATTGCGGGCCACGACCACGAAGCAGTTGATCGTCGCGGGAGGCATCAAGGAACGCGCCGAGGTGGACGCGCTCGAAGCGATGGGCGTGGATGCGGTGGCCGGCATGGCGGTATACTCGGGCGCAATGGACGCATAATTCGGAGGTTGCATGGACTACATAAATCTGGGCCGCACAGGCCTGAAGGTCTCGCGCATCTGTCTTGGGTGCATGTCGTACGGCGTTCCTCCCGCAGGCACGTTGCGGCCCGGCAGCAATACGTGGAGCCTTAACGAGGAGCAGAGCCATCCCTTCTTTCGCCAGGCGCTGGACGCTGGGATTAACTTTTTCGATACCGCGAATGTCTACTCCAATGGCGACAGTGAGCGCGTGCTTGGTCGCTTCCTCAAGGCCCACGCGAAGCGCGAAGACACGGTGATCGCCACCAAGCTGAACGGCGTGATGCGCGATGGACCGAACGGCGGAGGCTTGTCGCGCAAGGAGATTTTTTTCGAGGTCGACGAGAGCCTGCGACGCCTGGGCACCGACTATGTCGATCTCTACCAGATCCACCGCTGGGACAAGACGACGCCCATCGAGGAGACGCTGGAGGCGCTCAACGATGTCGTTCGCGCGGGCAAGGTGCGCTACCTGGGCGCCTCGTCCATGTGGGCGTGGCAATTCTCCAGGGCGCTGTACACATCGCAGCAGCATGGTTGGGCGAAGTTCGTCACCATGCAGCCGCACTACAACCTGCTCTACCGCGAGGAGGAGCGCGAGATGCTGCCTCTATGTCTGGACCAGGGCATCGGCGTGCTGCCCTGGAGTCCGTTGGCGCGCGGCAAGCTGGCTCGCCCATGGGATGCAGAGGCGACCAAACGCTCCGAGTCCGACGGCTACGCAAAGTCGCTGTACGCCAAAACGATGGAGGCGGACCGGCGCGTAGTGGGCCGCCTCGGCGAGCTGGCTGCCGCGCGTGGAGTTCCCCGGGCGCAGGTAGCGCTGGCGTGGCTGCTGAGCAAACCGGCGATCACAGCCCCGATTGTGGGCGCTACCAAACTCCATCATCTGGACGATGCGGTCGCAGCCATCTCGCTCAAGCTCTCGCCGGATGAGGTCAAGTCGCTGGAAGAGCCGTACACTCCCCACCCGGTACTGGGGCTCAGCTAGAGCAGAACCATAGTAGGTGTACCCTGAGGCAAATACTTCGAGTGGCTTTATCCTCAACGGAGTCCCCAGCAACAGGTCTTCGTCGCTGGGGTGGAAGAAAAGCCCCCCTGAATACTCTTCGCTTGGGCACTCTTACTCAGTTCAGCTCTAGTTCCCCGCGTCGTTGGCGGAGATAGCGTAGTAACCGTTGCGGGTCTGAATCTTCAGCTTGCCGCAGTTGAGTTCGATCTTGCGGAAGGTGCCGTCGGCCTTGGCGTTGGTGGGGGTGTAGCTTAACAGGTATTGAGTGCGCAGCTCATCCTGGATCTGATTAAGCGCATCCTCCAGGCGTTTGCCGTTGTTGCCTACGTTGATGACGCGGCCTCCCGTATCGCTGGCCAGCCTGTCCATATCGCGAGCGCCGGAGTCGGCGAGGTTGATGCTGCCGAAGCCGCCGCCGTAAAAGGCGTGGTCTGCGATAAGGATGACGTAGATAATGGCGTTGGCCTTTTGCGCGGCCTCGGTGGCTGTCTTCAGCGTCTCCTGCGATCCCTGGTCTCCGCCGTCGGTGAGCAGGACGAGGACCTTGCGGCCGGCCTCCTGCGCCAGTTTGTCGTGCGCAGCCAGGTAGACGGCGTCGAACAGAAGCGTCCCGCGCGGGTTGCCGTTGCCGGTGACCGTGCCATAGGTAGCGCCGGTGTTGATCGAGGCCTTGTTCAGCGCGCGACTGATCTCGCTGGCGCGGTTGGTGTAGTCGGCCAGCAGGTCCACATTGATGTCGAAGGAGATCAGGAAGGCCTCATCCTTGGGGGTGAGAACGTCGCGCAGGAACGTCGCGGTGGACTCCTTTTCCAGCGGAAGCACATTCTGCTGCGACCCCGATGTGTCCAACAGAATGCCGATGGTGAGCGGGAGGTTCTTCTCCTGGGTGAAGTTCTTGATCGTCTGTGGCGCCTTGTCCTCGGATACCAAGCAGTCGCTCTTGACCAGGTTGGTGATGAATCCGTCCTTGTCGCGCGCTGAAAAGTACAGGTTGACCAGGTTGACGTTGATGTTGAGGGTGGTGGCAGTGTTCTCGTCGGGGGCAGGAGGGGGAGCATCCGTGGCTGGCGGTGGGGCGCCGGGCGAGGGAGCCTCCTGCGCGAAGACCGGAGCGCGCAGTGTCGTCGGAAGCAGGGCGAGGGAGAGCAGAGCGGCGGCGAGGAAGGAGGGTCGCATATGTATTAGACGACGGAGAAGGCCCCGAGGCAGCGATTTTTCGCACTGGCGCCGCACCGGAACACCCACTGGAGCGTGTCGACCCCGGGTTGTGGCGCCGAGCGAACGCCGGGGCCGCCGGCCGCGTCCAACTAAGGGTGCAACAAGTGCGAGATCGCTACGGCGTCGAGGTGACGGCGTGCGCGCCCCGCTGGTAGTCTGATAGAGAACGGCACGGGGGTCTTCGAGTTGAGCAATCGCGTATGGGCAGGATCGCTGGCATTTGGAATGTTTGGCGCATTGGCATGGGCTCAGACCGGGCCGGGGAGTTCGACGGCCGCACAATCAAACGCAGCGCAAACTGGGCAGGTGACTCTGGCGCAGCAGGCGATCCCGGATGCTCCAAAGCCGCAAACAAAGCTTCCCGACCTGGGAACGGTGACGCCGGGCCAGGGAACAACCTCCACATCGGCCGGCGACGCGACGCCGAGCGCCGGAACAGCCACTCCCCCGGCAGCTCCCGTTCAAGGCACCGCTCTGCCACCCAGTGGCACAGCACCGGCAGTCGAGGAGCAGACCTCTGTCAATGACACACCAACGGGTGAAGCAGCCAACGCGGACACGATTCATGTGCAGGTGAACGATGTCCCTGTGCCGTTCACGGTAAAGGATTCGAAGGGAAACCTGGTGGCGGGACTACACGCCAATGAAATCCAGGTGTACGAAAACGGGGTGATACAGCACATAACGCGATTCACTACGGACGCGGTTCCGCTTTCCGTGGCCCTGGTGATCGACCAGAGCATGACATACGACAACGAGATCCGGCTGAACGAGTCGCTTGGCGCGCTGCAGGGAGCATTTACCCCCTACGACGAGATATCAGTATTCAAATACAACAACGGCCCCAATATGGTGACCGACTTCACCGGAGCGCAGAGCGCGCGGCTTGCCCAGGCCGTCGAGGACTCCAAGGGTTCAGGACGCGATCCCCTGCTGGCGGGCGCCTTAAGTGGGCCGATGGCCCAGACCACGGTAATTAACAACATGAACATCGACCCCAATACGGCTTCGCAGCGAGGCAGTTCGGGCATCCAGTTGAACCCTCCCAGAGAGGTGCACACCCTGAACGACGCAATTATGGCGGCAGCCAAGGCGCTGAGCAACCGGCCCATTGGACGCCGTAGGGTCATCTACGTCATCTCCGACGGCAAGGAGTATGGCAGCAAGGCGAAGACCAAAGACGTAATCACATACCTGCAGACCAACCAGATCGAAGTGGATGGGACGCTGGTAGGAGATTCGTCTCTTCCGGTGGTCGGCTTCCTGGATCGCATGCACCTGCCGCTCACCATGCGCGATGATGTCCTGCCGGCATATGCCAACGCGACCGGAGGAAACTTCGACTCGGAGTTCCGTACCCGTGGAATTGAGACAAGCTTCGCCAAGATCGCCGCGGAGGTGCGCAACCGTTATACGGTGGACTTCACCACCCAGGAGCCGCTGCTCGACGGCAAGTACCGCAAGCTGGAGGTACGGGTGCTCCGTCCTGGTCTCACTGTAATTGCCAAGCAGGGATACTATCCCATGCCGCAGCCAGCCCGTCCGCGGTCTGTCAACGCGCCATAAGCGATGAATAGACTTTTAGCCGGCAACATACTGCTTTCGCTGGGAGCCGCGGTGATGTGGGGCGGCGGCGACTTCTCCGGCGGCATGGGGGTGAAGCGCGCGGGTGGCAGCGTGGGCGCGGCCCTGCGGGTTGTGCTGCTCAGCCACGCAGCCAGCTTTATCGTTCTACTCACTTTGGCTCATCTGCGTGGGGATGCGACCCCACATGGCGCTCTTCTGGCATGGGGCATTGCCGCGGGAGTGGCCGCCGGAGGGGCGCTGACGGCCTTCTACATCGCGCTTTCGCGGGGCGCGATGGGTACCTCGGCTGCGGTCAGTGGCCTGCTGGCGGCTGCGATTCCTGCGGCCCTCACGCTGTGGCAGCAGGGTCCCCCCGGTATCAGTCCGTTGCTGGGCTTTGCCGTGGCGGGGCTGGCAATCTGGCTGATCGCGGCCAGCCCGTCGGCGGAGGCTACAAACGACCTCACACGCCAGACCATGGCCCTGGCGATGCTGGCCGGCGTGGGCTTCGGCATCTACTTTGTGGCCTTGAAGATGGCCAGCCCGGTGGGCGTGATCTGGCCGATGGCCTCGGCCAGAATTGGCAGCCTCGGCATCTGCTCCCTGATGCTTATTGGCGTAAGTCTGAGGAAGACGAAGGCGGATGAGGTGCGTGTGAGGCTCAACCGCGCGGTAGTGGGATGGGCGCTGGCAACCGCGCTGCTGGACACTTCAGGCAATCTGTTGTTTGTGGAGGCGATGCGCATGGGCCGTCTGGATGTTGCGTCCGTGCTGGCGTCGCTCTATCCGGCTACAACCATTTTGCTGGCGGCGCTTGCGCTGGGCGAGTGGCCCACGCGCAGGCAGGCGCTGGGTATGGCTGCTGCTGTGGTCGCGGTTGCATTGATCGCGATATAGAGAGGTAGTTTTACCCCGCGGGGTTATTACAGGCTTGGTTCGATTGTGCTTTCCAGTGCAGCGTTGCGGCTTACTTGATGACGACTTCGTTCTGCGCCTTCTGCTCCGCCGCAAGCCTTGCTTCCGCCGCGGCCCTGGCCTCGGCAGCCATCTTGGCCTCCTGATAGGCCTTGGCTTCCAGCTCTTCCCTCTTCTTCTTCTCGTCCGAGTCGATGTCTTCCTCGACGCCTTTCAGACCGGACTTGAAGCCGCGCAGGCCTTCGCCCAGACCTTTGCCCAGCTCAGGCAGCTTCTTGCCGCCAAAGAATACAACTATGATAAGGCCAATCACGAGAAGATGCATCGGTTGAAACAGGTCGCCCATAGGGTCTCTCCTTGCAGGATTGGGCGTACGCATGACGCCGGACTGCACAGATTATTGTCGCACATCTTGCGACGGCATACAGCAGCTTCCTGCGTGTCACCGCGGAGGCGGTACTTCGCACTACACTAACTCTGTGCCCCAACCCGCCAGCTCGAAGCCCGATGCCAAAATGCCGAAACTGAGGCCGAGTCAGCGCCTCGTACTCGCCATCGTACCGCCCATCGCCGCGCTGCTCATCCGGCTCCTCGGCCACACCCTGCGCTACGAAGACCGCGCCGAGCCTGGCGTCACACTTGGCTACCACATCCCCGGCCCCGTCGTCTTCGCCTTCTGGCATCGCAGCCTTCTGGCCTGCGCACACCTTTTCCGGGATCAGGGGATCACCATCCTCATCAGTTCCAGCTTCGATGGCGACCTCATCACACGCACCACCGAACTGCTCGGCTTCCATGTGGTTCGCGGCTCCAGCACGCGTGGCGGAGCGGCCGGCCTGCGCGCCATGCAGCAGGCCTATGCCGAAGGCCGCCGCTGCGCCTTCACTGCCGACGGCCCGCGCGGTCCGGTCTTCGTCGCCAAACCTGGCGCCGCCCTGCTTGCCAACTCCGTCGCTGGCCACACTGCCGATGGCCAACCCACAGGCACCTGGGTCGGCTGCTTCTATGCCCTGCCCGACCGCGCCTGGCAACTTCGCAGCTGGGACCGCTTCCTCATCCCCAAGCCCTTCTCGCGGGTGGTGGTCACCTGGCCCGCGCACGTTCCCGCCGGCGAAGTCACCACCGCCTCCGTCCAGGCCGCGCTGGACCGCGCCGTGCAGATGGCCGAAGACAGCTAGACTAAACCAGTGCTCGTCTCCGACTTCAACTTCGATCTGCCCGAAGAACTGATCGCGCAGCACCCGCCCACCCAGCGCGGATCGAGCCGTATGCTTGTGCTGAATCGAGCAACGAGCGCACTCAGCAACGACTTCTTCGTCAACCTCCCGCAACACCTCCAACCAGGCGATCTACTGGTCCTCAATGACTCCCGCGTTCTGCCTGCGCGGCTCTACGCCACCCGTTCTGGCGCTCGCACACAGCACAACTCACCCCATCCCAGCGGGCTGATCGAAGTCCTGCTGATCGAGCCGATCGAGGATTTATCACATCCCGACGAGAACCTGTGGCGAGCATTGGTCCGGCCTGCGCGCAAGGTGCAACCCGGCGAGACACTATTGTTTTTCGAGGCCGGCGCGAACGACGGCGAAGAACCCTTGCTGCGCGCCGAGGTCGTCGCCGCCGGGGCCTATGGCGAGCGCACCCTCCGCTTTGCGCCGGTCGACGATTTCCATGCCGTGCTGGCACGCATCGGGCACATGCCTCTCCCCCCTTACATCCGGCGCGACCAGTCGTCGAATCCGGATTCAGCAGAAGATCGTGCCCGCTATCAGACCGTCTACTCGCATCAGCCTGGCTCGGCCGCTGCGCCTACCGCCGGACTGCACTTTACTCCGCAAATTCTGGCCGCACTGGCGGCGCGCGGTGTGGAGATCGCCTACCTCACCCTGCACGTCGGGCTGGGCACCTTTCAGCCGCTGCGGGTCGAGCAGGTGGAAGAGATTCGCCTGCACCCTGAGCGCTACACGCTTCCCGCGGACACGGCGGACGCACTCAACCGCGCGCTGGCTGAGGGCCGTCGCATTGTTGCGGTTGGAACCACGACCACACGGACGCTGGAGCACATTGCGGCGCGAAGCACGGACCGCCCCCTCCACATTGAACCTCACTCCGGCTCAACATCGATCTTCCTGGCGCCGGGTCACCGCTTTCGCATGGTTGACGGCCTGCTGACCAACTTCCATCTTCCCAAATCCACTCTACTGATGCTGGTCGCCGCCTTCGCGGGTGCGCCGGAGCACGCAGACGGCGGTCGCCACGCCATCCTGGCTGCCTACGCCCACGCCATCCATCACGGCTACCGCTTCTACTCCTACGGCGACTGCATGTTAGTGTTATGAACCGGTTGGGAGGGGTTTCCGGCTGGGATCACTTGGATTTTCCCTAATTCCAACGGCTTTTCCACTTTCAAGATGGTTTTCCACACCCAAGAGGCTTTTCCACATTTACACCCACAGTCCACAGTGAGTGCACCACTCCTGCACCTTGCCCCGGCTTCCGTCCAGCCCTACTCTCGATTCATGCCAAGGCTGCAAAAATTCCTGCTGACCATCCCGCGACTAGGGCACAGCTCCTGACGCCCGGCTGCGGAAACTTCAAGGAGGGCACTCCGGCAGACGCTTCGCGACATTGTTAAACCCGCATGAATTGCGCCGTTTCAGAGAATTCCACAGTGATTTCCCTTATTTTTCGGCATTTTCGCCGTCAATCTTCACGAAAATGGGAGTATTCGTTGAGGCAACACAACATCTTGTGCTTTATACTTGACACACCCCACTGGGGGCGGTACTTTCACGATTGCAACTCAGTAATCGTCGAATCGAAAGTACAAGGCAACTCCGGTCCCCTCTCGCCTCAAATGTTTTCGCGGTTGGTCCCTGGGGCCCTCCGCAGGGATACAGGCGTCGGCAGACCTCTTATAAGCTGCACTCTAATTGAAGGAATCAATCTGGCCTACGCAGCACGGGTCCGTCGGCAGCGTTGCTGAATTTAGGCATTCCATGCAACATCAGGCCCCCTTGCATGACTCGAACCAGTACCAGCAGAGCATCAAAACAGAGAGAAGGAGACCTCCCCGCAATGACCCCTATTCAGACCCATACCGACGCGATTAATCTCTCCGCGGCCCAACCCCTGGCTGCGGAGCGTTCCGCCGCCGGTCGCACCTCCGGACTCTCCTTCTCGCGCCACTTCACCCGGCCCGGCATCTCCCCCTTCGACGAGATCACATGGGAGCTGCGCGACGCCGTAATCCAGGACTATAAGGGCCGCACCATCTTCGAGCAGAAGAACGTCGAAGTCCCCAGCGACTGGTCGATGACCGCGACCAATATTGTTGCATCGAAGTACCTGCACGGACAGGTGGGCACGCCGGAGCGCGAGAGCGGGGTGCGAGCGCTGATCACACGCGTGGCCGAGAGCATTCGTGACTGGGGCATCCGCGGCGGATACTTCGCCACCCCGGCAGACGCCGACAGCTTCTTTGCGGAACTCGCCCACCTGTTGCTCAACCAGAAGGTAGCGTTCAATTCGCCAGTGTGGTTCAACGTCGGTTGCGACCGGCTGGAGCCCAACTCCGACGCGCAGAACTGGCACTGGAACCCTGCCACCGGCCGGGTGGAATTCTCCGTCACCGGCTACAGCAAGCCGCAGTGCTCTGCCTGCTTCATCAACTCGGTCAACGACTCGCTGGACTCCATTCTGACCCTGGCCAAAACCGAGGGAATGCTCTTCAAATGGGGCTCCGGCGCAGGCTCCAACCTCTCCAACATCCGCGGCAGTATGGAGACGCTCTCCGGCGGCGGCACAGCCAGCGGCCCACTCTCCTTCATGCGCGGCTTCGACGCCTTCGCGGGGGTCATCAAGAGCGGCGGCAAGACGCGGCGCGCCGCCAAGATGGTGATCCTCAACATCGACCATCCCGACATTGAAGACTTCATCGAGTGCAAGGTGAAGGAGGAGACCAAGGCCTGGCACCTGGTGCAGGCAGGCTACGACGGCTCCGGGCCAGACTCCGAGGCCTACAGCTCCATCTTCTTCCAGAACGCCAACAACAGCGTGCGCGTCACCGACGAGTTCATGCAGGCAGTCGAGTCCGACGGCATCTTCTCCACGCGCACGGTCAAGGGCAGAGAGCCGGTGAAGGAATACCGCGCCCGCGACCTCATGCACAAGATCGCCGATGCCACATGGAAGTGCGGCGACCCGGGAATGCAGTATGACAGTACCATCAACAAGTGGCACACCAGCAAAAATACGGCGCGCATCAACGCCTCCAACCCATGCAGCGAGTACATGTTTCTGGATGACTCGGCCTGCAACCTGGCCAGCTTTAACCTGCTGAAGTTCCTCACCCCCGGCGGGCAGTTCGACATTGCCGCCTACCGCTATGCGATTGCGATCGTGACCACGGCGATGGAGATCATCGTGGACGCGGCGGGCTATCCCACTGAGATGATCGCGCGCAACTCGCACGACTACCGCCCGCTGGGCCTGGGCTATGCCAACCTGGGCGCGCTTCTGATGGCCTTCGGACTGCCTTACGACTCCGACGCCGGCCGCGACTTCGCCGCCACGCTTACCTCCATCCTGTGCGGCGATGCCTACTGGCAGTCCGCGCGCATTGCCGAATCCTGCGCACCGCTGGGTGCGGCGACGCCCCTGACCCAGCAGAGCGAGATTGGTCTTTCGGGGTCCCCGAATTCTTCGAATTCGGGGCGGGGTGCCGCGTGCCCAGGCTTCTATGTCAACCGCGAGCCGTTCCTCGATGTCATCCGCATGCACCGGGCCGAGGTCAACAACATCGGCAAGCCCACCATCACCAGCCCACGCACCAGCGCCGAGCCCTTCCACGTCCCGCAACTGGAGCAGTTGATCGCAGCCAGCCGCCACGCCTGGGATGGAGCCCTCGCCCACGGCGAACGGCACGGCTTCCGCAACTCGCAGGTCACCGTGCTGGCCCCCACCGGGACCATCGGATTTATGATGGACTGCGACACGACCGGCGTGGAGCCCGAGCTCGCCCTGGTGAAGTTCAAGAAGCTGGTGGGCGGCGGCATGATCAAGATCGTCAACTCCACCGTCCCCTCGGCGCTCATCAAGCTGGGCTACAACGAGGCCCAGGTCAACGCCATCGTCAGCTACATCGACGCCACCGGCACCATCGAGGGAGCGCCCGGCATCAAGCCGGAGCACCTCGCCGTCTTCGATTGCAGCTTCAAGCCCGCCAAGGGCACGCGCTCCATCCATTACATGGGCCACATCAAGATGATGGCGGCTACGCAGCCGTTCCTCTCGGGTGCGATCTCCAAGACCGTCAACCTGCCGCAGGATTGCACCGTGGAAGAGATCGCCGAGGCTTACATGGAGTCCTGGCGTCAGGGCATCAAGGCAGTCGCCATCTACCGCGACAACTCCAAGGGGACGCAGCCGCTCAACGTCGTGGCCCAGACCGACGACAAGAAGGGCACACGCGCGGTCGCCGCCACCACCACTGACTCCGCTGAAGCGGAACGTAATCTCGCTGCAGCCACCGAACGCACCGCTGCACTGGAAGCTGCCAACGCCGCGCTCACCCGCCAGCTCACCCAGATTCAGGCCGCCAGCATGGAGAACGTGGACGCAGCCGACGCGCAGGCCCCGCCACGCGCCAGCCGTCATCGCCTGCCCGGCGAGCGCGCCTCCGTAACGCACAAGTTCGCCATCGCCGGCCACGAAGGCTACATTACGGTCGGACTCTATCCCAACGGCTACCCCGGCGAAATCTTCATCCGCATGGCTAAGGAGGGCTCTACCGTCTCTGGCCTGATGGACAGCTTTGCCACGGCCATCAGCATCTCGCTGCAACACGGCGTGCCGCTGCGCGTGCTCTGCGAAAAGTTCGCCCACACCCGCTTCGAGCCCTCCGGCTGGACCGGCAATCCGGAGATCGGCTACGCCAAGTCCATCATGGATTACATCTTCCGCTGGATCCAGATGCGCTTCCTCTCGGGCACGCAGCTCGACCTCTTCGCCGGCCTCGCACCTGCGGCCAGCGTGCCGGTGGAGGGCACCGTCACCGCTCCCGGCAACACGGTCAGTCTGGCCGCCAACACACAGGTCGCTGCCGATCCGAACCAGGCCCGCACTCCGCATCAGGCTACGCCGCACGCTCCGCTGGACACACTCTCCGCGGCGGTCGATGCCAGCCCGCAGGCCATCCTGCAGCGCGAGGCGCGTACCCACAAAGCCATCTCCGACGAAGATATCTTCGACAACGGAGCCGGTAGTCAGAGTGGCGCCAGCCAGTATGCAGACCGCACGCCGCCCCGGAACGGCATCGCTCCCGACCTCTCCACCCGCACAGACAACGCGGCCCCGGCCAGGGACTCCATGGCCGACCGCGGTATCTACCACGCCTCCGACGCCATGAAGAGCATGTACGACATGGGCGATGCGCCCAGCTGTGCCACCTGCGGAGCCATCATGACCCGCTCCGGCTCCTGCTACCGCTGCATGTCCTGCGGCAGCACCTCCGGCTGCAGCTAGAACGGACCAGAGCAGGTATACCCGGTATGCTCGAGCAGGTGCGCCGTACGCTGCAATTTCACTGCGACACCCTCCCCAAACATCACGGCTTCTTCTCTCACTTCAACAACATCGAAACCGGATAACCCTGGAGCGATAGCGAGATCTCCTCCATCGTCATTTCTACTGCTCTGCGGAGTTCTCACCGCCCACGTATTTCCCCTACAACGCGGAGATCGTCTGCCTCGCCACCACTATCTATGAGCGGGTCGACTGGCCTTGAATGCTAAACGGCGAAAAGACCTTCTCGATGAGCCTGCGTAACGGCCAGTTCATAAAGTCGCGCTGGAGTGTCAAGGGCGGAGTATATGTATGGTTCGATGCATCACCGCAAATCGCTGCACAGGCAGGGTTCTCGAAGGTTTGCTAACTAATTCATTAGGAAGATTATCCCCTTGACACAAGGCGCCCCACCAATGAGGACTCCGTCGATGCCGTGCTGACCGAGGAAGCCGGCTGCATTCCCCGGTTCGACGCTGCCACCATACTGAATAGGCATATTCTTGGCCCAGGTCTCGCCTACGATCTGACTGAGCTTGTGTCGAATGAGCATGTGCGCATCGTGCGCTTGCTCTGGATTCTCATGGTGCAGGGCATTCCCGATCGCCCACACCGGCTCGTAGGCAATACTCAGCCGGGATAGGAACTCCGGAGGAACGTTCGCCAATCAGTCCTTTGCCATCGGCAACCATAGTCTGTGCGGTTGATTCGAGCGCTTGCCTATTCATTTGCTGGTGCTCCATTTCCAGTTGCGTATCTCCGGCATGTCCTGGCCATGTGCGTTGATGTAGTGCTTGTGCTCGATGAGCTTGTCCTGCATCTGCTGCTTCAGGTATGCGCCCTTAGAGCCTAGATCCGGCACCCGGTCCACGACGTCCTGCACCAGGTGAAAGCGATCGAGATCGTTTTGTACCCGCATGTCAAAAGGAGTTGTAATTGTGCCCTCCTCCTTGTAACCGCGCACGTGCATTTTGTGGTTGGTGCGGCGGTAGGTCAACCGGTGCACCAGCCACGGGTATCCATGAAAGCCAAAGACAATGTGCTTGTCCTTGGTGAAGAGCGAGTCGTACTCAAGTTCGGTAAGGCCATGCGGATGTTCCGTGCTGGGCTGCAACTTCATCAGGTCGACGACATTGATGACACGGATCTTCAAATCGGGTAGATGTTCGCGCAGAATCGATACTGCGGCAAGGATTTCCAATGTAGGGGTATCTCCGCAGCAGGCCATCACCACGTCCGGCTCGCTGCCCTGGTCGTTGCTGGCCCACTGCCAGATTCCGATTCCTTCGGTGCAATGCACTACCGCCGCATCCATGGATAGCCACTGGGGTAGTGCATGCTTGCCTGCAACAACGACGTTGACGTAGTTCCGGCTGCGCAGGCAGTGATCGAAGACGGACAGAAGGCAGTTGGCGTCGGCCGGAAGGTAGACGCGCACAATATCCGCCTTCTTGTTGATGACGTGGTCGAGGAAGCCTGGGTCCTGATGGGTAAATCCGTTATGGTCCTGCTGCCAGACATGGGAGGCGAGCAGATAGTTCAGCGAGGAAATATCGCGCCGCCATGGAAGCTCCCTACAGACTTTCAACCACTTGGCGTGTTGGCTGAACATTGAATCGATAATGCGAATGAACGCTTCGTAGCTGTTAAAAAGCCCATGCCGCCCGGTCAGAAGATACCCTTCCAACCAACCCTCGCACTGGTTCTCGCTTAGCATCGAGTCGAGGACTCGTCCCGCCGGCGCTAGGAACTCATCGTTGCTATATTCCTGTGCTTCCCACTGGCGATTGGTAACCTCAAAAACTGCCTGCAAGAGATTTGAGACTGTCTCATCCGGCCCGAAGACGCGGAAGTTCCGTTTGTCCTGATTTAGTTTGGCGACGTCGCGTAGGAACGAACCGAGGATAAGCGTATCCTCTGCCTCCACTGCTCCCGGCGCAGTGACTGTAACCGCGTGCTGGTGGAAGTCGGGCATTTCGAGATTGCGTAGAAGAATTCCGCCGTTGGCGTGTGGATTTGCTCCCATTCGCCGATCGCCCTTCGGTGCCAGTTCGGCCAGTTCGGGGATCAGGCGCCCCTGTTCGTCGAAGAGTTCCTCGGCCTTGTAGCTCTTCATCCATTCTTCCAGTAGCTTCACATGATCGGGATGATCGGTATCGACCAGCAGCGGGACTTGGTGAGCTCGAAATGTTCCCTCGATCTGCAGACCGTCGACGACCTTAGGCCCGGTCCAGCCCTTGGGCGATTTGAGGACAATCATGGGCCAGCGCGGCCGGGCAGTATCGTTGTTGCTGCGTGCATTTTCCTGAATTTGCTGGATGGCCTCGACTGCCTTGTCGATAGTGGCGGCCATCAGTTCGTGCATCGTATCCGGGTCAGTCCCCTCGACGAAATACGGGGTCCAGCCGCATCCCCGCAGGAATTGGTCGAGCTCCTCGTGTTCTATGCGAGCCAGAACTGTTGGATTGCTGATCTTGTAGCCGTTGAGATGCAGGATTGGAAGCACGGCTCCATCAGTCTTTGGATCGAGAAACTTGTTCGACTGCCATGAGGTTGCGAGCGATCCGGTCTCCGCTTCGCCATCGCCGATGACGCAGGCGACGACGAGATCGGGATTGTCGAAGGCCGCACCGAAGGCATGGCTAAGCGAATAGCCCAGCTCGCCGCCCTCGTGAATCGATCCCGGCGTCGTTGGCGCAACGTGGCTGGAGATGCCGCCGGGGAAGGAGAATTGCTTGAACAGCTTCTGCAGCCCAGCTTCGTCCTGGGTGACGTTCGGATAAACCTCGCTCCAGGTGCCCTCAAGATATACATTGCCGACGATCGCCGGGCCGCCATGTCCAGGCCCCGCAATGTAGAACATGTTCAGGTCGTACTTCTTGATAGCCCGGTTCAGATGCACGTAGATGAAGTTCTGGCCCGGTGTTGTGCCCCAGTGCGACACCACCAGAGGCTTAACATGCGATAGCTTGAGCGGTTCCTTCAGCAGCGGATTGTCATAGAGATAGATCTGGCCGACCGACACATAGTTGGAGGCGCGCCAGTACGCATTCATCTTGCGAAGCAGCTCCGGATCGAGCGTGTGGGTGTCCTTGACGGACTCTTCCTTGCCCAATTCTTCGGCTGTCTCGTGGAGTAGTTCCTCGGTGGTGAGCATTTTGGTCGGCATCGTTTGATTCTCCCTTTGTTTCCATGAACGTGAGAAAGCACGGTTGAACGGGTGGTTTGGCTAGCTTTCTTGCTGCGTCTGCAGCCCGAAAGAGGCCAGCTTTGCGCAGGTGGATTTCAAATTCACATGAAGAATGCTTCGAATGCCCAGTCCTTCCGCGATCTGGACGAACATCGGCGTGTTGTCGATGTAGACGATCCGCGCCGACGGCGTCTGGGCGATGTCCAATGCAAGCCGAAAGAGGGCGGCATCGGGCTTGCGCATGTGGACGAAGCAGGAAGAGATGAAGGTATCCACCAGCAGGTCCAGCTTGAACGCGCGAATGCGATATGCATTCATCTCGCGGGATTCATTGCTGACGACAACGATCTTCAGGCCATACCCAGCCTTGAGTCGTGCAATAAGCTCAATCATTCCGGGGTACGGTTTCGACTGCGCGAAGATGAAATCCCGGAACTGGCCCCGCGTGAACGGCCGCTTTCGATAGAAGACCACCCAGTCCAGATACGCCTGGAAGATCATCCTTCCCTCTTCATGCGTCTCGAAGACCAGGGCGTGGCGCTCCTCCATCTCTGCCCACGCCGGCTTGAAGTGTTTGGCCGCGCGACGGCGGGCCAGATGGTCCCACGCATCGGTGAGCAGAACCTCGCCGACATCCAGGAATAGGGTCGTCACCGATGCCGCTCTATTCATCCTTCCTCCGGCGACGACTGCGCTACTTTTGCGGTTCAGCTAGATCGACCGTGTGCGAGCTACCTGCCGGCGACGCGACCCATGCCCCGATATGCAT
>DATKGA010000118.1:0-13078 GCA_035510935.1 Acidobacteriaceae bacterium
GGGGGATAGCTGCCGATGGCCACCGTAGCGGTTGGGTTGCTGGTTGGCGGGCTGGTGATGGCTCCGACGCTGCAGGCGCAGCAGCGATCCGAGATCGATGCTGAACAGCCCACCGGGTCCAGTTCTTCCAGTTCCTCGAGCTCTTCGTCCCCCGGCGCGTCCGAGTCGCAGGGCGTGGAGACGACGCGCACGGCTCGGATAGCGCAGCCGGAGGCAGCCGGATCGGCGATTACGCTGGAGACGAGCGAGCCTCTATTCTTTCTGGCGACTGCGCTGAACATGTGCGGGTACGATAGCGGGCTGGCCGAATCGAACCCGGTGCGGATGAAGGTGCGCGAGGAATTGAACGGTGTATTGGCTGGCTCGGCACCGGCGCGCGACGCACGGGACGTACTGTGCGCCTACATGCGGCTGCACGATCTCTCCGATCCTGCACGCAATGTTGCACAGTACGTTTCGCTATCGATCTACATTACGCCGCTGCCGGAGATGGTGATCTCAGCGGACCCGTCGGACCTGCCGACGGAGGCTCTTGGGGTGTTGGATGTGCTGCCGCTACTGAGTAAGTTTTCCGATGCGGTGCAACTGCATTCGGTATGGATTGAGCATCGCCCGGAGTATGAGGCGCTGATCGACCACATCCACACTCCGCTGGTCAAGATGATTCTGGACACCAACATTTTTCTGCACATGCCGGTGAGCAGCTACGACGGACGGCGCTTCCTGGTGCTGCTGGAGCCGATGCTGGCGCCGGAGGAGACGAACGCACGCTATAACGGGACCGACTCGGTGGTGGTGGTATCGCCGCGGACCGACCCGCCGGATGGGGTGCCGATGGACCTGATCCGGCATACCTACCTGCACTTCCTGGTGGAGCCGCTGGTGGTGACGCGCGCGTCGTCCATCAACCGCCTACAACCACTGATGAAACCGGTGCAGGCCGCCCCGTTGGAGTACATCTACAAGACGGACATCGTGGCGCTGGTGACGGAGTGCCTGATCAAAGCTGTAGAGGCGCAGACCATGAATACCGGCATCGCTGTGCCGGTGAAGCCAAGCGCGGGACGCGACCGCTCCACACTGGAGCACTACGAAGCCGAGATGAGTACATACGACCATGAGGTGGAGCAGGCGCAGCGACGCAAGGTGGACCTGGACATGCGCCAGGGTTGGGTGATGGTGGATTATTTCTACACCCAGCTGGGCATCATGGAGAAGAATGGTACGAGCCTGAAGGATAATATGGGCCCCATGGTCTACGGCATGGACGTGGACAGCGAACAGAACCATATCAAACATATCGTCTTCCTGCCCGAGAGCTCCGCCGGCGACATAATACGCCGCATGCCGCGCCCGCTGACCGGGCTTGACCTGGCCGAGAGCAAGCTGATGAAGGGCGACCTGGACGGATCGAGCGAGCTGGCCGATGCAGCACTGAAGGCCAACCCGGATAACGCGGCGGCCCACTACCTGATGGGCCGGATTGACCTGTTGCAGTCCGACCCGGATGGCGCACTGGACGAGCTGACGCAGGCCGTGAAGCTCTCTCACGACCCGCGGACCGTTGCCTGGGCGCACATCTACCTGGGGCGGATGTACGACATTGCGCGCGACCCCGACGACCCCAGCGTTGTCCGCCCGCAACGCGACAAGGCTGTGGCCGAGTATCGCGCGGCACTGGCCAGCCGCGACAGCCAGACAGATACCAAGGCAGCCGCCGAAGCGGGAATCAAACAAGCCTTCGTGCTGCCTAAACACGCAGCAACATCCATTGGCCTACAGAGCCCCGTTCCCCCGGACGACGACGCTCCACTGGATCCAACGGGCAAAGCGGAAAAAGATTCCTACCGCCCTTCCCCACCCCAATAGGTGCCTGCGAAGACATCTTATCCTGCGGACAACTCCGGTAAACTGAAGCATAGATGCACCCTTGGGGGAGATATTGACGACGCGCCCACTCATCGCCGAACGCTCCCCCAAGACGCCGCGCCGAGCAAGCAATCCAGCGAGAGACGCAGTAGAGAAAGCTACGGCGAAAGTCGAGCCTGCTGATGTGCCGTCACTCGCGGACGAGAGTTCTGCCGCACGCTTCTTTGGCTACAAATTCAAGGACCCGGGCTTGCTCACGCTGGCGTTGACCCACAGTTCCCTGGCCTACGAGAGCAATCCGGAGGGCACACGCGACCCTGGCTCGGATAACGAACGGCTTGAGTTTCTGGGCGACGCGGTGCTGGGCCTGATTGTGGCCGAAGCACTGTATCAGCGCCTGCCCGCGCTGCGCGAGGGCGACCTGACGCGGCTGCGCGCGTCGTTGGTAAGCAGCCGGCATCTGGCGCAGGTGGCGCAGCGGATGCAGCTCGGGCCCATGCTTCTGCTTGGCCGTGGAGAGGCGCATAGCGGCGGCCAGCGCAAACCCGCACTGCTGGCCAATATGCTGGAGGCGGTCATCGCCGCACTCTACCTGGACGGAGGGCTGGCAACGGCGCGCAACTTTATCCATCGCCATATCATCAAGCCGGCAGAAGCCAGCCTGAGCGGCGTGCTGCACTCCAGCGAACCACTCTCCGGAGCAGTGGGCGATTACAAATCCGCATTGCAGGAGCGCCTGCAGGCCACAGGCCACGAACAGCCACAGTATATTTTGATCGACCAATCCGGCCCCGACCACCAGAAACGATTCCGCATTGAGGTGCGCGCGACCGGCGCAGACGGAGCAGCACGCACCCTTGCCAGCGCCGAGGGCAGCACCAAGAAGCAGGCCCAGCAGGAGGCGGCGCGCCTTGCATTTGCCAGCCTGAACGGCAGCGCGCAGGCGAAGGCGAACCGCAACGCAGATGCGACGGCTGGAGCAGCTTCAGCGCAACAGAAAGTTGCGCTGAAGGTAGAGCAATGAGCAGCACGGGCAAAGGCGGTGAGCACACGGTCCGCCACCACAGCCTGCTTCAGGCGTTCCAATCCATGCTCTTTCTGCTGGTGGTTGCACTGTTCATCCTTACCTTTGTGGTACAGCCCTTCCGTATTCCTTCCGCATCGATGGAGCCTACGCTGTTGGTCGGCGACTTTCTGCTGGTTGACAAAGAAATTCCACCCCAACGCTTCCCTGCCCTTGCGACCACGAACCTTATTCAGCGCGGCGATCTGATTGTCTTCCACTACCCAGTGAATCCATCCAAGGACCTGGTGAAGCGCGTGGTGGGCTTGCCGGGCGAACAACTTCGGCTGCGCGATGGGCATGTGTTGATCGACGGACGTGCTGTAGAGGAGCCGTATGCGGTCTATCGCACGGCGGCGCCGGACAGCTATCGCGACGACTTCCCTCGCATGGGCCGCGCAGACCCCGCCGTGGATTCACGCTGGTGGATCCAGATGCACACGCTGGTGTCACAGGGAGAGCTCAACATTCCGGCGGACAGCTACTTCGTGCTGGGCGATAACCGCAACGACAGCGAGGACAGCCGCTACTGGGGGCTGGTGCCACGGGAGGCGATCGTCGGCAAACCATTCCTCATTTATTTCTCGATGAACCTGGCGGATTCCGGTTCCGGACAGACAACAGCAGTCGGCCTGCAAGCGAGCCGAGCGGAAAGAGAGCATGGCGCGGCAGCTTCGCTGCTCCACTTTGCTCGCTGGGAGCGCACGCTGCGTGTCGTCCGATAAGCGGTTTCACACATACAAAAGAGGCGACCGCATGGCCGCCTCTTCTGCGATTCGGTTTCAATCTGAATAAAATTATGCTCCTACGACCTCGGCGACGTGGACCTTCACGGGGGTAAGCCAGTCGTAGCGGTCGGGCTTGATGCCGTTGACGATTGAGAAGAACTCGTCGTGGATGGCCGTGGTGACCGGCCCCATGGTGCCATCGCCGATGAGAATCTTGTCGACCGAGCGCAGGTGGGTGACCTCGGCGGCCGTTCCGCTGAAGAAGGCCTCGTCGCAGATATAGAGCATCTCGCGCGGCAGCGCCTGCTCGACGACAGGAATGCCCAGCGACCTGGCGATGGTGAGTACCGACATGCGGGTGATTCCGTTGAGCACGGAGTTAGCCAGCGGTGTGGTGTAGAGCACGCCATCGCGCACCAGGAAGAGATTTTCGCCGGAGCCTTCGGAGAGATAGCCGTTGACATCCAGCGCGATCCCTTCGGAGTAGCCGTTGATCTCCGCCTCCATGCGGATGAGCTGCGAGTTCATGTAATTGGCGCCGGCCTTGGCCATCGACGGCATGGTGTTGGGGGCGAGGCGGTTCCAACTGGAGATGCAGACATCCGCGCCATCGTTGCCGGAGACATACTTGCCCCAGGGATAGTTGACGATATAGACGTCCACCGGGGATTTGAGCGGGTTGACTCCAACCTCGCCGTAGCCGCGAAAGGCGATGGGCCGGATGTAGCAGGGCGCGACACCATTAGCCTCGACCAGGTCGACGGCCGCGGAGCACAACTCCTCCAGCGAGTAGCCCAGGGGCATGCGGTAGATCTTGGCGGAGTCCGTCATGCGGCGCATGTGGTCGTGCAGGCGGAAGATCGCCGCGCCATTCGGTTGCGCATAACAGCGCATCCCCTCAAAGACCGAAGACCCATAGTGGATCACATGCGACATCACATGGACCTGGGCCTTCTCCCAGGCAATCATCTGCCCATTACGCCAGATATTCTTCGTCGTTTCTAATGCCATCTGCGCCCCTCCGCCTGCAATTCAGGAATTCCAGCCGTCCCCAACCGCTGAATTGTTAATTATACCGGTGTTCAAATTTTATTCGCGTCAGCGTACCGCGAGTGTCAATAGCAGCGCGGTGGAATTCTTCAGCGACCTCCATAACTTTGCCAGGGCCGTATGCTGGAGGAAGTAGTGAGAGAATCGTCTTTAGTACCTCTGGAGAGGGCCTCCGGGAGCGCATCGCACCCAGAACCGGGCCAGGACAAGGGCAGGGACAATATGACGCATCACGATAAAGAAAAGCAGAAGCTTGTGGCGCGGATCAAGCGCATTCGCGGGCAGGTGGATTCCATCGAACGCTCGCTGACAACAGGCGACGATTGCGCCGACGTGCTGATGCTGCTGGCCAACGTTCGCGGAGGCATCAACAGCTTGATGGCCGAGGTACTGGAAGACCACATCCGGCTGCACCTGCTGTCGCCGGAGAAGGCCGTGGATAAGCCCTACGAGCTGGCCGAGGACCTGATCGACCTGGTGCGGGCCTACCTGAAGTGAAGCAAATGGCGCGTAAGTGAAAGAATAGGGTGTGAGCTTCGACCCCCATATCGTAAGCCTGTACGGGCTGCAGCACTCGGTGTATGTGCGCTTCTCGTTGCTGGCGTTGAGCTCCATCTTCTTTCTGGTGGATCCCTTCGCTGCGCTGCCTACATTTTTGGCCATCACCGATGGCTCGGACGCCGCGAGGCGCCGCCGTATTGCGCGCAAGGGCGCATTGACAACATTGATCGTACTGGCTGGTTTCGCCTTCGCCGGTGAGGCCATCTTCCGCGTGCTGGGCATCACGCTGCCCGCCTTTGAGATTGCCGGAGGAGTCATCCTGATGCTGATTGGCCTGGACATGCTACAGGCCAGGCGTTCGGCAACGCAGGAGGTTGCGGGCGACACGGAAGCTGCCGCGCAGAAGGAGGACGCAGGCATCGTTCCGCTGGGAGTGCCGATGCTTGCCGGACCGGGAGCGATCACGTCGGTGATGGTGCTGGTGGGGCAGGCGCAGACGCGCTGGCAGATGGCCGCCATCCTGATCGCCATCGCCATTACTGCAGCCTCCTGCTACCTGGTGCTGGGCCACTCGGACAAAGTTGTGCGCCTGCTGGGGGAGAGTGGAATTCGCATCCTGGTGCGAGTGATGGGTCTGCTGCTGGTCGCGCTGGCCGCACAGTACTTCGTCAACGGCCTGGCCGACCTCGGCGTTCTGCCCCACCCCGTCGAGTAGCGGCATTCCGCAAGGACTAATCGCAACCATATTGTTCGTACAGTCGCTGCCGGTGGTAGATTGGTAGCTCGATGCGCGTAAGCAATTCCTTGTTGGATTGCTTGACGCCCAGACAACTGTTCGCTGCCCGCTATTGGGGCAACACCCGCTGCCGATAAAGACGCAAGGGCCTTCCGGAGTAACCGCAGAGTACGCTCCGAAGGTCCCTCATCTCTTTCCGAATCGGCAGGAATCTGTGTCCCTCTCTGCATTGATTCAACCAGCTTTGGCTGGCTGCATCCAGAGAGGATGCGGCTGGATTCGGGCTCACGCCATGCGCGAACAGTATTCCGCAACGATTTGTCGGAGAGCGCATCCACTGCGAGTATCAGGGCGGGTGAGGTGGTGCTGCGCGGCAATTCTGCCGGTATTGTTGAGTCTGCCGGGAGTAACGCGCGCGTGCGCACAACGGCCGGATACGGGCGCATCAACCGGGCCGCGCGCCAATCCGCTTACCGCGAATCCTCTGAATACCGCGTGGCAGGCTGTGGGGCCGATCCAGGTTGCAAGCCAGAGCTATGGCAATGTTACCGGCCGCGTGACCGCGATTGCGATCGATCCGGCGGACACGACGGGAAACACGGTCTATCTGGGAACCACCGGCGGCGGCGTGTGGAAGTCCATCAACGCGGCAGGCCCAGCTGCCAGCGTGACCTTCGCGCCACTGACCGATACGCTTCCCGTGTTCAGCGCAAATGCCGGTACACCGGCGATTCCGTCGTTGAGTATTGGCGCGCTAAGCATGAGCGAGACGAGCGGGATCGATGTTCTGCTGGCGGGGACGGGCGACCCCAACAACGCATTGGACTCGTACTACGGCGAAGGGATTCTTCGCTCGACAGATGGCGGCAACACCTGGACGCTGGCGCAGCAGTCGAAAGACGGCGTGGCGGGTAATCACTCGTTTGCCGGCCTCAGCGTGGCTGGCTTTGCGTGGAGCAGCACGACGCCGGGGCTGGTGGTGGCGGCACTTTCGCAGGCGGCTGAGGGCGTGTTGGTGAACGCCGCGGACGACAACTACAGCGTGATGGGGCTCTACTACTCCACGAACGCGGGCGTCACCTGGCAGATGGGACTGGTTCTGGATGGCAGCCAGGTGGTGCAGCGACCGTTGCCCGGAGGCGCTCCGGGAAACGCCGCAACCGCCGTGGTATGGAACCCGGTGCGGAAGATGTTTTACGCAGCACTGCAATTTCACGGATACTACTCGTCGCCCGATGGCATCTCGTGGACGCGGCTGATCGAACAGCCGGGCACGGGCTTGACGACGACGGCTTGCCCAACCAATCCGAACGCTGCCGGAAGCACGTTGTGCCCGATCTTTCGCGGCGCGCTGGCTGTGCAACCGGTTACAGGCGACACCTTCGCACTGACCGTGGATGCGAACAACCTGGACCAGGGCCTGTGGCAGGATGTGTGCGCGCTAACAGGAGCGAGCTGCACGACCGCTGCAATCACATTCGGCAAGCAGTTGACTTCGACTCCGCTGGAGGTGGGCAACGGCTCGACCGCGATTGCGCAGGCGGACTACAACCTGACACTAGCGGCGGTGCAGACGGGCGCAGGTGCGACTCTCGACACGCTGCTGTATGCGGGGACGGCGGATCTCTACCGCTGTTCACTGGCCTCCGGATGCGCGCTGCGCAATACCACCAATGCGCAGAACGGATGCAATGCTCCGGCGATGGTCTCACCGGCGCAACATGCGATTGCCGCGCTGACGAATGCTGGGACGGGAGGCACGTTACCGCTGCTCTACGATGGCAATGACGGCGGACTTTGGCGCTCGCTGGATGGTGTCAACCAGCAACAGACACCCTGCTCGTCCGACGATGCGACCCACTTCCAGAATTTGAACTCCGGGCTCGGCTCACTGGCCGAGGTGGTGAGCTTCGCACAGCACCCCAGCGATCCGGCGACAGTGCTGGCGGGGTTGGGAGCAAATGGAACAGCAGCCACAGGCGGTACAAACACAGCGCCCGCATGGCCGCAGATTGCAACGGGAGAGGGAGGAACGGTCGCTATCGACCCGTTCAATCCGCAAAACTGGTTTGTGTCCACCGAGGCAGGCGTGAGCATTCGCTTCTGCGGCAATGGCAACGCCTGCACGGCAACTAATTTTGCCGGACCGCCCACCATCGGGTACGCGCAGGTGGAGAACGACGCATCCCTGATCGCCCCTCCGTTCCTGCTGGATCCAGCGCTGACCACGGACGTTGTGATCGGGACATGCAGAGTGTGGCGCGGGTTGGCCGATAGCACCACTGCGTGGCCGGGATCGAACGCAATCAGCGCAATGCTGGGCGGCCCGCAAAATGCCTCATGCAATGGAAACACCAATCCGGTGGTACGCTCGCTTGCGTCTGGAGGGCCTGCCAGTGGAGCCGTTGCGGCGCAGGATGCGGGCTCGACCGTACTGTATGCGGGGCTGGCGGGCACGCTGGATGGAGGAGCGAACTACGGCGGCCACATTTTTGCCAACTACGCGGCGGCCACCGCCGGCAGCAGTTCCTCCTGGACCGACGTGGCCAAGTCGACGGTGAGCAACGATACGGCGGACGCGGGGATCTTCAATCGCGGCGGCTTCGACATTTCGTCGCTTGTGGCCGACCCGCACGACGCCACGGGAAAGACGGTGTACGCCACGGTGATGGGCTTCGCCGGCAATGGGGTGAACGCGCCGCATGTTTATCAATCCAGCAACGGAGGAGCGAACTGGAGCAACATCAGCAGCAACCTGCCCAATGCATCCGCCAATGCCGTGGTGGTCGATCCCAACGACGCAAACACGCTTTACGTTGCGATGGACACGGGCGTCTATGAGACGACGGCGGTAACGACCTGCTCGACCGCCTCGGTAAGCTGTTGGAGCCTCTACGGAACCAGTCTGCCCAACGCACCGGTTGTTGGGTTGCAAGCAGCGGCGGGTATGTCCACCGGCGATGGGCGCAGCGGTGAGTTGCGTGCCGCCACCTATGGGCGCGGCATCTGGGAGATTCCCCTGTTGACCGCGGCTTACCCGGCTGCTCCGGCGATGACGATGAACCCGGGCAGTCTGACCTTTAGTGCGCAGGCAATTTCGACTGCCAGCGCGGCGCAGGCCATTACGGTGACGAACTCCGGCAATGCGCCGTTGACGGTTACGCAGGTCGTAACATCAGGTGACTTCAACCAGACAGACAACTGCGTGGGATCGGCAGTTGCAGTCGGGGCAAGCTGCACCGTCGAGGTAAAGTTTCTGCCCACGGCAACCGGCTCGCGCGCGGGCGTGTTGACGGTCTACGGCAACATCTCAGGGGGGCAAGCGACGGCGGCACTCACAGGAACAGGTACAACCGCGGCGGCGATCATTCTTGACCCAATCACACTGAGCTTCATCTCCACCAACGTTGGCGCTATCAGTACCGCGCAGAATATTACAATCTCCAACACCGGCGGCGTGACAGCTACGCTGGGAAACCCGGCAGTCACGGCAAACTTCGACATCACAGCTAACACATGCGGCCCGTCTCTTGCGCCCGGTGTTGGGTGCACAGTCTCGATTGCCTTCCAGCCGACCGTATCCGGCACGCAGAACGGCAGCTTTAACATCACGGACAGCGTGGGCACACAGACCGCATCGCTTACCGGCCTGGGCGTGTTGCCGGCGACAGATGCACTGGCACCTCTAAGCCTGACGTTTGCCGCGCAGCAATTGAACACCGCAAGCGCGACCCAGCAGGTGACGCTAACCAACTCCGGCGACTCCGCACTGCTGCTGATCGTGGCGCAGATTGCCAACGGCGACTTTAGCGTGGTGAATAGCTGCGGCAATTCACTGAGCGGCCACTCGGCCTGCTCGATGCTGGTGGCATACGTGCCCAAGAGCGTAGGCCCAGAGAGTGGCGTATTGACCGTTTCGGACCAGTACCGCAGCCAGACGGTGACGTTGAGCGGGACTGGCGTCGCTCCACCCGGCGTATCGCTCTCGCCAGTCTCGAGCATTGCGTTCGCCCCCACCGGAGTCGGCCTGATCGCGGCGGCGCAGACGGTGACACTGACCAACAATGGAGGGCTTCCCCTCTCCATCATGAACATCGCATTGACGGGTGACTTCGCAGTTGTCTTGGGCAGCAATACATGCGGCACGACCCTGGCCGCAGGCAGCCAATGCACCCTGCAACTCGTCTTCGCGCCCAGCGCGGCGGCGGCGCGTACCGGCAGTCTCACGGTAACCGACAATGCCGCGTCGTCGCCGCAGAGCCTACATCTGACGGGCACCGGGGTTGACTTTACGCTGGCCGCGAACGGAAGCACGACGCAGACCATCTCCGCGGGCTTTGAAGCGGTATATCCGCTGCTGCTGTCCTCGGCTGCGGGTGTGCCGGGAACGGCCGCGTTCTCCTGCACGGGCGTACCACTGTATGCAACCTGCGTGGTGAACCCGTCTTCTGCGGCACTGAGCGGCACCTCTACAATTACCGTGACGCTGGCGACCTCCGTTGCGTCGCTGAGTTGGCCGCAGCTTCCAGGCAGACAGCCCCTGACGTGGTTAGCCTGCCTGCTGCCGCTGGGGCTGTTTGCACTGAAACGGCCGCGTGCCGGGCAACTGCGCTCGGCTGCGATATTGTGCTGCGTTTTGATGGTTGCAGGATGTGGCGCCTCTCGGATGATTCCAGACGCGACGGGAACGTCACCCGTCAACCCAGTAACGCCAACGCCAAGCGGGAGCTACAGCATTGTCGTCACCGGCAGCAGCGCGGGCCTCACGCGCAGCATCAGTCTGACATTGATCGTGCAGTAGGCGGGCATCGATTGTGCTGCGATCGCAGTCCATGCACGAGTACCTTCCGCCGTCGAAAGAGAGTGCCGGTCCATGCCTGTCATACAACAATTTCAGCCCGGATTACATCTACATTTGGTAGACCGAGAGCAACACTGAACAGAATTCGTGGCTGCGCTGAGAGACACTCTAGTCCAGGTTTCAGATGTACTGTGCCGGTGGATGGCGCTCCCTAAACTGTGCAAGCAAAAGAATACGGGGATGTCGATCATGGATCAAAATGCAGAGAAACCCGAGCCGGAGCAGTCTAAGCCCGACTCAAAGCCTGACGCAAATGGCAAGCCGAAGGCTGATGCTAAAGAAGACCTGCAGCCCGGCGCAAAGCCAACATCGAAGGACGATCTGAAGTCGATCCCGATGGACGATCTACAGGCCAAGCTACAGTCTTCTGCTAAAGGCCTGACTCAGGCCGAGGCTGCGAAGCGGCTTGCCAATGATGGACCTAATGCACTCAAGGTTGAGAAGACCAATGCGTTCCTGAAGTTTCTGACCTATTTCTGGGGGCCCATTCCGTGGATGATCGAGGCGGCCGTGATTCTGTCGGGAGTCGTGCGGCACTGGTTGGACTTCTTCATCATTCTGGCGCTTCTCTTCTCGAATGCCATCGTTGCGTTCTGGGAAGAGCATCAGGCGGGGAATGAGATTGCTGCGCTCAAAGCAAAACTGGCGAACGACGCGACGGTTCTGCGCGACGGCAAATGGGCCACCCCGAAGGCGAGTGAACTGGTCGCAGGCGATGTCATTCGTCTGAAGCTGGGAAACATTGTTCCAGCAGACGCGCGGCTGTTGGATGGCGATCCCGTCGAGGTCGATCAGTCTGCCCTGACCGGTGAGTCGCTGCCAGTCACGCGCAAGCCGGGTGAGGCGGTCTTCTCCGGCTCGATTGTGCGCCAGGGCGAGATCGACGCCATGGTCTATGCGACGGGGCCGCGCACTTATTTCGGCAAGACTGCGGAGTTGGTGCAACAGGCGCACACCATTAGTCACTTTCAGCAGGCCGTACTCAAGATTGGCGACTACCTGATTGTTCTTGCCGTAGCGCTGGTCGCAATCATTCTCACGGTCTCGCTGTTTCGTCATAATCCCGTCCTCGATACGCTGGAGTTCTGTCTCGTTCTGCTGGTTGCGTCGATTCCGGTTGCGATGCCAACGGTCCTCTCGGTGACTATGGCGGTCGGCGCACGTCTGCTGGCGAAGAGCCAGGCAATCGTCACACGGCTCTCGGCAATCGAGGAGTTGGCTGGCGTCGACGTTCTTTGTTCGGACAAGACCGGAACCCTGACACAGAACAAGCTGTCGCTGGGCGATCCATTTACAGTGAACAGCATCCCAGGCGACCAGGTGATTCTGTGGGCTGCGCTCGCGTCGCGTGCTGAAGACAAAGACACGATCGATCTTGCGGTGATTGGCGGAGTGAAGGATGCGAATGCGTTGAAGGGCTTCCAGGTGATGCACTTCCAGCCCTTCGACCCGGTGCATAAGCGCACTGAAGCTACTGTAAAGGGCGGCGACGGCAAGCAGTTCTTCGTGTCCAAGGGAGCACCCCAGGTCATTCTGCAGATGTCGAAAAATGCCGATGCCGTGAAACCCGAAGTCGAAAAGGCCGTGAATGAATTCGCCGGGCGCGGCTTTCGCTCCCTCGGTGTCTGCCGCGCCGACCAGGAGGGCAACTGGCAGTTTGCCGGCGTCATCCCGATGTTTGATCCGCCACGTGAGCAGGCCAAGGCAACCATCGCAAGCGCCAGACAGATGGGGTTAAAAGTCAAGATGGTTACGGGCGACCAGACCGCCATCGCACGCGAGACCAGCAAAGAACTTGGCCTGGGGACCGACATCGTCGATGCGAGCGCCCTGGGCGACACCAAGCAGCAGCCCGGCTCGCAGATCATCGATGCAATCGAAAAAGCGGATGGTTTCGCCGAAGTCTTTCCGGAACACAAATACTTCATCATTGAAGCGCTCCAGAAGAGCGGTCACATCGTCGGTATGACGGGAGACGGTGTGAACGATGCGCCTGCACTGAAGAAGGCGGACTGCGGCATCGCAGTCTCGGGCGCAACCGACGCCGCACGTGCCGCGGCGTCCATCGTCTTACTCGCGCCAGGGCTCTCGGTCATTATCGATGCCATTAAAGAGAGTCGCAAGATATTCCAGCGCATGAACAGTTACTCCATGTACCGCATTGCGGAGACGCTGCGCGTGGTGCTGTTCATGACGGTGGCAATCCTCTGGTTCAACTTCTACCCCGTGACCGCGGTGATGATTGTAATGATTGCGTTGCTTAACGATGG
>DATKGA010000119.1:0-8775 GCA_035510935.1 Acidobacteriaceae bacterium
TTACCCCGGTCCTGGACTCCACCGGTCTCAAGGACGCCTACGACTTCACCCTCAGCTTCAGTTCCGCCGGCCAGCTCGGCGGCGCCAAGCCTCCCTCCAGTGCATCCGCCAACAACGACCCATCCTCCGCCGTCGATCCCACGGGCGGCCTCTCTCTGCCCGACGCCATCAACAAGCAACTCGGAGTTAAGATGATCAAGGAAAAGCGACCCTCCCCCGTGCTGGTCATCGACCACATCGAAGAGAAGCCCACGGATAACTAGCGTGGCCGGAGAAGAAAGCGGTAGAAATAATTGCAGGCAGACCAAACGCCCTCAGGCCTCCTGCGTCCAAGACTCATCATCCTGCAAGTCCAAGGTGGTCCCGACCCATGGTGGTTTCGATTATGAAACAAGCACTCGCGGTCCTCGCCATCGCCCTTCTCTGTAGCCCCCTGCTCGCCCAATCCGCCACCACTCCGGCCAGCGCGCCCAAAGCACCGCCCGCCGCCGCACCCGCCTTCGAGATTGCGGATATCCATCCCAGCCCATACAGCTTTGCTTCCACCTACCCCCACCACAACACCCAGGGAACTGACCGCTACCTCGTGCACAAGGCCACCGAGCTGGACATGATCTCCTTTGCCTACTCCCTCGACAAGGACCACATCTTCGGCGGCCCCACATGGCTCGACTTCGACCGCTACGATGTCACCGCCAGGCAGCCTCCCTCCACCCCGCCTGACACCTCCAGCCTCATGCTCCGCACCCTGCTCGCCGACCGCTTCAAGCTGGTCGTCCATAACGACACCCGGCAAATGCCCGCCCAGATCCTCACCGCGGCTGATACGGCCAAGCCGAAGATGAAGCCCGCAGCCGACACTACTGCCCCGTCCCAGTGCCAGTTTCACCCACCTGCAACCCCGCCCACGCCCGACGGGCCTATGCCCACCAGCTACAGCTTCACCTGCCGCAACATAACCATGGAGCAATTCACCAAGTCCATCCCTAGCTTCGGCCCGGGGGGACTGTCCATCATCGACCAGACCGGACTCAAGGGCGCGTGGGACTTCGACGTCGCTTATACAATGCTTCCCGCCCGCAACGGCTTCGATCTGGAACACGATCTGGACAAGCAGCTCGGACTCAAGCTCACCCTCGGCCAGTCTCCCCAGCCTGTCCTCATCGTGGACAAGGTCAACGAGACTCCCACTCCAAACTCGCCGAAGATCGCCGAGCTGCTGCCACCGCCCGCCACTCCCGCCTTCGATGTTGCCACCGTCAAGCCGAGCCCCCCGGACGGACCGCGCGACATGCAGATCATGTTCATGCCCAACGGTCAGGTCAACATCCGTGGCGCCAGCCTGCAGGCCCTCATCGGCGCAGCCTACGACATCAGCGGCGCGGGCATCGCAGACATTCCACCGTTTCTTTCCAAGAACCTCTGGGACATCGTCGGCAAGATCGCGCAGGACGACTATCCCAAGGGCCCCAACGGCAGGCCCAACGTCAGCTTTGACGACATCAGGCTCATGGTCCGCTCCCTGCTGGTAGAGCGCTTCGGGATGAAGACGCACTTTGAAGACCGCCCAAACGATGTCTACGTCCTCTCCGCCTCAGGTACTCCAAAGCTGAAGAAGACAGCCGACCCCAACTCCCGTACCTCCTGCATCTCAAATCCCCCGGCCGGCGAGAAGGACCCGCGCGCTACCGAACCTATCCGCAACTACCTGATGGTCTGCACCAACGTCACCATGATGCAGTTCGCCCACGAGCTCGAGCCCTTCGCGGTCGACTACATCAAGGAGCCCGTCCTCGACTCCACCCACATCGAAGGCTCCTACGACCTCACCCTCAACTGGAGCGGCTCCCGCGTCGCCCGAGGCGTGGAGACCATAAATGGCCAAACCATCACCAAGCCTGACCCAAGCTCTACCGACCCCTCGGAGGCCGCCGCACCCACCGGCGCCATCTCCCTGCCGGACGCTATCGCAAAGCAGTTGGGTCTCAAGATGGAACTACAGAAGCTGTCAGTGCCCATGCTCATCCTCGACCACATCGAAGAGAACCCCACCGAGAACTGAGGCGCAATGCGGGTTGACCGCGTACGTCAGCTTCCGTAAACTAAATAATTGCAGGGATGGGGTGTGTCTGCCTCCGCCTGCATCCTATTACCCAGGCGTCGATAGCAATCGCCCGGATCCAGAAAAGAGTTCAGAACTATGGCAAATCATGTCTCCTCGCTGAAGCGCGCTCGTCAGACCGTAACTAAGACCGCGGGCAACCGCTCCAACAAGAGCAAGCTGCGCAGCACCCTGCGCACCCTGCGCGAGGCCATCGACGAAGGCAACAAGAAGACCATCGCCGCCACCTACTCGGAGACCGTCTCCATCCTGGACAAGAGCGTGCAGAAGGGCGTCCTGCACAAGAACACGGCCAGCCGCTACAAGGCCCGTCTCAACGCCCGCGTCAAGGCGCTGGTCGCCCCCACCAAAGCCGCCTAACTAATCTCTGCGTTAAGGGCACGGCTTCAGCCGTGCCATCGATGCGCCAATTGCGCGCGGCTTTAGCCGCTGAGGTCGATCCTCAACGCTGACGCAACTTTTCATCACCTCTTTTTACATGAACCTCACCCCTACTGCGACGTAGTCTTCTCCTCGGGCGACTCATCCGGCCCATACAGCGTAGGACGCTTGCGCCCAGTCCCCGGCTCCGGATCGCCCAGCACCACCGCTCCCGCCGGCACGCCCTGCTCCCCAAGCGAAGCAGCGGCCTGCGCGGAAGACTCTCCTCCCTGCGCACTGCCCGCACCTGACGTGATTGCACTACTAGGGGCAATTGCTCCACTGTATGTACTATCCATCGCGGCACCGGCCGCGTCTGTTGCCAGCGGCGTCGAGATCCGTTCCAGCGACAGGTCGATCCGCGCCCCTGTGTCCCGCGGCGCCTGCGCCTCCACCTGCTTCACTGCGGTCTGGTCCTGCTCGCTAAGCGGAGGCAACGCGTAAACCTCCACCGCGGCCGCGCGCTCACTGTATTCGTCGTAGTCCTTGGTGGCATCGTGATGCACCATCGTCTCGCGCACCACCGCCAGACGCATCCCATCGGCTGACAGGGCAAAGTTCTGCCCCGCCCTCTCCACTGGAGTGCAGTCAATCCGGAACAGCAGCTTGCCGTTGTAGCTCTGCAGGACGCGGACCTCCTGCTGGCTCACCGCGCCCCCTGTCAGCGTTCCCTCTGGATCGAATGGGCCGTTTACCACAATGCGGCCCAGAGCAAATCGTCCTGCCGCTGGAGCGAAGGAAAATGTGAGCGCGGTCTGTGCTTCCAGAAAGTTCTGCTGCCACATCTCCTCGCCCTTCAGGTTGAAGCCCGCCAGCTCCTGCCTCGCGGCGCTGCCCCTGCACCCGATCGAGACAAACTCGCCGTGCCCGATAAAGCTGGATTGGGGAAAGCAGGTTGTGTCCCACTCCGCCAGCTCGTCCACTTTGCCCGCGTGCTCGTCGAAATTGAAAAGCCATTGGTCCTTGCCGCCCTCGATCACATCCAGAAATCCCGCCGTCGTGATCGGCAGATCAATTGCCGAGTGCGCGCGGATCGCTCCCGCCGATGCAACCACCAGGCTCTCCGCGCCCTCGCCCGTACTGCTCAACCGGTAGAAATTAAGCTGTATCGGAGCAGGGGCCGTCCCGGCAGGATCAACCACCGTCACGCTCCCCCCTCCCGGATTGCCCGGCGTACGATCAGTCGTCTCCACCGTCAACAGGTCCCCGTCCGCCGACACCTGCAACGCCACAAGCGGCCGATCGAAGTGCAGCACCGGATGCTCGTGAAACGCATCGCCTGTGCCCACACCCTGCATGGGCGCAAGCACCGTCAGCCGGTCGCGCACGCGAAGTAGAAACCGCCCGTGTCCCAGGCTCCACAAGTACTGCCCGCGGTCGTGCATCCGCCACTGGGTCTGTGCCAGCACCTTGCCGGAAGGCAGTTCCACCAGATTGGCCCCGACTAACCGGTCATCGTCGTCCGGCGGATCGTCCGCCAGGCGGGTCACCAACTGGCGAAGGCCGAACGTAATCAGCAGATGGTCTTGATCGACGAAGTGAACGGTCAACATGGAGTTGCCCGCCAACATGAACTGCGGCAACTGCGTCTGGTAGCCCATCGGCCCCAGCGGAATGCGCGCCACCTGTTCCGGGTCGCGCGCCCGCGCCATGCCCGGAGCCAGCATCGCCCACGCCGCCAGCATCACTGCCACGCGTTTGTTCGCAATCTTCATCGTTCAGTCCAACTCCTCAGATCGCACTTAGAGCGATAATAGAAGACAGGGTCGCATCTCTGCTTGCCTGCTTGCACTATTACTCTGTCCAACGCCAAGCCGCCGGCCCCACAAATCTCTTCCGCATGGAGAACTCACGCATGAGCGAAACAACCACACTCCTCGACTCGAAGCGCACAACCTTTCAACGCGCCCTATGGCGGACCGCAAGCGCAGCCCTCGTCTGCCTCATTCTCGCTCCTGTGGCGCTCGCCCAACAGACTCCTGCGCCCGCCAAAGCAGCGCCTGCGCCAGAGAAGCCCCTTCCCGGACTCGACCTCTCCTCCATGGACCTCTCCGCCGACCCCTGCACCGACATGTACAAATACGCCTGCGGAAACTTCAACGCCAACCATCCCATCCCCGCGGACCAGCCCGACGTCGATCCCTTTTACGTCCTCTACAACGTCACCACCCAGGAACTGAACGGCATCCTCACCAAGGCCGCCGCCGGAGGCGCCACCCGTTCGCCCGACGAACAAAAGATCGGCGACTTCTTCTCGGCCTGCATGGACACCTCTGCCATTGACGCCGCCGGTCTCAAGCCCATTCAGCCGCTGCTCGATGATATCGACTCCCTCAGTACTCCCGCCCCCAAGGTCAAGCTCGCAGCCCTGCTAGGCGAGCTGCAGCGCGATGGCGTGGACGCCCTCTTCGGCTACGGCGAGCAGCAGGACCTCAAGGACGCCACCAAGCAGATCGCCTTCATCCAGCAGGGCGGGCTCGGCATGCCGGAGAAGGACTACTACCTGCGCACTGGCGATAAGGACGTCCAGTTGCGCGCTCAGTACGTGGCCCACGTCGCCAAAATGCTCACCCTCGCCGGCTCCACGCCCGAGCAGGCAAAGCAGGACGCGCAGAACATCATGACTCTGGAGACAGCCCTCGCCAAGGCATCGCTCGGCGTAGTCGATCTGCGCGAGCCGGAGAAGACCTATCACCTGCAGCCCATCGCCGCCTTCGAGGCAAACCTCCCCGGCGTCAACTTCCAGGCCTACCAGGACGCCATTCACTCGCCTCGCGTCACCGAGATCAACAACTCCACTCCCGACTACTTGCCTGAGATGCTCAAGCAGATCCGCACCACCCCCACGCCAACCCTCCAGGCCTATCTCCGTTACCACCTGCTCACCACCTTCGCCCGTGAACTTCCTCATGCCTTCGACGAGGAGAACTTTGACTTCTACGGACGCATCCTGCGCGGCCAGCCGGAGCAGCAGCAGCGTTGGAAGCGCTGCTCCAACACCGTAAACGGCTCCATCGGCGAGGCCCTCGGCAAGGTCTACGTCGACCAGTACTTCGCCGGCGATAGCAAGGCAAAAATGCTGGTCATGGTGCACGACATCGAGACCGCCATGGGCCAGGACATCGACCAGATCACATGGATGTCGCCCGCCACCAAGACGCGCGCCAGGGAAAAGCTCGCCGCGGTCGCCAATAAGATCGGCTACCCCGACAAGTGGCGCGACTACTCCAGGCTCACCATCGCACCCACCGACGGCCTGGGCAACGAGATGCGCGCCAACGCCTTCGAGAACGACCGTCAGCTCAATAAGATCGGCAAACCCGTCGACAAGGCTGAGTGGGAGATGACACCGCCCACCATCAACGCCTACTACGACGACAGCATGAACAACATCAACTTCCCCGCCGGTATCCTGCAGCCGCCCTTCTACGACCGGGCACAGGATGATGCGGTGAACTACGGCCACATCGGCGCCGTCATCGGCCACGAGCTCACCCACGGCTTCGACGACGAGGGACGCAAGTTCGACGCCCTGGGCAACCTCGACAACTGGTGGACCGCAGACGACCTCAAGAACTTCACCACGCGCACCGATTGCGAAGTCAACGAGTACAGCTCCTTCACCGCCGTCGACGATGTACACATCAACGGAAAGCTCACCCTGGGCGAGAACACCGCCGACAACGGGGGCCTGATGCTCGCCTTCATGGCCTACATGCAGCGCGCCAAAGACAACCACATCGATACCAGCGCCAAGGTCAACGGCTTCACCGGCCCGCAGCGCTTCTATATCGGCTTCGCCCAGAATTGGTGCCAGAACGTTCGCCCAGAGGCCGTCCGCGAGCAGGTGTTACAGGACCCCCACTCCCCCGACCGCTTCCGCGTCAACGGAGTCATCGTCAACCAGCCAGGCTTCGCTCCCGCCTTCGGCTGCAAGCAGGGCGCACCCATGGTCCCGGTCAATAGCTGCCGCGTCTGGTAGCTGCTCTTATCTCCGAATCGACTGCCTCCAAGTATGATCCGCCACAAATCGGGTGCCCCAGGTCTCGACTCTGAGACCTGGGATCCTGGGTGCCCCATCCTCGGCGCGGCTTCATCGCGACAGGGTGGGTTATCGTTTGCGGCAGCAAACGACGCCGATGCCCGTTCTTGCCGTCTTTCTGAGCGCAGCGAAGAATCCCCCCATTTGTTCTCTTTGTTGTCATTCCGTAGCCCAATTTGTTGTCATTCCATAGCGCAGCGGAGGAATCTGCTTCTGCCGGGTGCCCACCCATCGTGCGAACCCCGCCGGGCACCGGGTGCCCCACATCTCGCTTTTAAGATGTGGGAATCTGTCACTGATCTCATATGAGCCACCAAACCGGAAGGGCCCGGCTTCAGCCGGGCCATAAAAGCCGCGTCCGCAGGACGCTTCCGCTCTGCCGAAGGCCGGAGAGCAGGCGAAGCCGGAAAGACATAATTGCTTTCTTCTGTATTGCCTACATAACTAGACGCCGGGCGCCCCATTCATCGCTCGACCTTGCCCCTAACTCTTGTCAAGAATTATCTCTCAAACAACTCAATCTAAATAAGATAATCCACAAAACTCCGGCCCTCAACCTGCTACTATTTAGTAGGGGGCATAGTTTGATTGGTTCGGTCTGCGCAGCACCGGCGCAACCGAAACCACCCAGATCTTCGCCTTAAATACGTCTCGCGCGCTTAGCGCGAGCTTAACCTGTGTTTTTTGAATACTTTACGCTATTCACCTCGGGGGGGGGTATACCCCCTGAAATCCATTTCCGGCTCGGTCAGTTTCTTTCATCGTTATGCCTCAACCGATAAAATCCCGCGCCATCGGCTTCGCAGCCTGCGCCCTCGCCAGCTCACTCTGGGGCTGCGGCTTCTTCTTCGGTAAGATCGCCCTCGTCCAGATGAACGTCGGCGCCATGGTGCTCTACCGATTCCTCTTCGCCAGCCTCGCGCTCGCGCCGCTTCTTCTGCTCCACCGCCCCCGCTTCAGCCGTGCCGATTGGGGCCTGCTTCTGCTCGCCTCCTTCCTGGGAATTCCGCTTCAGTTTCTCATCCAGTTCTCTGGCCTCGCCCTCACCACCGTCTCTCACGCCTCGCTGATGGTAGGCACCATGCCGGTGATTCTCGCCATCGGCGCAACCCTCTTCGCCCACGAGCGCATGGACCGCACCGGCTGGTTCGCCCTGGCCGTCTCCACCATGGGAGCCGCGCTCATCGCCGGCAGCGCCAGAGAGACCGCCGCGGCCGCCGCGCACTTAGGCAATCCAGCCCCCACCCTCGCCGGAGACCTGCTGGTCGTCCTTTCGCTGGTCATCGCCCTCGCCTGGATTCTCATGAATAAACGCCTCATGCAGCGCCACAGCCCGATCACGGTCACCGCATACGGCATCGCCTGCGGCACGGCCATGCTTCTCGTCTGCGTCCCGCTGATCTATTCCCAACCCTTTGGGCCGCCGCAGCTCTCTGCCATCGCGCTCAAAGTCTGGCTCGCGCTGGCCGCCAGCGGTCTGCTCTGCACCGCGTCCACTACCCTGCTGTGGAACTGGGGGCTCACCCAGGTCCCTGTCTCGCAGGCCGGAGTTCTGCTTAACATGGAGCCCCTCATCGGATCGCTGCTCGGCGTCTTCCTGCTGCGCGAGAGCCTCGGCCCCAGCGCCCGCACCGGCGGCGCGCTCATCCTCGCCGCGGCCCTCATCATCACCACCGGCTCGCGAACACGAAGCCGCGAGCAACTGCCGCTCACATGACAGCACAAGGTACAAACTTCGAGAGGCAAGCATGAGGGGGGAAGAGGCCAGGTTAGAGGTCCATGGTTCGAGAGAGACGGTTCGAGGCTCCAAGTTCCTTTGGAACATCCCTCACACGAGCATGACATCCAGATACGTCTGCGCGATTTCATCCGCAAACTTCTGGCGAGAGAAGTTCAGCAGAACATTCTCCCTGGCCGTCGCTCCCATGCGGCGCGCGTCCTCCGGGTTCTCGATTAATCGGAGCAGCGCATCGGCCAGTTCCTGGCTGTTGCCATGTTGATGAAGATAACCTGTAACTCCGTTAGTTACGATCTCAGGGATCCCGCCAACCGAGGTCGCCACCACCGGCTTGCCCATCGCCATGGCCTCCAGAATACTCAGTGGAAAGCCCTCCCGATGAGTACTCAAAACAAACAAGTCCATCGCCGCAATCAGGCGAGGCACATCCGTTCGATGGCCGGTAAAGATAAA
>DATKGA010000120.1:0-23156 GCA_035510935.1 Acidobacteriaceae bacterium
GAAAAGAAGTGGTGCGGGTCCTCTGTCCAAGCAACCGATTGAACATGCCGTATTGGCAACTGAAAAAGTCGGATGCCTACGGTCCACTGCGGCTGAAAGCTCATGACGTTGAAATCAATCTCATAGAAGGCAAACACAAAACTAAACTAATCGCGGCCTATCATCCTTCTTTCGGACGGAGTGCTGCTCAGATCGATATGCTCGTCGAAGATTCAAAGCTCATAGCCGGGTGCCCCATATCTCGATTCTCAGATGTGGTTTACTCTCGGCGAAACTCGCCGCACTCCACCACCTGAAACGTCCCTGGCTGCACAAGATCAACCGCTGCGCTGATCGCTCCGATGTAGTCGCGAAGAATATGCCACTGTTGAGTGGTCAACTCGATGATCGCAATCCGGCGGTCTTTCAGATTCTGCTGGTAAGCCAAGTTGCGGTCGTCCCTAACGAGCACATCAAATCCGGCTTTCTCTGCCAGGATCAACAGTTCCCCGTTCTTCACCCCTGCCCATCCGAGATAAGCGCAGTCGAGACATCGTGGCCGCGCAGGCTTGCCCGCAGGGCATGCGGCAGATTCTCGTCCAGAAGGACCTTCACGCTACTTGCTGAGCCCCGTGGGATTCAGCAAACCGGATGAGTTTCTGAATCGCCTCCATCGACAAGGGCGGGAAGTTCTCATGGATCTCCTCGACAGACGATCTATGCTCATAATCGCCCACGATGGTATCCGGAAATATCCGCGTACCGACTACGGTCGGCACACCGGAGCACCGGCCCGGCACTCTCTCCACCAGCTCGCACCCTGTCCAGTCCATAGAGCACCTCGCAAGCCAATTCTACCGCCCAACCTTGCTTTTCAAACGTCTAGCGCGTTGCGGTGGCCTCGTCCTTGTAGAATTCCGTGATCTGTGCGGCGTACTTCTTCTCCACCACGCGGCGTTTCAGCTTCATGCTGGGCGTAAGTTCGTCGGTCTCCGCCGTCCACTCATCGGCAACCAGCGCGACTCGCTTGATCGTTTCGTAGGGCGCCAGCGTGGCATTCACCTCGTCCACGATGCGCTGATAGCGCGCCACCACCTGCGGCGCCTGCACCAGCGCGTTGCGGTCGCCCGCCGGATAGACCACGCCCTTCACCCGCGCCCAGCTCTCCAGGATGGCGAAGTTGGGCGAGATCAGCGCGCAGGCAAACTTGTGCGCGTCGCCCACCAGCGCGGCGTTGCCCACCAGCATGTGGGCCTTCAGCTTGTTCTCGATGGGCTGCGGAGCGATCATTTTGCCGCCGCTGGTCTTCAGCATTTCCTTCTTGCGGTCTGTGATGGAGAGGAAGCCGTCGTCGTCGATATTGCCGATGTCACCGGTGCGGAACCACCCATCACCGGTGAAGGCCTGCGCCGTATCGTCCGGCTTGTTCCAGTAGCCATGAAAGACCGAAGGCCCGCGTACCTCCAGCTCGCCGTCCGGCGCGAAGCGCACCTCGACATTCTCCAGCACCGGCCCCACCGTTCCGATGCGATAGCGCTGCGGGGTATCGATGGCGATCAGCGGCGACGTCTCCGACAACCCATAGCCTTCGAGGATGCGAATGCCTACATCCGCGAACCACCCCGCCGTATCCATGCCCAGCGGCGCGCCGCCGGAGACAAAGTACTTCACCCGTCCGCCAAACGCCGCGCGAATCTTGCTGAAGACCTGCTTGTCCGCCAGCTTCCATCGCAAGCCACTGGGCTGCTTCCCCGCCATCGTCTCGTCGCGATGCTTCCTGCCCACCCCCAGCGCCCACTTCAGAATCATCTTCTTCGCGCCGTGCGATTTGCCCTCGACACTCTGGCGGATCTTCTCGTAGACTCGCGGCACGGCCACCAGCAGCGTGGGCCGCACCTGCTTCATCGCCGCCGCAATCTGATCGAACTTCGGGCAGTAGGCCAGCGTCACGCAATCGTTCATCATTGCGTAGTCCAGGTGGCGCGCCGTCACATGGGAGAGCGGCAGAAACGAGATGCAGCTGTCGGCATCTGTGAATCCGAAGGGCTGGGTGGAGAGCGTGAAGTTGCTGGCAAGATTGCCATGGGTCAGCATCACGCCCTTGGGTTCGCCGGTGGTGCCCGAGGTGTAGATGATAGTCGCCAGATCTTCCGGTTGCGCGGAGCGCACGCGTGCGTCGAACTCTGCGTCGGGCGTCTGCATGGTAACCGCATCCGCCATTAGATCGGCAAAGCTCAGCACATTGGGGAATGGGTGCCCTGGGTCAGGACTTTGAGGCGTTGCTTCATCCATCACCACCACATGCTCCAGCGCGGGCAGCGGACCTGCCGCGCGCAGCTTCTCCACCTGCTCCCATGAGGAGACCACCGCGACCTTTGCGCCGGAGTCGCGCAGCATGTATCCCACCTGCTCCGCGGTCAGCGTCATATACAACGGAACGTCGACCGCTCCAAGCGCGAGCGCGGCGAAGTCGGCCACCGGCCACTCCCAGCGATTCTCGCTGACCAGCGCCACGCGATCGCCCTTGACGACGCCCCACTGGGCCAGCCGCGCCGCCAGGGCGCGCACTCGCCCATACGCCTCCGCGGAGGTGATCGGCTTCCATTCCCCTTCTGCCCCCGCGACAGCATCCAGCCAACGCCACACCACCTTGTCTCCGCGTCCGCCGATCTTCAGAAACGCGTCGTTGATCGTCCGCACATCCTGCATGTAAAGCCCTCCTAGCAGCGAACGATCTTTTCCGACGAGATCCCCTTGGTGGCATTGCGCGTATCCACCACCAACGTTGACTGTTGTACGATTGCTCGGTAGTCGTAGTCGGAGTGGTCCGTCATAATCAGCACGCAGTCGTATTGCTGCAGATCGGTCAGCGGGGTGGAGGTCATATTCAGGTTGTAGTGACGGCCCCGGCCAACCGCCGGGAAGTAGGGATCGTTATACAGGACCTCGGCCCCCTGCTCGCGCAGCAGCTCAATCACGGTGAGCGAGGGCGACTCGCGCAGGTCGTCGATGTTTTTCTTGTAGGCCATTCCGAGCATCAGGATGCGCGCGCCGTTCATCGACTTTTTGTGCCCGTTCAGCCCCTTGGCAACATACTGCACCACATGCGCCGGCATCGCCTCGTTCACCTCCCCGGCCAACTCGATGAAGCGGGTGTTGAAGTCGTACTCCCTGGCCTTCCAACTCAAATAGAACGGGTCGATGGGGATGCAATGCCCGCCCAGGCCCGGTCCCGGATAGAAGGGCTGAAATCCGAAGGGCTTGGTTGCCGCCGCGTCAATCACCTCCCATATGTCCACGTCCATGCGCAGCGAGAGCAGCTTGAGTTCGTTGACCAGTGCAATGTTGACGCAGCGGTAGATATTCTCCAGCAGCTTGGTCATCTCCGCCACGCGGGTGGACGAGACGCGCACGGCGTGGGCAAATATCCCCTCGTAGAGGGTCGCGGCAAGCTCAGTGGCGATGGCCTCGTGCCCGCCCACCACCTTGGGAATGTCACGCCGCGCTACGGTGTCGTTGCCGGGGTCCTCGCGCTCCGGCGAAAAGGCAACATAGAAGACACCGTGCTCCGCCGGGGCTCCCTTGCCCTGCACCTTCAGCCCCTGACTATTATCCGCCTCCATCACGGGAATCAACAGCTCCTCGGTCGTTCCCGGATAGGTTGTGCTCTCTAAAACTACCAACTGCCCCTCACGAATCCACGGTGCAGCGGCCCTGGCCGTGTTCTCCACAAAGCTCAGGTCCGGTTCGCGATGCTGGGTCAGCGGCGTAGGAACACAGAGAATAATGGCGTCCTGGTCCGACAGGCGGCCAAAATCAGTAGTGGCAGTAAAGCCCTGTTGCCGCGCAGCCGCGATCTCCTCAGTCAGGATGCGGAAGATGTACGAGCGGCCAGCTTCAAGGTCATCCACTTTTTTAGCATCGTTGTCGAAGCCCGTGACTTTAAATCCGGCCTCCGACAACAGCAGCGTGAGTGGCAGGCCAACATACCCTAGTCCTATAACGCCGATCCGGGCGGTGCGTGCCTGCAGGCGAACCAGACGCTCCTTGGCAATCCGCGGCATAGCGAGTTGGTTGGAATCTGGCTGGCTGGTCTCCGGCTGGCTGGTCTCTGGCTGGCTGGTCTTTGACGGGCTAGGATTCGACATGATCCCGATTATCGCATTCAGTCCTTCTCAAGGTGGGGCAATTTCACCCAGCCGAGCCACCCTTCACACTGCCCGGCGCAGAATATCCTATAAAATTCGACCAGCCGCAGAGACGATTTACCGCTGCGTCTGAAGACCCTCCAAGCAGGCTGTCGAATTGTAGGCATATGCCGCCTCCTCCGCAGAAATTCATCTCCGTGAACCTTGACCTGCTGCGCGCCGTCGCGGTGATGGCGGTCTTCTTCGATCATCTCAGCGGGGCGCTGCACAATCGCAGCTTCGGCAGTCTTGGACGCTTTGGCGTCATCCTGTTCTTCCTCCATACAAGCTTCGTGCTGATGGCCTCGCTGGAGCGCCTGGACACGCCGGATGAAAGCGCACCTTCGATTGCGCTTGCCTTCTGGATTCGCAGGTTCTTCCGCATCTACCCGCTTGCGGTGCTGTTCATCCTTCTGGTGCCGATCTTCCACATCCCATCGGATCCTGGTCTGACCTATGTGTGGATCGGCGCCAAGGGCTTCTTCTCCAACCTTGCGCTCACCCAGAACCTGACTTACAGCAACGATATTCTGAGCCCTCTTTGGAGCCTGCCGCTGGAGGTGCAGATGTACCTCCTGCTGCCCTTCGCCTACTTCGCCATCCGCGGCAATCGGCGCTTCCGTTCGCTCGCGCTATGGGGCCTGTCAGTGGGTTTGGCGCTTACCGTTCCGCGCATCTCCCAGCGGCTCGATGTTTTTATGTACGCCCCATGCTTTACCTCGGGAATTGTGGCGTACGATCTGCTGCGCAGCCAACGCTGGAGTCGCAAGCTGCCGGCATGGGCATGGCCCATTGGCATCTTCGCCATGATCGCCCTCTTCGGCCCGCACGACAATATAAGCCTGCCCAATAAAATAGTCCGAGCCTGGATGCTGTCGCTGCTGCTCGCCATACTCTACGCTAACGTTCGCGAGGGCCGATCCAACTGGATACAACACATATTTCACTGGATTGCCGAACACTCCTACGGTATTTACCTCAGCCATATCGTGTTGTTTTGGATCATCTTTTACAGGATGGCATTGTTTCCATCGTGGGCTCGCATGGTAGCCCTGATGGCCGGTGCCATCGGCATTCCGGCCCTGCTCTATGTCTCCCTGGAAAAGCCGTGCATCCTGGCAGGAGCCCACCTTGCAAGACGCCTGCTGCGGCGCTCCGTAGAAAGGAAGCAGGGCCAGCCGGTATAGCAAGGACCGTTGACCATCTGGTTTCGCGCTAAGATGGCTCGACCGCCGCGCGGAGTATTCTGAGTGGAGAATCCATGTCTCGTTTTTTAATTACCGGAATCGCAGGTTTTATCGGCTCAACACTGGCCCACACGCTGGTGGAGCAGGGGCACGAGGTGCGCGGTATCGACAACCTCAGCACGGGCAGCCTGGACAACCTGACCGGCCTCGGCGGGCGAATCAACTTCCAGCAGATGGACCTGCAGGACGTGTCAGGCATGAAGTCCGCCTGCGAAGGCGTGGACTTTATCCTGCACCAGGCAGCGCTGGCCAGTGTGCCGCGCTCGGTCAAAGATCCGCTTGCCTCACACCAGTCCAACCTCAATGGCACGTTGAACCTGCTGATCGCGGCACGCGACGCCCGTGTGCGGCGCATCGTGTACGCGGCCTCCTCGTCGGCCTACGGCGACCAGCCCACCCAGCCCAAGCAGGAAGATATGTCGCCGCTTCCCCTGTCGCCCTACGCGGTGCAGAAGCTGGCCTGCGAGTATTACATCCAGGCCTTCTTCCGGACCTATGGGTTGGAGGGCATATGCCTGCGTTACTTCAACATCTTCGGCCCTCGCCAAGCAGCCGACTCGCCATACTCCGGAGTCATCGCCAAGTTCACCACCTCGATGATGGCCGGCGAGACGCCCACCATCTTTGGCGACGGATTCACTAGCCGCGACTTCAACTACATCGATAACGCAGTCAGTGCCAACCTGCTGGCCTGCCAGGCCCCCAGTAGCATGGCCACAGGCCGTGTCTTCAACATTGGCACAGGAGAGAGCCACACACTTAACGAGGTATACACCGTAATCGCGGATCTGCTGGGTTTCACCGGAAAACCCGTCTACGGCTTCCCCCGTGCGGGCGACATCCGTCACTCGTTGGCCGACATCAGCCGCGCGACCAAAGAGCTTGGCTACCAGCCCAAGGCCCACCTCCACGATGGCCTGCAAAAGACTGTGGCCTGGTACCTGGCCGAGAGAGAGCGAAAAGAAGCCGCCGCGCCGTGACCTGGCAGCCTCGAGTCACACTTCTTATTGCAAACGCTGTAACGCTGAGTTTGCATCCTGCGCCGTCTTGCTATTCGGCTGCAATGCCGCGGCTTTTTTCAGATGCAGCACAGCGTCAGACGGGTCGTTCATCTTGCTGTATGTCAATCCCAGGTGGAGGTGCATGGAGGCATTGTCCGGGTTGGTCTTCAAAGCTCCCTCCAACAGGTCGCGCGCGGCATAGTAGTTCCCCTTGAAGTAGTAGACCCAGGCCAGTGTATCGGCTGTATGCGGCGAGTCCGGCATGGCGTGCCGCGCCGTCTGTGCCAGGGTGAGCGCGACATCGGTATTCTGGCCGCTCTCCACCATCAGATACGCTAGATTATTAGACGCAATCCCGTTATTGGGATCAATCTGGATCGTCTTCTTGTACTCGTCCATGGCCTTGGGCAGGTCGCCCTTGGCCTCCTGTAGGGACCCCAGCATCTGCCATGCCTGCGCGTTGTTCGGGTGCGCATCTGCTAAACTCTGCCAGGTTGCTATGGCCGGATCGATGTCATGCAGATCAATCTCTGCCTGAGTATAGACATTGACCGCGTCCAGGCTCGAAGGGCTGAACTGCATCGCCTTCTGCGAGCTGGCCAGAGCGCCCTTGAAGTCCCCGGTCTGCAATTGAGTCGTGGCAAGTTCGGTATAGAACCCGCCATTGTTAGGCTCCTTGGCTATCTGCGCCTGCAATCGCTCCAGTGCCTTGTCCGGCTGCTTGGCCTGTAGGTCTAACGATGCAAGCACACCTAGCGCGCGGACCGAATTGGGGTCCTTGTCCAGTGCCTTCTGCACCATCACCCTGCCCTCGGGAATATGTCCCTGCACCAGCAAAAGCTCTCCCATTTGCAGGTAAACCGCGGAGTTGTCAGGACTCATCTTCATCGCTGACTGATAGTCTGCCTGGGCCTTGTCGTACTCCTTGCGCACGGCCTCCGCCGTCCCCCTCCACAGATAGGCCCCGGCAAAGTCCGGGTGCTGCTGTATCGTCTTTTCCGCCACCTCGGTCAGCATGCCGGGGTCGTTGCGCAGAATCGCGATCTGGGCCAGACCGCTGGCGGCCTCCAGATTTCCGGGATTGATTTTGGCGGCGCTCTGGAAGCTTGCCTCCGCGGTCGCCATGTCTCCCTTGCCAGCCGCCACCTGGGCCAGCATCAGTTGCATCTGGACATTATTGGGGTCGTCCTTGACCGCCTTCTGTAGCAGCGTAAGAGCGTCCTCAGTCTTGCCGCTGTTCAGCAACAGCAGCGCATTGAGAATCTGCACCTCGGGATTGCTGGCATTGTTCTTGGTCAAGTCCGCGGCCACGGAGGACGCCTTGGCATAGTTCTTTCTGTCAAACAGAAGACTGGCGTAGGTGATTTTGATGGCGAAGCTCTTGGGATACTTAGCGGTCAGTGCGGCGAATACTCCCTCGCCCCGGTCCAACTGCCCCGTCTTGCCGTAGTAATCCTTCAGCAGGGTTGCGGCCTCTTCGCTCTCTGGAAGATCGGTGACCGCCTGTTGCAGTGTCTGTTCGGCGTTGTCCTTTTTGCCTTCGCGGAAGAACAGCCCGGCCAACGCGGCGCGCGCCTGGGTATTTTGCGGGGCTATCGAGATTGCCGAAGTGTACTGCTGCTCGGCGCCCGGCAGGTCGCCCTTCTTTTCCAGCAGTGCCGCCAGCACAAGATGAGGTGTCGCGTCCGTGGAGTCCAGCGATGCCGCCTTGCCCAACTCAGATTCCACAGCAGCCTCGTTGGCCGGGTCCGCGGTCTGCAGCAGGGCAGCCTCGGTATGGAAGGCCGCGCGATTAGGATCGATCTGCATGGCGTGCTGAATATTCTGAATAGCTGTCGCGTTATCGCCCTTTTGCTGCGCCACCCCGGCCAGCAAAGCGTATGCATCCGCATTGTTGGGATTAATCGCCAGTACCGCCCTGGCCTGTTCCTCCGCTCGATCGGTGGCACGCCCATCCAGTAACAGATTGCCCAGATCGATCTTGGCCTGCAGGTTGTTTGGACTAAACTGCACCGTCTTCATCAGTTCCCCATAGGCCGGCTGCGGACTGTTCATCTTCAGATAGGTCTTGGCCATCTCGTAGTGCGCATCGCCGTAGTTCTTGTCGACCTTCAGCGCGTTGAGGAACTGCACGGATGCTTCGCGATATTTGCCGGCCGCCTCGTATCGTTTTCCGCTGTCCAGATACTTCTGCTTGCGCACGTTTGGATCGCGGTTGCAACCGATAGTGAAGGCTAATACCAGCGTCGTCATCACCGCCGCTGAAACCCGGGAGAGCTGCAATTGGCCTGGTTTAAACATTTGCGTATTCCTCATCCTCTTCAGGAGTTGCCTTTAATTCTTCTCTTTCATACAGTCTCTTGCAAACATTCTCTTGCAGCAGGGAGCCGGTGAGTACATGCAGTGGACCCTCTTAAATCAATTGGGAACATAGGCAGGCAGCAGTGGAGCGATCTGCTCGGCGAAGAGGATGGCGCGTGCGCGCGAATGCAGCCTGTCCTCTTCCGGCTCTACCGGGGTGATGATTCGGATCAGCGCCGCATCGGTGCGACCGTAACGGATCGAATCGGCCAGGGTATATAACTTCGCCGCATAGTCGCCGGCAATGACGCGGCCATGCATCTGATACCAGTAGAGGACCTCCTGGGTCGAGGTTCCATCGGTGATCAGATACTCCTTCACTTGATATTTTTGGCCGGCCGCGTTGGTCAATGACGTAATCCACGAAGATTCAAAGGTCCATCCCGCACCGGGAAGACAGTTCTGCGGTGAGTGGATCGACTGACCTGTGCGTTGGGTGGGAAAGTACCCGATAAACAGCCCGATGGATGCATGCGCGTCCGGGTCCTCCGGCAATGCAACGCCCGGCGTCGCAGGCTGAGGCTGATACAGACGGTTCAGGAAGTCCCCCTTACCCAATATCTGCAGGGTTTCGGAATCCATGGAAATGTCGGTGGCCATGCGTGTTCCGATGATTGCCGGAAACTCATGGAGTGGACGGCTGGGCGGAACGCGGTCCACATCTCCGCGCACATGCAGAACCAGCTCAGTGAACGACATCAGCAAAATCACCAACCAAAGTCGCGCATACCTCATGGCGAATGCCTGCCTTCCCCCAGCACCAGGCGCATGGCAAGATGCACCAGATAGAGACATCCCAGAGAGACCAGAAACATCAGCCATCCGGAAAACTCATGGAAGAAGCCCATCGCCTTGTCCGGGTCCCAGTACTGCACGCAAAGTCCGGTACCGAAGATTCGCGCCCCATTGGCCGCAACCGCGATGGGAATGCTGGATAGCGCCAACACAGCACGGCGCCAGTTGTTGCGCTCCAGCAGATAGCCGTAGATTACGGCCACCGTGAACAGACTCATCAGCGAACGAATGCCGCTGCACGCCTCCGCCACCTCCAACTGCATGGTGGGCAATTGAATCACATTGCCCTCGCGCAGCACCGGGACCCCGGCCAGTGGAAGCAGCATACTGGCCAGCTTGGAAGCCACAATCTGCAGCGGAAACGTGATCTGGTTGAACAAGATCGTGGGCAGCGGAATAGCAAGTAGAAGCACAAAGAGCACAAACGTAACCTGGTGCAGCATGGCACGCCCCAACAACGTCCACACCAGGCCCGCCGACAGCACAATAAACGAAGTGCGCTGTAGGAACAGGTCCGCGCCGAAGATCCCCAGCAGCAGCATGAACAGCCCCAGCGCGACCAGCCAGACACCCGTCCAACTGGGCACAATCGCAGTGCTCTGCAACTGGTGCCGTTTGTCCCACAGCAGAAAGGCGGCAAAAAACGGGATCAGAAATCCATGGGAAAAGTCGGGCAGTTCATACCAGTCTGTCACCAGCTTCACAGCGACACCGTGGTAGAGCAGCGCCAGCAGCAGGCAGACAAGCAGCGCCGGCCCGCTCGCCTCGAGGGCAGGACGCATCCAAGCATCAGTAGTTGTGTGCCCCGGATTCGAGTTCAAGCGATTTCACCAGATAATACAAAGCCCATCGGATTATCGCATGCTGCGCCACACTGCGCGTTCTACGTCTTTGGATGTATTTTGGAGGTATTGAGTCAGGTGCATGGGTGGGTAACAGTGCATGTTACGCAGTGTAAAATTGGCCAGAGTGTGCTTCCTGGCTCAAGAGAGCCCACGGGTTGTAGCCTGCCCAGGCAGACGAATTGACACTGGATCACGGTTGCAAAGGAAGAGACCGGAGGGTGCGGCCCGAGTGCCTGGATGCTGGCCGCAAGCGGCTGCATGGTGCGACACTCACGGATCGGCAGGAACGTATGACCTTTCTTCGCTGCACTTTAGTATCGCTTAGCCTCCTCCCAGCGCTTGCCAGCGGCCTCGCCCAGCAGACGACCGCCAAGCCTGTGCCCGCCGCCAAACCTTCTGCCGCATCCCCCATTACGCGGTCCGCGGCCCCGCCCCAGACCGCGCACCCCGCAAACGTCACCCCCAGTTACATCATTGGACCGTCCGACTCCCTTCTGATCACCGTGCGTGGGGAGGCGGACCTCACGGAAACTGTGCCGGTGCGACCCGATGGGAGGATATCCATGTCGATGGTTGGTGATATTCCCGCCGCCGGATTCACCCCCATGCAACTGGGCGACAACATCACCACGCGCCTCAAGCAAATCCTCCTCGCGCCCGTGGTCACTGTTACCGTGATGGCGGTCAACAGTAAGCAGGTCTTCATGATGGGCGAGATATCTCATGTTGGCCCGATTAACATCACCCCGGGAATGACCATCCTGCAGGCGATCGCCACCGCTGGCGGCCTGACCCCATACGCCAACAAGAAAAAAATATACATCCTGCGCGGCGACAAACAACAGAAGATCCCCTTCGACTACAACCGAGCGATCCAGAAGGGCGATATGCAGGGGATCACACTGGTCCCCGGCGACACCATCGTGGTGCAATGATGAAGAGATCCCGGCCCAACTTGCGGCATATATCGCAGCGGGCGGCCCAACTTGCCTCTCAGATGAAGGCTGCGCTCTTTATGCTGCTTCCGCTGATAACGCTTCCCGCCACAAGCGCCGCGCAGGCAATGCCCGTCGCCACAGCCTCGCCCATCTCCACCGGCTTTGCCATGCCCAGTCTGGCGGGCACGCTGCAATACGCGGTCAGCACATCAGAGAGTCTGTCCTCCAACTACTTTGGCAATGCAGGGGTCACTTCCTCCACCAACCTGTCCGGCGACCTTGCCTTTATCACGAACAGCCAGCTCTATCCCTTCAACACGGTCTTCTCCGGAGGACGCGCGTGGACTTCGTCGGGCCAATCCTCCTATGACTTCTTCAATCTCGCGATGACCCAGGGAATCCATGCACAGCGCTGGACGTTCGCTGTTTCCGACTCGGTCAACTACCTGCCTGATACCGCATCCACCGGCCTCTCCGGCGTCCCCGGAGTGGGTGATCTGGGCGTCAATCCGGTGCAGTCGGGCACATCCTCGGGCACGGCCATAGTACCCAGCCAGGGAGTTCTCACCGGCTTCTCCACCCGCATCTCCAACAGCAGCGGCCTCAGCATTGCGCGCCCAATCACAGGCAAGACCTCGTTTAACGCCTCTGGCAACTACTCCCTTACACGCTTTCTCAATAGCTCCACCAACGCCGGCAACCCAGGCTTGAACAGCGACAGCGACTCCTTCAGCCTGGGGCTCAGCCATCGCATCGATGCGCGTAATTCCTTTGGCGGCAACTTTGCCTATTCGCGTAACACGTTTTCCGGCACCAGCTTCGGCATCCCCTCGCCAGGCTTTTCCAGCCAGAGCGCCAGCCTGCAGTACTCGCACCAGTTCACCCGCCAGTTCGGCATCAGTGCCTCCGCCGGTCCCCAGTGGAATGACTCCGGCACACCCGGCAGCACGAGGGCCCTCAGCCTCTTTGCCAACCTCTCGGCCACCTACTCCGGAGAGTTCTCCCATGCCACGATGTCGTATACACGCAGCAGCAACAGCGGCTCCGGCGTAGTCGGCGGAGCTATCTCCGACAGCGTCACCTTCTCCACCAGCCGGACCTTTGACCGCGTCTGGCTCTGCGCCCTGACCTCGGCCTATAGCCAGAGTTCAGAGCTCCCCTCGGCCTCCAGTGTTGCCTTCACCTTTGATACGACCGTCATCGGGGTACAGGTTTCTCGTGCGATTGTTCGCAATCTATCCGCCTACGCAAGCTACACTTTGCAAAACCAGTCCAACCAGGGCGCCGCGGCGGCGGTCGATCTTTTTAGCGGCTTCTCCAATATCACCGGCTTCGGATTGACCTACTCGCCCATGGCAATCCATCTTGGGCACTCGTAAGGAGTATCTATGCTTGGCCATCGACCTCTGAACGCAGACGATTACTTCACCATCCTGAAGCGCCGCTGGTGGATCATCGGCATTCCGGCGATCGTAATGCCCGTTGTCGCCGTGGTTGCCACGCTCTATATCCCGGCGCAATACGTCTCGCAGGCCAGCGTACAGATCGGCCAACAGACAATCTCCAGCGATCTGGTCAAACAGGTGCTCACCGAAGATATCAACAGCCGGCTCGCCACCATCACCCAGCAGATCGAGAGCCGGTCCAGCATTCTGACGATCGTGGAGAAGTTCAATCTGTACGCCGACCAGAAGTTGACTACGGACGACCGCATCGTCCTGGCGCGCAAGAACATCGATATTCAGGCCCTGTCAACAGGCTTCGCCCATTCTAATGGGATCCCCGGCTTTACCATCGCTTTTACCGCCAGCGACGCGCACACCGCGCAACTGGTCTGCGCCGAGATCACATCGCTGTTCATTACGGCCAGCCAGCATGCCCAGCAGGACAGACAAGTGGATACCACCGACTTCCTCAAGGAGCAGCTCAACAACGCCAAGACCACCCTCAACGACGAGGAGGCCAAGAAGGCCGAGTTCGAGCGCAAGTACTTCGGAATGCGGCCCGAGGATGAGGGCCAGAACATCAACATTCTGAACAGCCTGAACACGCAACTGGAGGCCTCTACCCGGGACCTGAACCAAATGGAGCAGAACAAGACCTACATGGAGACGACGCTTGCCGCACAGTTGGCGGCCAGCCCCGCCGCGGTGTCGCCGCAGACGCAGGAGCAGCAGCTTCAGAGCTTGCTGGCCCGGCAAGCCGACCTCACCCAGCGTTACAGCCCCATCTACCCCGACGTGATTGCCATCAACCGTCAGATCGCCGACATGCGCGCCAAGATGGCCCATCCCTCCTCCGCGCAATCCTACCCGACTGCACCGGCCGCAACTGGCGGGAACGAGTCGGTGGCCGTGCAGGACCTCCGTGCGCGCATCCGCTCCAATGACCTGGCAATCCAGGAAAAGCGCAACGAACAGGCCCAGATCAACAAGTCGATCCACGAATACCAGTCGCGCATCCAGGGCACACCTCAAGTCGCAGAGGAGTACGAACAGTTGACCCGCGACTCGCAGACCTCGCAGGCCTTATATGAAAGCGATCTGAATAAGCTCAATACGGCACAGCAGGCCACCGATCTGCAGAACCGCCAGGAAGGTGAGACCTTCAACTTGCTGGATGCAGCCAATCTGCCCGATAACCCCATCTTTCCCAAGCGCAGAATCTTCGCCTCCGGCGGTTTGGCCGGCGGTCTCGCCCTGGGTATGTTGATCGTCGCCCTGCTGGAATACAAGGACACCGCGCTGCGCAGCGAACGTGACATCTGGGCCTTCACCCAACTGCCCACCCTGGCCGTCATCGCCTGGTCGGGCGACATGACTCTTAACAAGCCCGCCAAGCCATCCCGCCTGAAGCGGCTCTTCAGACGCAATAACCCCAAGGACCCGCTAGCCGATGTTCAGGGATAACTATGTATAAGAGCTTTTTTCATCTGCACAGCTCGCCGTTCGCCGACAGTCCCGATCCGCGCTTCCTGGTGCGGATGCCGCACACCCGCGAGGCGCTGGCAACCCTGGAATACGGCATCAGCGCGCATAAAGGGTTCATCGTGCTGACCGGTGAGGTTGGCACAGGCAAAACCACCCTTCTGCGCAGCGCACTCGCCGCCTTCGACCCGGGCCGCATCTTCGCCTCTTTCGTCTTCAATCCGCGCCTTGACGTCCTCGACTTTTTCGAGTTCATCCTCTCCGACTTCGGCATCGTGCCCCAGACCCGCACTAAATCCGGAATGCTCATCCAACTCAATCGCTGGCTGGTGGAGCGCTTCCGCCGCGATGAGACCTGCGTCATCGTTATCGACGAGGCGCAGAATCTGACCTGGGAGCAGTTGGAAGAGGTGCGCCTGCTGACCAACCTGGAAACAGCCACGCGCAAGCTGGTGCAGGTCATTCTCTCCGGCCAGCCCGAACTTGAGGAAAAACTCACCGCTCCCGACCTCCGCCAATTGCGCCAGCGGATCGCTCTGTGGGCGCGCACCCACGCTATCACAGCCGAGGAAACCTCCGCCTACATCGCTCAGCGTCTTTTGATCGCGGGCTCCTCAGACCCCATCTTCCCGGACGACGCGGTGGCCGCCATCTACCGCGCAAGCCGCGGAATCCCACGCATCATTAACCTCATATGCGAGCAAGCTCTCATCCTGTCCTACGTCGAGCAACTGCACCAGGTTCCCGCCCCCCTGGTTCACGCCGTCGTGCGCGACCTCGGCCTGGAACCGCAGCCCTTCATGGTCTCCTCCGCACCCAGCGGACCTCTCACTACGCAAACACATCCCTCGATGACGCACACACTGCGAGGAGAAGGAGGGGAGACCAGATGAGCAGGATCTACGAAGCCTTGCGCCAGGCAGAGCTTGACTCAGCCAAACAAACCTCCACTGGAATCGCTCCTGATGTGCATCCGGCCCCTGCGGAAAGGATTGTGCCGGACCCTGCGCAAGCCGAGCCCATAGCGCAAGCCGACCCCATAGCGCAGCCTGAAGCCGTGCAACACGCGCCCGAACTACAGCAAGCTACTCCCCTTGCCGAACCCGCACCCGCCGAGCCCATCGCAACGTCAGCCGAGCAGGCCGTGCCGGACCCCGTGCTGGAAGACTCCCTCATCCACAGAATGACTGCACCGGCGCCCGTTCCTGAAGCTAATCTCGTCACCACTCCCAGCCCTCAGCCCATCCCGGTTGCCTTTCGGAGAACGGTTCCCGTCGCTATACCGCCTGATCCCACTCCAGTTGCCGTCACTCCTTTTGCCGCTGCTCCTGTCACCGCTGCCGCAATGGCAGCGCCTATCGCTTCACCTTCAGTTTCCGTCTCAGTTCCAGTCGCTCCTGGCGCAATCGCGCCCGTTGACCAACAGCTCTGGCCCGATAACATTGCTCAGTACAACTGGTTGCCATCGCTGCATCAACTGCCCGCGCTGGAACATCGCGGTGCCGCGGTGGAGCAATTCCGCAGCCTGCGCTCGCGCATGCAGGAGTTTCGCGACCTCAACACCTTGAAGTCCATCCTGGTATCCAGCGGCCTGCCGCAGGAGGGCAAAAGCTTTGTCGCCGCCAACCTGGCCATCTCCTTTGCCCGCCACAAGGCCAATCGCGTGCTTCTGATCGACGGAGACATGCGGCGCGCTTCGCTGCACAAGCTGCTGGGAGCGCCCCAGGGCCCAGGACTCACCGAGTACCTTGCCGGCAAAGCCACTCTTAATCAGATTATGCAGCGTCCCATGCCGAGCGCTAGCGGCCAACCACTGCCCAATGGTCTGGTCTCGCTGGTATTCATCCCAGGCGGTCGAGCCGCCGATAAAGCCGCCGACCTCTCCGGCAATCGCCGCTTCGACCGTCTCATTGCCGACGCCGCGCCCTTCTTCGACTGGATCGTCGTGGATTCATCGCCGGTCAACCTGGTCTCCGACGGAGTCAATCTCGCGCGTTCCTGTGATGGAGTCCTGCTGATCGCCCGCGAGGGTACCACCAAATACGAGGTTGCGCAGCGCGCCCTGGCCGAACTCAAGGCTTCCAAGGTGCTTGGCTTTGTACTCAATGCTGTAAAAGATCCACCAAACACCGGGGGCTATTATGGCTACGACGGATACGACTCAATTGAAGAATAAACAGGAGCGCCCCAGGCAATGATCCGGCTCTTGAACGTCTACTACCCGACACGCACCATCATGCTGCTGCTCTGCGAGGCATGCATCGTCAGCGGCTGCTTCCTGGCCGCCACCTGGTGGATGCTGGGCCCCGGCGACGCATTCATTGCCCTTCAGTACGAGCATGGTGCGTTGAAGATCACACTCATTACCCTGCTCACCCTGTTCCTCTCCTACTACTTTGACCTGTACGAACCGAAGATCGTCTCCGCACGCCTGCAGATCTACTTCCGCATTCTGCTGGTGATCGGCTTGGACTGCTTTATCGTCTCCGCCTTCCTCACCTTCGATCACGACGTCTCGATCGGGCCCTACGTCTATGTTCTTGGCTTCGCCCTGCTGGTGCCTGCCTTCCTTCTCCTTCGCAGGGCATACGAGTGGATCGGCGGACATAAGTTCTTTCGCGAGCGCGTCTATGTCCTGGGGGCCGGAGAATACGCCCGGTCCATCGTCGAAGCCATCCGCTCCCACCCTGAAATTGGCATGGAGGTCGTCTTCTGGGAGGATGTGCCTCTGGAAGCGGAGCAGCGCAAGAAGGTATGGATCTCCGTTCTCGACCGTCTGGCCAAAGCCACTCCTCCGATTCACCGGATCATCGTAGCCATGGAGGTCCAGCGAGGCGAACTCCCCGTCCAGGAGCTCCTGATGATGCGCTTTCAGGGTATCGAAGTCGAAGAGGACGGCACTCTGCGCGAGCGGATCTCCGGCAAGATCCAACTCGATGGACTGCGGCCCTCCAACTTCCTCTATAGTGAAGGCTTCCGCATCCGCGCCTCACAGCAATTCACGCGCCAGATGGTGAGCCTGTTGGTCGCAGCGCTGGGACTTCTATTGTTTTTACCGTTCTTCCCCTTCATCGCCCTGGCCGTCAAGCTCTCCTCCAAGGGGCCACTATTTTTCCGCCAGCCGCGCGTCGGCATGGGCGGACGCATCTTCGACGTGGTCAAGTTCCGCACCATGTATACGGACGCAGAGACTGACGGCGCAAAGTGGGCCACCAAAGATGACCCCAGGGTTACCAAAGTCGGCATGTTCCTGCGCAAGACGCGCATCGACGAGATTCCCCAGCTATGGAACGTCCTGCGCGGCGACATGGGCCTGGTTGGTCCGCGACCGGAGCGCCCCGAGTTCGTCGCATGGCTTACCGAGGAGTTGCCCTTCTACTACCTGCGTACTCTTATACGACCAGGCCTGACGGGATGGGCCCAGGTCCGCTACGGCTACGGCGCCACCCTGGCCGAAACCAAAGAAAAGCTGGAGTACGACCTCTACTACATCAAGCACATGACGCTGGGCCTTGATCTGCTGATCATGTTCGAGACCATCAAGACGATCCTGCGCCGCCGCGGCGCACAATAATGCGCAACGCAAAAAACACGGCCGGAAGGCCGTGTCTCTTGTCCAATCAATCAAAACTGGCTCTACTTATCAGTCTTTTCTCGCGCGGACTTGGCAGAGGCGAGTTCAGCCTTGGCCGTGCCTACCAGGGTGGCAAAACCGGCTGCATCGTGAACGGCGATATCCGCTAGGATCTTGCGATCCAGCGCGTTACCTGCAAGCTTCAGCCCGTTGATGAAGGTGGAGTAGCTGATGTCGTTGGCGTGGCAGGCCGCGTTGATGCGTACGATCCACAGCGCGCGATACTGACGCTTCTTCTGCTTGCGCCCGGTGTAGGCGAACTTCAGGCTGCGCTCAACCGCTTCCTGCGCAGCCTGGTAGAGCTTGGATTTGGTGAGGAAGTAGCCGCTTGCTCGCTTCAGAATCTTCTTGCGGCGGTCGCTGCGTTTGGTACTCCGTTTTACACGGGGCATGGTGGTTCTCCTTTTGCGTGGTTCGCGGCGCTTAAGCGCCATCTTGGTTACGCCCGGCTGGAGGTAAGGTGGGCCTCTTCACACAGGCTATGCAACTCCAAGTCTCGGTGGATTTCGCATCGCGAAATCCAGGGGCCGTAACGCATCAACCAGGCCCTTTGCTTACCGGATTGCTGAATTTCAGCTTGCCGGACAGCGGCTCGACTTGAAAAACTCTGACGCTCCCGGCCAATCGTCAGGCGTAGGGGAGCATCCGTGCGATCTTCGGGGTATCCGCCTCGGAGACCATGACCGACCTGCCCAGGTGGCGTTTGGTCTTGGTGGCCTTCGAGGTGAGGATGTGGCGCGTCTTCGACTGACCGCGCTTGAACTTGCCCGACGCGGTCTTGGTGAAACGCTTGGCTGCGCCTGAATGGGTCTTCAACTTTGGCATGATGTTTCCTTGGTGTTTCTGGACAACCCTACAAGTGTAGCCGATTCTGCACCCAAATGGTAGGGATTCATTGCCCGCCGGACGCGCTGCTATCGCGTCGAGGCCAAATCCTCCTCAACCAGACGGTCGTTTTCCGTCGCATCGTAATCCTGCGGGTATAAACTTCGGGAGACTAACCATTTACAAAATGAAATAATGTAAAGGGAGAATCTCCATGAAGCCGCTGACGCACGTTTTCTCGATCGCTGCAGCCTCCCTGCTCCTGCTGGCAACCGGATGCGGTAGCAATAATTCGCCCGCCCCAGGCCCGTCCTTCACGGTATATGTAGTGCAGGACGGAGGCGGTACGGCAGGCAATAGCGTGCTGGAGTTTCCGGCGAATGGCTCGGGCAGCATCACTCCGTCGAATACCGTCACCGTCCCCAGTCAGACCACCTGCTACTCCGTAGCCGTCGATACCTCGGGCAATCTCTACGTCTCCGCCAGCATGGGCACCGCACCCTCCGTCGTATACGAGATTCTGGTGTATGTGTCCGGAGCAACCGGCAGCGCCACGCCCACGCGCACCATCACCAGCAGCAGCTTTTCTACCACCATCTCCTCCATCGCGGTGGATTCCACGGGCGAGGTCTATGCGCTGAGCGGAAATTCAATCAGTGTCTTCGCCGCAAACGCAGCTGCAAACGCCTCCCCCGTGAGGCTGATCACAGGCAACCTCACCCAGCTCAATTCCGTTTCCTCGATCGCCGTGGACGCGGCGCAGAACATCTATGTGGCCAACACGGCCGCCGGCAATATCCTTGTCTTCTCTTCCACGGAGACGGGCAATGCCACGCCAGCCGGCATCCTGGCAGGGACACTGACCGACCTCGGCTCACCCTCCGGCGTGGCCACCGACTCGTCGGGAGACCTCTACGTTTCGACATTCAACCAGCCCAGTAACTCCTCTCTGATTTTGGAGTTTTTCCCCGGTGCCACCGGTAATGTTGCGCCCGCCAGAATGCTGACCGCGGTTGCCTCCGATGCCGTCGCCGGCCTGGCGGTGGATGCCCTGGACAACCTGTACGTCGCTACCTCGGCCAGCGGACAGTTGGCGGTCGATGTATTTTCATCGGCTGAGTCAGGTAACAACGCGCCCGCCGGGACGATCAGCTCGACGGCATGGACAACCCCGGTCTACGGCCAGATCGCCGTGCGCTAGATAAAGCGCCAGACTTACTTTGTCTTTCGGAGGGAGCAGAGGGCTTCAGAGGGAGATGAAAAAGCACCGTTTCGTTAAGGGCACGTCTTCAGTCGCGCGGTAAATGCTTTATTTGCAAAACGTCTTTAGCCCGTGAGGTCCGCCCTTCTGCGCTGCATCGACTTTTTCAGCATCCTCTTTAGCTCCGGACATTCTTCCACGAATAGCAATCAAGCCTATTCCGCAGCCTGTCTATCCTTATCATTCAAGTTTTCATTGCAGCCCCTCCCGGTGCGGCGTATTGTTCTGTGCAACAAATATCTGTTGATTCTTGCTGGTATTCAACGAATCACGACAATTGGCTTCATGGGGGCCAACGTGAACCTGCTCAGAGTTCTACCGTTCAGCGCAGCATCCCTCCTAATGCTCTCAATCGGCTGCGGCAGTAGCCCAAGCACGGCGACAACGACAGTTCCTGTGCCCACACTTTACGTAGTTCAGAACAATGCCACTACGAATGTCAGCAGTGTGCTGGAGTTTCCTGCAACCGGGCAGGGCAGCATAACTCCAATAGCCGCGTTAAATGCCCCCACTGGCTTCATCTTTAGCACAGCTGCTGTCGACGATTCGGGAAATATATATGTGGCGGCCTATAACCTTGACACGCCTCAGGTCAGCGAGATCCTCGAGTACGCGAGCGGCGCAACCGGCGCGGCCTCACCGATACGCACTTTGACACTTCCGCCGGTGATGACTCCAGGGGCCATTGCGGTGGATGCAACGGGACAGGTTTACGTATTACTTTACGGCGGCAATGAGATCAATATCTACGCCGCAGGCGCCACTGGCAACGCAGCTCCGACCCGACAGATAAACGGCCCAATGGCGCTGCTCAACGACGCGCTCTCGCTTGCCGTGGACAGTGCGCAAAACATTTACGTGGCAAATAACTACGGCTCCAATGTTCTGGTCTTCTCGTCTACAGAAAATGGCAGCGTCCTGCCAACCAGAGTGATAGTTGGGAACGCTACCGGGCTTTTTTTATGGCCATCGGGAATTACGGTGGACGCAGTTGGAGACATATTCACAACGTCCGATAGCATTGCTACGTAAGTACTGCTGGAGTTCGCTCCCGGTGCGAACGGGAACGTGGCACCGATAAGGTCACTGGATTCACCCTCTGCGCAGTTGTTCTTGGGCGTAGCCGTGGATGCCACTGGCAACCTATACACAGTGAATGAGAATCCATCCACTTTGGTTCCGTCGATTCTTGTGTATTCGCCGAACGCATCGGGCATCACCGCCCCCACCGCGACCATCACCTCTACCGCATGGACTGCCTCGCACTATGGCCAAATCGCCATCCACTAGACCACTCGCGTCGCGGCCACTCCCACACCGCCGGAGTAACCCCCAATTCCGGGCTTGAGACGGGGCCACGCCGGGCCTTAACTCCCTCTTTTTGCACCGGAAACCAGCCTCCAAATCACCCTCCAAAATGTGCTATAATCAATTAGTAAACAGAAGGCCGAATTCCGCTGAAAACACTGATTTAGCGCGCCTTCTGGCAAGTCTTCGGGCCGGCTTTCAGCCTTCGATTCAAGTCCCTGATTTTTGCCGCGGCAGCACAGCCGCGTGGAGTGTGAATGGCATCCACCGTAATCAGCCCCGAGCCTGAACTGCTCGCGCTTAATCAGGACGCAAAGCCCACCCTGGCGACCCCGCCTCCAGTTGCCACGCCCTCCTCCACTGCGAAAGATGGCAGCGGCTACTCCGCGGAGAACATCACCGTTCTGGAAGGCCTTGCCGCCGTCCGTCTGCGTCCGGCCATGTACATCGGATCGACCGGCGAGATGGGCCTGCATCACTTGGTCTACGAAGTCGTGGACAACTCGGTCGACGAGGCGCTGGGCGGACACGCAACACGCATTGACGTCACCATCCACGTCGACAACTCCATCACCGTGGTGGACGACGGGCGCGGCATCCCAGTGGACGATATGGTCACCGACGGCGTCAAGATGCCGGCAGTCCAGGTGGTGCTCACAAAGCTGCACGCAGGAGGCAAGTTCGACGCCTCCAACTACAAGGTCTCCGGCGGACTGCACGGCGTGGGCGTCAGTTGCGTCAACGCCCTCTCCGAAGAGTTGGACGTGGAGATATGGCGCGATGGATTCGCCTGGGAGCAGGACTACGCCAAGGGCGCCCCCGTCAGCAAGCTGCGCAAGATGGGGCCGTCGAAACAGCGCGGCACCATGGTCCACTTCCTGCCCGACCGCTCCATCTTCACCGTCACCGAATTCAACTACGACACGCTGGCCCAGCGCCTGCGCGAACTTGCCTTCCTCAACAAAGGCCTTGAGATTACGCTGACCGACGAGCGCACCACCGACTCCAAGACCGGCGAGAGCAAGCAGCAACTCTTCAAATACGCAGGCGGCATTGCCGAGTTCATCAAGCACCTCAACCGCGGCAAGCAGGTGCTGCACGATAAGCCCATCTACATGGAGGCGGAGCGCGATGGCGTCGCCATGGAGATTGGCCTGCAATACAACGACGCCTACTCCGAAACCGTCTTCACCTTTGCCAACAACATCAATACGGTGGACGGCGGCACGCATCTGTCTGGATTTAAAACAGCGCTGACACGAACGATCAACGCCGTTGGCCAGTCGCTTGGCCTCTTCAAGGACGTGAAGGAAAACCTCTCCGGCGACGATGTGCGCGAGGGACTGGTGGTGGTCATCTCGGTCAAGCTGTCGCAGCCGCAGTTCGAGGGACAGACCAAGGGCAAGCTCAACTCCGACATTGCAGGCACGGTGCAGGCCTTCATCAACGAGCGGCTGGGAGCGTTTCTGGAACAAAATCCCACCATCGCCCGCAAGATCATTAACAAGGCCATCGACGCAGCGCGCGCCCGCGAGGCTGCCCGCAAGGCACGCGACCTCACCCGCCGCAAGGGAGCGCTGGATGGCGGTGGGTTGCCCGGCAAGCTCTCCGACTGCAGCGAGCGCCAACCCGACCGCTGCGAACTCTATCTCGTCGAGGGCGAATCCGCCGGAGGCACCGCCAAGCAGGGCCGCGACCGGCGCTTCCAGGCCATCCTGCCGCTGAAGGGCAAGATTTTGAATGTGGAGAAGGCGCGCTACGACAAGATGCTCGGCCACGAAGAGATCCGCGCGATGATTACTGCGCTGGGTTGCGGCATCGGCAAGGACGACTTCGATGCGACCATCC
>DATKGA010000121.1:0-8162 GCA_035510935.1 Acidobacteriaceae bacterium
CCCGCGTTCCCCAGCACACTCTTGAAGCCGGGGCAGACAATGCACTCGGAGACAATCTTCGCGTTCTCGGTGCAGAAGTAAAGCGAAGCACCGAGATTACAGAGCAAGAGAGAGAACACAGAGATTAATAAGTGAATAGCAGAGGGACAATCATCGCTTTTGCTGTGGGCGGTTTGCTTGCGGCAGCCAGTCTAACGGTTCAGCAACTCAGTTCTATATCGGACAATGCAGTTCTCGGAATTACTCAAGAGGCAGTGATGTGCCTACTCATTCCAGGGTTGATTGGCTCGATGGTGGTCTCTGGAAATGTGCACGCATTCCATCTATGGGTTGCTGCCGTCATCAATGGCTTGTTTTATTTCGGGCTGGTGAAATTCATCTACTGGCTTAAGATCAGATCAAAACGGAAGAACAAAGATGCCCGGGGCTAAAGCCCCTCTCTTTCCACGTCTGTGGTGGCACGGCTAAAGGCGTGCCCTTAAGCAAAACAGAGATTTTCCGCAGCCTGCGAAATCGTGCCTTATGCAAAACGAACTAGACACGGGACGGTTGCAGCTTGCGCACAAGGTCTTCGGCGATGAGCTTGCCGTGGAAGCGGCCGTTCTCGATGAAGATCTCGTTGGTGCGACGACCGGCGATGATGACTCCGGCGAGGTATATGCCGGGGACGTTGGATTCCAGTGTGCCGGTATTGCAGACGGGGCAGCGGTCGTTGGCCTCGTCGAAGCGGATGCCGAGCTTCTCCAGGAAGCTGAAGTCGGGGTGGTAGCCAGTGAGCGCGAAGACGAAGTCGTTGGCGATAGCCATGCTGCCGGTTGGAGTGGCCAGGATGACCTCGTCCTCGGTGATGCGGGTGACGGTGGAGGAGAAATGGGCCGTGATGGCGCCGTCCTTGATGCGGTTGTTGATGTCGGGCAGTATCCAGTACTTCACATGCTTATGCATCTCGGGCTTGCGATGGATGAGGGTGACGCGCGCTCCGTGGCGCCATAGTTCGAGGGCGGCGATGGCGGCGGAGTTTTTGCCGCCGATGATGGCGACATTGAGGCCATAGTAGGGGTGCGGATCGTTGTAGTAGTGCTGCACCTTGCTCAGCTCTTCGCCGGGGATGCCGAGCAGGTTGGGCAGGTCGTAGTATCCGGTGGCGAGGACCAGCTTGCGCGCGCGATGCTTGATGGGCCGGCCGAAGCGGTCTGAAGTATGGACGGCAAAATCGCCGTCCCCGCCGCTGACGCGCTCCACCGTCTGGTAGGGGCGCACGTTGAGCGAGTAGTGTTCGGCCACCTTGCGATAGTACTCCAGCGCCTCCACGCGGGTGGGCTTCTGGTTGGGAGTGGAGAAGGGCATGTCGCCGATCTCCAGCAGCTCCGGCGTGGTGAAAAAGGTCATGTGCTCGGGATAGTGGAAGAGCGAGTTGCAGAGGCATCCCTTATCCACCAGCATTGCGCTGAATCCGCGGCGCTGGGCCTCGATGGCGCATGCCATGCCGGTGGGACCGGAGCCGATAACGATCAGGTCGTAGAGGGTGTTGTCCCGCGCAGGAACCTGGCTGAGAGTTGTACCGTCTTCTTGGCCCATGATTCGATTCTACTGAAGTGACCGCCGAGCGCTAAATGCACCCATATCTCAGAAGCGAGATATGAGGCACCCAAATACGGGATGCAGACTATAGATCGACGAGTTTGTGGGCGATGGTGAAGAGGGCGAGTTCGAGCCGGGTGGAGACGCCGGTTTTGTCGAAGACATTGGAGAGGTGGCGTTTGACCGTCTCCTCGCTGATGGAGAACTGCTTTGCGATGTCGCGGTTGCTGCATCCTTCAACGATGCAGGCGACGACCTCGAGCTCCCGGGGGGTGAGGCCGTAGGTCTTGCGATCGGGAGCTACAGCCGCCTGGGCCATCAAACCCTGTAGTGCCTTCACCAGGTTTGCGACGCGTTCGCCGCCGATCCAGTAATCGCCGCCAAGCACGGCGCGCAGCGCCTGCGACAGGTCGCCCGCGACCGAGTCCTTGAGCACGATCCCGCGCGCGCCGATCTGTAGCGCCTCGATGATCTGCTGCTGGGTGATGGTGCTGGTGAGCAGCACGATCTTGACGCGCGGCGATCGGGTCATGATGGCCCGCATGGCTTCGAGGCCGGGAAGACGAGGCATGAGAAGGTCGAGCAGCAGGATGTCCGGCTCGAGTTCGAGCGTCTGGGTAACGGCTTCGTCGCCGTCCTCCGCCTCGCCGACCACTTCAAAGCCGGGTTCGCTTATCAGCATGTTGCGGACGCCAAAGCGGACCACGGGATGATCGTCTGCCACGACGATCCGGATGGTCGCCAGGGCATGGGAGGGCGCATAAGCTTTACTTGCGGGCTGACTGTTCTTTTCGGCTTTTTCAGTCATTGGCGTGACCTCGCACAACTTAACCAGGAAATGTTCGATCAGACGCGTGACCCAAGAATACGCTCAAGCCGGTCACATGCGTAAGTCAACTCATCAAGAGAGTTAACCGCCTGCACACCCTCCACAGTAGCGGCTTCGAGGCCGACCGACTCCATTTCAGCAGCTATTCGGTACAATTCGACAGCGCCCAGCATGCCACAGCCTCCCTTGATGGAATGCGCCTCGCGCACGAAGGCTGGGCCATCGTGGGCGGCCACCAGCCGGCGCATTGTGGTGATGCGAGTACGCACATCGTTCAGGCACATTGCATACATTTGGAGGAGCTGGGCCGCAGGCATGGAAGCTGCAAGCTGTTGATAGGTATCCTCGTTCAATACAGGTTGGTCGCCCGGCAGGCGTCCTGGGGCAGCCTGGGCGGATGAAAGCTGCTGCGGTTGGCCGCGTGCGCGCCTACTGGATGCGGTCTGTGGCGCGGAAGACGCAGAGATTGAGATCAACCTGGCGTTGGACGGGGTTCGCCCGGCGGGGCCGCGGACGACGGTCCATCGCTCCCGCCTGGCAGCAGCTTTGGGAGCGGCGGAGGAAGACTTGTGTGCCTGCAGAGCGGCTGCAATCTGCTCCATGGTGAAGGGTTTCAGCAGAAATCCGTCGAAATTAGCGATGGCCTGCTCGGGCGGTCGGCTTCCGCTCATGGCCAGCAGAAGGGTCTCCGCGGGGCAGACGCGGCGTAACTCGCCGGCCAGCCCGGCGCCGGTGAGGCCGGGCATCTGCGCATCGGCGAGCACAAGGCAATGCGCGGTGGCGGAGTGAAGGATGTGGGCGATTGCGTACTCGCCGGACTCGGCGCACTCGACCTCGTACCCTTCGGCCTGCAGCAGTACCGAGAGCAGGTCGCGACTCATCGGGTCGTCGTCGATGACCAGTACGCGTGTCGGCTTGGATTGCGGCGTCACAATTGCCGAGTAGAGTATCAGGCACAGCATCCTAGCGCCACTGGCGCATGGATTTGCAGGAATGGAGTGCGTGACCCGGCTGCGGTTGAGGCGTTACAGTAGTGCGATGGCAGACGGGAACGATTCGGCGCAGGGAGCGGACGCTGAGGGCGGGCGATGAGGGCTGCGGCTCTGCTGGCGGTGCTGCTGTGGCAGGCCGCGACGGCGAACCAGCCGCCGGTGGCGCAGCCGGGAGCGATGCTCTACGAGCGCGCGATCCGTGTGGGTGGAGGCGAGAGACAAGGGGGCAGTGGTCAGGTCTGCGCTGTGCTGGATGCGCAGATATTTCCTCATGCCGCGCCATCGCTGTCGGACGTGCGGATTTTTTCGACGCAGCAGGGGGCGCCGGGCGAGGCGCTACGTGAGGTTCCCTACGCGATCACGCTGAGCGAAGCGGCAACCGACGAGACCGAGACGGCGCATGTGCTGAATCTGAGAGCTAAGCCGGGGGCCAGCAAGGGAAGTGCGCTGATCACGTTCGATCTGGAGATGCCGCAGCGGGCCTATACGGATGTAACGCTCGATCTCGATCCGGCGGTGCATGACTTTATTGCCACGGCGACGGTCACCGGTACAAATGATGTGGGCCCCGGCGGTGAAAGAGACAAATCGGTTGACCTTGGGACATTCAGGCTCTTCGATCTGGCGTCGCAGCACCTTTCGCGCGATACGACGATTCAGTTGCAGGAGACGAGGTATCGCTTTCTCCATGTGGACCTGAAAATTTCTCCTGCGCAGGGGAAACCTGCCGCGCGCTTTGTTCCGGTGATGGTGCTGGGCGCGACGGTGCCACCGAGCCGCGAGGCGCAGAGCGTCTACACCACTGTTGCGGAGACGAGTGTGGTGGTGACGAAGGGCCGCGAGATGATTGCGATGTTTGTGGTTCCGGCGCGTGTGCCGGTAGAGCGTGTGTCGTTCGAGCTGGCGCAGGAGTTTGCGGGAAACTTCAGTCGCGCGGTGAAGGTGACGGCGTTGGCCGATGGGGCGGACGATGGCGGGCGCGCGGCGTTGCCTGAGGTGGTGACCGGCAGTATCCAACGTGTCCATTCCACGGATGCCGCAGGTGAGATTCGCACGGAGCAGCTTGCGGTAGACGCGATCCTGGGGGCGAACCTACAGCGCGCTGCAAAGGTCGAGGTGGCGATCGATAATGACGACGAGCAGCCGCTGCCGGTTGCCGCGGTGCGGCTGGAGATGCGCCAGCGAAAGATCTGCTTCGAGGCCCCGGTTGACGGGGCGAGCTTGGCTCTGTTCTACGGCGATTCCCGGCTGGCTGCGCCGGCTTACAACTATGCGCGTCTGTTTATGACATCGCAGGCGCTGGTGGCGGAGCTTGGGCCGGAGAAGCTGAACCCGAAGTATCGTGCACCGGCGGCGGAGGTTCGTCCGTTCACGGCGCGGCACCCTGAGCTGCTGTGGATCGCGCTGATCGCAGTGATCTGCGCGCTGGGGATGGTGGCGCTGAAGGCGGCGCGGAATGTGGGGCGATGAGAAGCCCCCTTGAGTTGCTGGCTGTGTACCCCCCCCCGTGCTAATAGCGTAAAGTATTCATAAAATGCAGGTTAAGCACGCGCTAAGCGCACGAGACGTATTAAAAGCGAAGACCCGGCGGGTTGGCCGGGTCTGCGTGCGGTTTTGCTTACTGATTTAATTATACGCCGTGGAGGGAAACTACTATGCCAACTATTTTTTCGGTGGAAGTGATTGGTGGGATGTGGGTTAGGGGGATTTTTGGGTGGTGTCCTAATTTGGATTCTGGCCTTGGCGTTCCTATGTGGTGCGATTGGAACCCGGTGGGCCGTCGATCCATGCCGAAGTATCAATAGAGCCAAATGGTGGCCCCAAATCGGTTTTCGCAGTGTTCCAAATGTAATTGAACTCAGAAACCCTTTCCTTCTCAAAGGCATCGTCATACTTGACGACGCCATAAAAGGAAAGGTTAGCTTTCGCGTTGTGAATCTCATCAAGAACTTCTTGGTCAATTCCTCCAAACAGGGGAATGATTATGTCACCGCTCCTCTTGTTCGATCCCAAAACCCCAACATAGGTAGAAATAGACTGGTGAAGCAGGACTTTACCAAACTCAGCTATCACCTCGACGGTAGATATGGCGGAGACATTGTAGCCGCTCGTCTCCCCGTCGTTATGTATAGCGATCCCGAAGCGGTCAGTCTCAAGGCAAACTGGGGGAGTGTCCACGCCCATAAGGGTGGTCATCTTTCGCTTATATCCGGGGTGCAAGGGCTTGTCTTCAAGGGGAAGACGAATGATTCGGAGTCTCGCACGTTCCTTGTTTATCATCGCGTTGATGCTGGTGGAGGCCGTGTGAGCGCTTTCCAGTGCCGCCTTCGCTCCTGTAATCGCAGCCTTCGCGGAGAGCTTTTGGGCTTTGGCAGAGAGCCGCATCCAATCGCCCTGCCGCTTGATTGCTTTGAGGGTTTCGTTAGAAATGGACTCCGCAGAGGTAGCCGACTTACGAGCATCGGCGGCCTGTTGCTCCGTAATGTCAGCCTGTTTTCTGATCGCACGGAGGGTACGCCAGGCGATAAATGCATAAACTATCGTGACGTATACGATGACCCATTCAGGTCGTTCGTACCTCGGCAGCGGTTTCTCTGGGGTTTGCTCTTGACCGTTGGAGGATTCTGGCTTGCTGCTAGAGGGGGGCAAGGGTGGGTCTATGACAACGTGCGTTGGCTGGACTGCCTTATCACTCTGGGTGGCCTGGTGATTTGCTGTATGGGAGGCGGCCTGTTGATCTTCGGCCACGCATGGCCACCCAAGCAGGAATGCTCCGAACATACAGAGAGTAGCCAAACTTTTCAGCATAATTCTGAAATTGTACTACAAAAACACTTGACACCATCCTATTTATTGCAGTACAGTAATTACATGGCAAACGTACTCAATACCGACAAGCAAATCGCAATCATCGGCGCACTGGCTGAGGGTTCCAGCATCCGCTCAATCGAGCGCATGACCGGCGTTCACCGCGATACGATCATGCGGCTGGGCGTGAAGGTTGGGCAGGGCTGCACCACTATGATGGATGCGACTATGCGCGACCTGCCCTGCACTCGGTTGGAGTTGGATGAGATTTGGGGATTCGTGGGCAAGAAAGAGCGGAGCGTAAAGCGGGGCGACAGTAAAGATGTAGGCGACGTTTGGACGTGGTGCGCTATCGACTCCGAGACAAAGCTGTTGCCCACCTTCATGGTAGCGGATCGCAGCCAAGCGGCAGCGGATGCCTTTGTCGCGGATGTAGCCAGCCGGATGGCCTATCGGGTTCAGGTTTCGACGGACGGCTTCTATGCCTACACAGATGCAATGCAGAAGTCCTTCGGCAACAATGTTGACTACGGCAAGATCATCAAGACCTACGGGACGCACGAGTTTGGGGAACGTCGATACAGTACGTCTGGCGTACTCTCTTCGGAGAAGATCATTCAGACGGGTCGCCCGAACTTTGACCTGATTTCGACTAGCTATGTTGAGCGGCTGAATGCAACCACCCGCCTTCACATGCGCCGTCTAACTCGCCTCACTCTGGCATTCAGCAAGAAGCGCGAGAACTTTGTCGCTGCGGTTGGGCTTCACTTCGCCTATTACAACTTCGTCAAGCGTCACAACACGCTGCGCTGCACCCCTGCGATGGCAGCGGGTGTAGCCCACACGCAACTCAGCATCGGGGAATTGATCGAGGCGGCTGCATGACGGTAATTGAAGAGTTGCGGGATGTGATTCATAAGCTCCACGGCGTAACGGCTACACACCGTGAGAGTGTGCCTGTTAAGGAAACATGGAAGGGAAAGACAATTTGGGATGGGGTGGTGGAAGTATTCGACCTAAAGGGCCATCCTCAAACGGACACAGCATATGCATGGCTACACGACACCGGCGATCCGGCCAAACCACTCCCCGTAACCGTCCTACACATCCACCCGGCTCTCTCGCCAGCTAAGGCGGTACGGGCCTTCATAGTTCAGGAGTATGGCAATGCCAATACAGCCCAAGCCTAAGAAACCCGGACGCCCTAAACTCCCCAAGGGAGCGGCCAAGGGAAAGACCGTGCAGGTACGTTTCAGCACAGATGATCTAAAGCGTGTGACCGCCGCTGCCAAGGTCAGCAAGCAAAGCCTGTCCGAGTGGATACGCAGCACCGTAAACGCTGCAATCAGCATTCCAAACCAAGGTGCTATGAATGGATAGACAATTCAAATTAGGACACTACCGATTTTTGGGGGCCGAGGGGCTTGACACGCGGATTTACGGGGAAATTTGCGTAAAAAAATTGTTGGAGGGGTGGTGTGGGATGACGTGTTAGCAAAGGTCTCAAAAGCGAGGGATGGGGCACCCGATTTGTGGAGCTATTCAGACCTGGGCCACCCGCCGAGGTTGGCGATGAAGTGAGGGCGGTGATGGCACCCACGTCTCAAAATCGAGACGTGGGTCGCCCGGTTACGGTCACAGACCACCCTCTGTTTCTTCTTCAACGACAAAGGGTACGGTCGCTGTTACTTTTACACCCTTAAAATCCAAATGTCCCTTGGATTCAAAGGTCAAAACCCCGTCCTCCACTCTGATATTGCTAACGTTTTGGTAAAACACATTACCATCCGGTTTATACAGAGTCACCTTAGCCATTGCGTCCCTCCAAGCTGGATTGATTATAGTCATTGGGTATGTCGTAGGCACAACACCATTATTTTTGGTGGAAGTGGTTGGTGTGGGGTGGGTTAGGAGAATTTTCGAGGGCCGGGGAACTTGTCACGGGGATTTGC